>JAVCDC010000145.1 GCA_030765135.1 Candidatus Tritonobacter lacicola | reverse complement strand
TGAACTGCAAGGTGATATAGTAAAATATGCCACTCATTAAGTCAAGAAAATTGTGAGGGAAATTGAAAACAATTTGGTGTTTAACCAATTGATATAAAAGCAGTTACTATTTTACAGGAGCCTTAACGAATCACCTGTATACCTGTTTCGGTAAATAGCTATATGAAAAGATCATTTGTTGTTCAAAAAGTTAACAAGTTGAACGAAGTGCTGTGGGCTCGTCAGTTACGCAGTCAAATATTTATCCTGATAGTTGGGTAACTCTACAATAACGCCTGCTCTATACGGGTGCCATTTGCAAAGGTACAGTAGCAGACAAGAAGGAAAGGGGCGGAAGATGAAGAAGATGGCCGTCGTTTCTCTTTTAATAAGCTTGATGGCGCTTTTAAATATCGAGGCGGTTCTGGCATCGGCCCCATGGCACCAGTTCCGCAACGATGCGCGTCACACGGGCCAGAGCGATTACGCGGGGCCCCTGACGGGATTGCTCGCGTGGAGTTACCTGACTGGGGATGGGTTGCATTCATCTCCCGCCTTAGGCAGCGACGGGCGGATATACGTGGGGTCCCGCGACCACAGGCTGTACGCCTTCAACTCGGACGGCACTCGTGCGTGGAGTTTTGTTACCGGGTACTTTGTGGATTCATCTCCGGCCATCGCCTCCGACGGGAGAGTATACGTGGGGTCTCGCGACTGGAACGTGTACGCTATCACCCCTACGGGCTATCTCTCCTGGACCTACGTGACCGGAAACGATGTGGTCTCATCTCCCTCCATCGGCTCCGACGGACGGATCTACGTGGGGTCCCGTGACTTCAGGCTCTACGCCCTCAACTCAAACGGCTCTCGTGCGTGGACGTATTTGACCGGCCAATCTATCGAATCGTCCCCCGCCGTCGGCTCCGACGGTCGGGTGTACGTGGGATCGTTCGATGACAACCTTTACGCCCTTACCTCCACGGGCTCCCTCTCATGGAGTTATCTCACCGGAAGCAATATTCAGATGTCTTCGCCCGCAATCGCCAGCGACGGCCACGTCGCCGTTGGATCTATGGATGGTAATATATACTACTTTAATTCCACAGGCTCCCTCGTGTGGAGCTACGTGACCGCATTTAATATAGAATCCTCTCCCGCCATAGGAAACGACGGGCGGGTCTATATCGGATCTGAAGGTGATTGGAAGGTGTTCGCCATCAACGCCACGGGCTCTCTCTCGTGGAGCTATATGACCGTAATGCCCATAACCTCCTCTCCCGCCATAGATACCGGAGGCCGGGTCTACATAGGAACTAACGACAACAATTTCTATGCCTTCAACCCGACGGGCTCCCTCTTGTGGACTTATGAGGTCGGAAGCTATATCGAGTCCTCACCCGCAATAGGCCCGGATAACCGTGTCTACGTGGGGGCCTTTAACGACAGGCTCTATGTGTTTTCCGATCCCACGTCCACGCCCACGGTTACCGGCACGCCGACAAATACGGCGACCATAACATCCACGCCTACGACAACTCAAACGCCTACAATTACAAATACGCCGACCGTTACGAACACGCCGACGATGACACCGACACCGACGAACACCCCCACACAGACGCCGACTGTAACAAACACACCGAGACCTATCGTGCCCCTGGCGCTGATGAAGGATGCAGGGGGCGACTACAACCTCTACGGCTACGAGTTGCCGGAGGCGGGGGACAGTACCTACTGGGACGCTCTGGGTCGCAACCCGTCACCCCTGGGTCGCGACCTCTGGATGATACCGGTGAACAACAACACGCTTGCTATGACGGAGGTGGACGCGGACGGCGGGGGAGAGCAGGAGCTTGCAGTCCTGAAGGCGGACGGTGCAGGCACAGACAGAAACCTCTACCTCTACAACGTGCCGGTTCCGGGCGACTGGTCTTACTGGGACGCCGACGGGCGGAACCCATCGCCCCTCGCGCGCGACTTCTGGATGATAGCTCATGGCAACGACACGGTCACGGTCATGACGGCCGACGGCGGCAGCAGGCACATCGCCTCTATGAGGGACCAGGGCGGCGACTACAACCTTTACCTGTGGAACAGCCCTGTCCCGGGCGACTGGACGTACTGGAATGCGCACGCGAGGAACCCTTCGGCCCTTGCGCGTGACCTGTGGATCATACCGCAGGGCGACGACGCTGCGGCGATGTGCGGCCTCGACACGACCGGGGACGGGGAAGCCGACAGCCTCCTGGTGGTGAGGAACAACGGAGGAGACTACCTCCTGTACGTGTGGAACATGCCTGTAGCGGGCGACTGGACGTACTTCGACGCTATGGCGCGGAACCCGTCGGCCCTCGCGCGCGACTTCTGGGTCATCCCCCAGAGGGACGACATAGAGCAGGTTGTCGGCATAGGTCGCGGCGGCCCCGACGAGCTGGGCGTGATGGAGAACTACGTCGGGGACTACGGCTTCTACGTCTGGACCGCGCCCGAGCCGGGAGACTGGACCTACTGGGACGCGATATCACGCAACCCGTCGCCCCTATCGCGCGACCTATGGAAGATACCCGAGGGCAACGACACGGTGGGCATGGCAGCACCTAATTGAGAGCTGCGAGGTAAGATCAAGTTAAGGGTCAAACCCTAAATACTAAGTTGGCAGAGGGTATAATCATGATACTCTGGAGCCATGGAAGAGGAGTTAAGGAATCCGTTACAGGAAGCCAGGCAGCTATTGGTGGAGATCTGTTATCGGTTAAATTACCGAAAAAAGAGCCTGAGGGAGATTGGCCGGGAACTGGGTGGAATCAGCGGCGAACAAATCACGCAAATCCACAATCTAGAATTTAGGGTTTGACCCTGATGAGATTCTGGCGGGACTCCCCTCGGCTTCGCTCGGGACAGGCGAACCTGAGGGGGTGCGGGGGAGAGGCCTCCCCCGCGTCGTTGGGGGTAACAGGGAGCGGAGTCCCGAGTTTATCGAGGGGCGAAGCGACCGTTAGAGGGGGACGGGTCCCCCTCTAAAGAGGCCCGATTCATCGGGCCGAGGTTTGATGTCCCGCCCGGGGAGCACACTGCGGGAGGTCTCTTAGTGAGATTTCCCGTTTTTTCCTGGACTAAAAAAATAGTTCAACAAACCTAAGTCTCAAAAATACCCCGTATATAAATGTATTGTGTAGAGGACGCTGGGCTCACGCAAGGGAGCAAATCAAAGGAGGAAATACTGAGAAAAAGGTATTCCTACAACCTGAGAAAAGGGCTATAATCTAACCATATGGAGAGCGTGCTAGCAAAACTGTCTCTTAGAAATCGTCCTATGTAGTCCGAAAGGTTTTGAAGACTTACATATGAAATTTCCCCCCCCCATAATCCGCGATATGGCAGGTTGTTTGATTATTTTTACTTTGTGCAGTATTTCGTTGGCCCAGTCCACTGGAATAAATCTTCTGGATTCTCCACCTGACAACAAACAATTAAGAGACATCCTTCAGGACGCAAAAGCAGGTGAACAAAACTGGACGCAGGCCGCAAACTTACTCGCTAATGAGGGAACAGATGCTGCAAAGAATGCTTTGCTTACATCTTTTGCCCAGGCGCCTGATGGAGCAAAATCGTCAATTATTCGTGCCTTAGGTAATTATCCGGATGAGGATGTGGCGCAATTTTTCACCTCTCTCATTATTGCTGATATTGATGTGCAAGATACACTCGCAGCCTTCCGGAAAGTTGATGGTCATTTTGGATGGTCGCATTATCTCGAACTTGCTCAATCAGGAGATCTTGGAGTCGATTTAAGGAGAAGGCTTTTATTTGATCTCGCCGAAAACAAGGTCCATGAGTCTACCCCCTTATTGGAGAAATTAACAGGAAGCGTTGATGAAGAAGTGTGTGCGGCCGCGATTCTCAGCCTCGGCGAATTAGGCTCGGAAAAAGTCGCTCCCCTTCTGTTTGAGCTGGCGGTTAACAAGGGATATAACCCCGATGATCGAGGTCTTGCAGTAAAGTTTCTGGCTAAAGTTGCCGGCGATCAAACAGAGGTCTATTTAATGGAACTGGTTGGTTTAGATAATGCTGTGGATAAACCCGCACGGTGGGCCTTGTCAAAATATCGAAATGAAAATGCTGTCAAGAAAGAACTAAAAGTCAAGAACCTCAGGGTGGTGAAAAATAAGGAGGGCTCATTTGTATTGAAGTGGGGTCATATCGATCCGAGTGTTGGGTATCTTATAGAAGTCAAAGACAACAATAATATTGTGGGGAAATGCTTCGCGGCACCCGGAAAGAACGTTGAGTTAGAGCTTCCACCGGGTGCATTTTCATGTTTTGTACATTGCATTATGCCGGACGAAAAATATCTCGCTTATTTCAAAGGTGGGATAGCGCGCCTCTGCGAGAGCTCAAGCTCAATTAAGATAAATGTACAAGAATCTAATAACCAACAAGCTATCTTGATAGGAGAACCGAGTGAGTCATTGGAATTCATTTTGAAAAAACCTGATGATTTTATTGATAAGGTGATCTTCATAACTGGAATCGCAGGTTCATCTTCCCCGGAGATTAATCCAGTAACGAAGGTGACTACCAGGCAGGATTGGGTTCTTGCTCAAGGTAATTATGGTGTCTTTATCACCGATTCACCACCGTGGAACAAATACTATTCCCCGGAAAAAGGGCAGTCGGTTGGACTAATAGTAGAATTAAAACGTTCTGCTAAAGGGGGATATGGATTTGTAAGCATAGTTGACTGGCCCATTGATTGATTACACTGCAGCAGGAGATTAGGTCAAACCTCGATTACTGACATCAATGAAATATTCATGCAAGGTCCGCTTGAGAAGGATATCCCCCATTTTCTAGGACCTCTTGCCTTTCACTGGCGAGGGAAATGGGGTTCCAGTATAGCCGTGGTGGCTTGGATTTGCCCTTTTTGGGCCTCTTTTCCCTTATAGGGAGCTCAAATACAGCCTTAAAAGTTCTACCTTTTGACCCGTTCGGGGAGCAAAAACGAGAAAGGCCCTGAAAACAGGGCCTTTCTCGTTTTTGCACTTAGCGAGTTGAGGTTCCACGGTCTACAAGAACTTGACTATTTAACTCCATCCCCTCTATTTCTGCATCTACGCATTAGTTTGTAGCATATCCATGGGTATGGTATTTTAAATAAAGTCCACGAAGGGAGGAGTGCTTTGGGAAAACGCGGTGTAGAGAGTTTCGCGAAACGGCAGAAGGAGCTCAAGCGCAAGCAAAAAGCTCAGGAGAAAATGGCCCGCCGGCATGGCAGGAGGAAGAGGGTTGCGAACGTTGACGACCTGGCACAGGAGAAAGGGCCCGGGGAGGAAGAGATCAGTCCGGGCGATGAAACATCTCTCTCGTGAGAGGATTTTAAGGCCACAGACTTAGGGCCAAGTTCTACCAGAATATAATTCGCCACCGCCGCAAGAAAAACATCCAAATATTATCGGAGACGCTCACGGGCGGGACGGGTTGTACTTACATTCGAAGGCGCCCTGCCTTCGATTCATTCCTCACGCGACATCAGTTCCGCCTTTGTTGCCCCACGCTTGCGCCCGAGGAAAGGCTTAACGATTAGGTGCAAGATGTCGCGCTGCGGCATATTGCGGGCGAAACGGCACAGCAACTCCTTTAAAAACAGGATCTCTCTCCCATGGGGGTAGAGTCAACCAGGTTCTAAATGAGTCCACGAAGGGGAGCCAAAATTCAATCCGCTGATGGTGAAGTCGGCCTTTGTCCGGGCCCCGACGAGTTCCGCGAAGGGCTCCTTCCCCGGGCTGACACGGGAAACGAAGATGCGTGCTCCGGTCGCTCCCTCATCGCTTGTCGTGGGTGTCGCTGATCAGCAGAAGTCGCATGCCCCCACATTCCTCATCCATCACTTGAAATGGTGTTTACGTAGGCGGATTGAACGGCCTGTTCGAGCGAAGCGATTTCTTCCTCCGTAAGAAAATCGAAGTGACTTGCACATTTCCGTGCGGAGAGTCGCCCATTGTTTTGCAGGCAGAAGCGAATAAAGAGATCGATCTGCCGGTCGGGCATGTCCACGATCTCCTGGATGGCTTTCTTGGTCTTGTCGTAATTGGCAAGAAACGACAATTCGCCGGCGAGTTCGGTATCGATGGTCTGATCTATGAAACGGAAAAGCGCCTCCGCCTGGGGCGTCATATCGATATAGCGGTACCATATGGCCGTATCATTATAAACGGTCATACGGCTGTCTTCATCGAGCGAGTATTCCACCAAAGGCATGATCTGCCGGGAGAACGCTTCCAGAGAGGCGTCATAGTCGGCGGGATTTTTCAGCATGGACGCTGAAATGGGAAACATGACGCCTTCGGGTGTGAAGCCTCTTCGGGCGAGGATGTTGTGGATCAAAAAGCGGTGGATTCGACCATTGCCGTCCTCGAACGGGTGCAGAAAAACAAATCCATAGGCGACGGTGGCGGCGTGAATCACTGCGGACACTCCACCCTCTTCCATGCGCTGGTGGGCGTCGATCAGGCCTCCCATCAGGTCGGCCAGGTCTTCAGGCTTCGGACACACGAAGTGGATTTTTCCCTTCTGCCAGGCGACCGTCTCGCCGACATAATTCTGACTTAGCCGGTAATCGGAATCGCGGAATCGTGCATCGACAATGCGGTTCTGAACCTCGATCAATAGCGTTTTCCGGCAGAAGTTCTCTTGTTCCGCCATTTGAAGCAGTGCCACGAAGCGCTCGGTCCGGGTTGAAGTAGGCTTAATATGTTCGATCTCGAAGGACGATTTCGTCTCCTTGGTGTAAAGGTACACGAGCGCCCGCTTCAACAATTCCGGAGAATAGCTGGACACTACTTGCCGGCATCGCTTGGGCAAGTCGGCCGTTTCAAAGGCGCGAAGGGTATCGGTGCTACGAACCATCGGGCAGAAGCGGCTGTCACCCAGCAAGTTATCGTTGACCCGTTGACGTCGAACTTGGCGAGCCGTGGTGACCGTATAGTATTCATCCGGTTCGAGCAGATCGATGTAGTTACCTTGCTTCAGGTTATCCAGCGGGAGTGTCTTGCCCGTCAGAAACTCGAAAAAGAACCACAACCGCCTGGCATATTTACCCGTCGGTTTGGAACGGACATATTCAAGGAGAGCTTCCTCACCTGCCTTCTGAAATAAGCCGGCAAGGATCGCGAGGTTCGTCCCGTCATACTTAAGCGCGAATTCAAGATGATCTCCCAGCGTATCCCCTGGCCAGTACTTGGATGGGTAGACCTCCTCGATGACACCTCTGATTGAGTCTATTCGGCGGATTCCGCTGGTTGTCACCAGGGACTTGTGCCAGTTCGGGATGACATCGAGGTCGTAACGCTCGATAAGCGCCGCATATCCTGCAAGTCTGTATGTCGATTTATCCTTATTGGTTTCAAGCATTGCTTCCTCCGGAAAAACGATTACAATACAAGAATTATCGTTATAATATAGCGCAAATCAAGAGAAATAATTACAGACTCGCAGGCCAAGTACCATCGCACCATAAGAAAAATGCTTACATATCGACTTATAGTGGAAATATAATTACATACTGCGCTCTGAGGGCTTCCCAAGGTTTTCTCGCCTTTTGCGCAGTCTTCCATCCACCGACGTTCTTCCCTTACCTCAGGTAGATAACGTACAGGGCAGGCTTTCCGTATCACACGGCTCGAATGTCACGCCCACAAGGCTAAGAAAAAGAAAACCGAGAGGACCCTGGTGGAAATTCGAAATAACCCACAATCCGGCGACTCGAGCACAGCGACCGGCGACAATGCCCGTCCCGCTGGCCACGGCCGCTGCTCTCGACTCATCCGTTATATATTATTGGTAGGCGGTCAGCTGCTGCTGGATATCCTTGATCTGAGCGTCGAATTTTGCGATTTCAACCGCTGGCTTTTTCTGCTGTACGGCGATTACCCGATTGTGCTGAAGCACCTCGAGCCTGTCTTTGAGGAGCTGCCGGGCATCAGCAGGACTGCCCTCGGGCCCGGGATGAAGAGTGACGTGCGGTTTCGTTGATTCCACCTGCTCTTTTGTTTCATCTGATCGCTCTATCCGATCCGAAAAAGCATCCTCTTCATCACGTACCTCTATCAATTGTCCGAGCGCGGATGTGGCGGAGAGCATCATCGGCATCATGAGAAGCGATATCCAGAAATATCTCATACGGCACCTCCCTATAGTTATACTCACATTATGAGCCTTCCCCGCTCGTCAAAATTTGGCATTGACGGGGAGTACTCTAACCAGAATAGTAATATTCTACCACATATAGCCTGAAAATATAATGGAAAACTCTACTCTATGATACGCTAACCGTATCTCCCCGTCACGGTAAAAAAGACAAGAACGAAGATTGCCCTACAGGGCTGGGCTGATCTTGGACTTAATCCGGGGACACCATACTTATTTTTCGCCGTACTTCCGCGGGCGGCCGGCTTTCTTGGGCCGCAGAGCTCGCCCAAGCCTTTCCTCGAG
The DNA here is from genome assembly GCA_030765135.1 of Candidatus Tritonobacter lacicola. GTDB lineage: Bacteria > Auribacterota > Tritonobacteria > Tritonobacterales > Tritonobacteraceae > Tritonobacter > Tritonobacter lacicola. Next base: position 65,921 of record JAVCDC010000145.1, on the reverse strand, counting down.
TTTACTTAAAAACCGATCGTCTCCAAGAGGTCGGCCCGTACGCTCATGTTTCCTCAGGTATTTTACCTCCTCATGAGAGGAAGCCTCTGAGAGAAACACCTTCCAAAAATAGTTCAATCATTCTATGACGTGCTCCCTGACCACCAGCGCGATGTTGAGCCTGAACACGTGCCGCAGGGCCGGCACCGCTGCAAGCGGAAGCAGCAGAAACGGCAACAGCAATGTCATCTCGAAGTCTTTCAGCGTCACGTAGGTATCGATGTGGAACCAGACATGGCTCAGCTCGGCGTTCATGTAACGCGCAATCCCGACGGCGATGGGAACCGCGAGCACGAGCGCGGCGATTCCCATGGCGAACACCTCCGTGATCACCATTCGCGCGAGCGGCAGGCGTCCGTACCCGAGCGACATCAGGGTGGCGAACTCACCCTCGCGCTCGAGAATGTTCATCGACATGGTGTTGATCACGATCGCCAGTGTGACGACCGCGCCGATGACGACGGCCAGCGCGATCAGGTTGGTCGCCTTTGCGAGCTGCTGCTCGATTACGCTCTCGAGTTTCGACCTCACCGTGACCCGGCTGACGAGGTCCGACGCGTAGAGCCTCTCCTTTGCCCCGGCTGCCCCCGTCCCGTCCAGCTTCGCCATGAACCCCGAGCATTCAGCCTCGAGCCCGAGAATGCGGCGGGCGGTTTCGAGGGGAACATACGCCTGGCCGGTCGAAAGCGAGCTGATCAATCCGGCAACCGTTAGCCTGTGCTCCCTCCCCCTGCTCGTGACGACGACCGTGTCGCCCGGTGACGGCGGGGCGCAATCCGAGAAGCTGGCGTTGAATATTATCTCGTCCGCGTCGTTGGCGGAGAATCCCTTCCCCTCGGTAAGCCTGAGTGACTGCAGCGTCGAGTCAGACGGCATGCCGACAAACTGGTAGTCGGCGATGCGCCCACGGATGGATATTGACGCGTACCCTTTCACAAACAATTCGGGGTCGACGAGTCCGGCCTCTTTGCATAGCGCGAGGCCCTTTTTGCCGGACTGCGGCTCCGTGAAGTCCGCGATCATGTCCCACTTGTTGCGCTGCAGTAGGGCGGCGCTGCTTTTTAAAACGGAACTGAGGGTGATCACGAAACCGGCAGTTATGCCGAGGCCGAGCGCTATCAGGAGAATCGTGGCTGCGGTCAGTTTTAACCTGCGGAAGAGGTTGCGCGCCGCGGCCCTTTGAGGCAACGATCGCGACAGCGCTCCCGTGAGCGCGCCCGCGACCCTCGCAAGCACGGCAACGCGCTGCACTGCGCCGTCAGTGCCCCCGCGCATCGCCTGGACGGGTGTCAGGCGCACCAGTTTGATCACCGGCACGACCGCGGCGACCGACGCCACCAGTATCCCGATTACCACGCCTTCAATCAGAATCCCCGCAGTGAATGCAAGCGTTATAGGGGGCAGGCTTATCGCCGAGGCATAAGTCTCCGCCAGAAGATAGTTCACGGCCGGAGAGGCCGCGGCGCCGACGAGCCCCCCCGCCAGACCCATCAGGAAGCCGAGCAGAAAGCAGGACTTCATTATCGCGCCCGAACGATAGCCGAAAGCCATAAGCGCGCCTATCTCCCGTCTCTGAGACATGACGACCCGGTTCACGCTGATGCCGGTGACGATGAGAGTGACCACGCTGAAGATGACGACAATGGCCAGTACGACCACGCGGAACATCTTGAGATCCTGCTGCAGGAACTTTATTCCGAACTGCTCGTTGCGACTGACGACTTTCTTAATCCTGAGCTTTTTCTTCGCACCCGAAAGGCGGGCTAATATTCTTTTTTGAAGATCGGAGTCGTGACGAAGATCCCGAGCCTGCCGAAGGGCGGAATCATCATACAGGAAGAGTAGCTGGTTGACGGGATCGGAGCCGCGGAGAACGCGCGACAGCTTTTTGATTTCCTTCTCGACGCATTCGACGGGTGCGTAGATAATGCCAAGAGAGCCGGGAGTCGGAATCAGCATTTCCGGATTGGCCGTGCTTACGAGGAACTCGGGGCTGCGGGCGATGCCGACGATCGGTTGCGTCGATGTAAAATCGTACGCGCTGACGGTGATTTTATCGCCGACCGTGTAGCCTTTGTCCTTCAGTCCCCGCTCGATCACGACACCGAGATCACCTTTCGAGGGAAACACACCGTCTTCGATATCGAGCGTGTCGATGGCGGGATTTTCACCGTCGCGCATAAAAATGATGACGGCGGGGATCGTTGTATTATCTTCGAGTTTAATGGAGCCGTCGAGAGCCAGGCGCGACTCGACTTTCCTGATGCCCTTGACGTCATCCAGCGCCGGCAGGCGGTCGGCCGTCGTGACGTCGAACGTAACCTGGAGGTCGGCAAGGTTATGATTATTGCAGAAATCGTCGACCGAGCGGGAGAGAGTGAGCTTCGAACATAGTCCACCGGAATAAATGGCGGCCTGACAAGCGATGATAAGTACTATCATCAGCCCGCGCAGCTTCATTGCTTTCAGATCGCGGAAGGCTTTAAGGGTGAGTTTTTTCACTCTCAATCTTCCCGTCGGAAAGCTGGACAACCCTGTCGGCCAGCTCCGCCAGGTTGGGGTCGTGGCTGACGATTGCGAAAGTCGCACCCGTTTCGGCATTAAGGGTGCGCATGGTTCCCAGGATGCGCTCACTCGTCGCCTCGTCAAGATTGCCCGTGGGTTCGTCCGCAAGCACCAGCCGTGGCTGCTTCGCCAGGGCACGCGCAATCGCGACACGCTGCTGTTCGCCGCCGGAGAGCTGCGCCGGGAACTTGTCTGCCTTGTCGCTTAGCTCCACGCGACTCAAATAGTCGAGCGCGCGCTGCTTCATTTCCTTCCGACTTGCAAACGGGAGCAGCTCGAGTGCCGCTTCCACATTCTCCAGTGCGGTCAGAGTGGGAAGCAGGTTATACGCTTGAAATATAAAACCTATTTTATCTTTGCGGAATTTGGTCAACTGCGTGCGGTTCATCCGATCCAATTCCTGACCGCCCACATTGACGGAGCCGGATGAAGGAGTATCGAGAGCGCCGATAATGTTAAGAAGCGTGGTCTTGCCGCAGCCCGAGGGACCGAAGATTACCGCAAATTCCCCATTCGCCAGAACGAGGTCGACGCCTTTGAGCACCTCCGTTACTACATCGCCGGTTTTAAAGGATTTGAATACATTACGCAGCTGAACTATGCGCCGGGTCTCTTTACACATATCGCCCTCTTTCGATAATAGAATGGTGGATGTTCAATCCTCCGGCATCAGATCTTCCGGCGGATCGATGTACCACACGCATCCCTCTCCTGCCGGCTCAATGCGGATGCGAAACCCTATGAACTTGCAAAACTCGTCGTGAAACGGTCCCCGACAGTCATATCGGCAAAAGGTCTCCCGTTTAGGCCTGACCTTCTTGGGGATGTCCTTCATGGCAGCAACATAGGGACACTGCTGAAAATCAAGCCTGCCCGCGATCATGCGGCCCCCCTTGTCGAGAATCTCTTTCGCTACGTACTCCGTGGCGTTGTAGAGGAACTGGTACTCGTAGAACGTACGCTTGACTTTTTCCCGGAGGATGAGCAGCCCCACCTTGTCGCGCAGCGCCTTCCCCGGCGTGAAGCGCTCCAGGACGTTGGCGACGCTCAGGTGTAGCGACCTGTGCTCCTCCCGGTAGTCCCGCTCCATGCGCTTCACCCATTCGACCGCCTCGTCCCTGCCGAAGCGCTCCTCGATGTATTCAATCGACTTCCCATACAGGCACACGTAGGGCCCGAGCGTGCGCTTCCACATCTCGTCGGCCGGCATTCTCTCTATCTTCACGACGCGTTCAGTCGGCATGATCTCGCGAACTCCCAAAACTGCGGGGAACGTATCCGCGGGTGCCCATGCAGCACGCCTTCAGCAGCTTCCACAGAAACTTAGCAGAGGCAATCACGCTCTTGAACGTGCCCAGCGGGTTCAGCCCCAGCGGATTTCCCCGTATTGTCCTATTGAAGAGGCCAAGGTTAAGGTAGGTCCTCACGTAGAGCTTCGTGAGCTCGCGGAAATATGGCTTTATCGGCATTTTCGTCTTCAAGACGGGATATATGAGGTCGAAGAAGCGGAAGTCCCTGGTGACAAGATCGTCCTGCATCTCGTCCCATAGTTCCGTCCCGGGCAGCGGAGTCAGGCTCATGTACTCGGCGTAGCCATCCCTGTGTATGCCGAGGGATTTGACATAGGCGAGGAGGGCATCAAAATCCTTCTTGGTGGACTCCGGCCTCATGATAAATCCCAGGTCAGGCGTGATGCCGTTCCGCCTGAGTATTTGAACCGCCTCGGTATTTATTTCGACGGTCGAGCGCTTGTTGAGGGCGTCCAGTTCCGCGTCGGTGCACGCTTCCATGCCGATATAGACGTTGGTCATCCCCAGCCCGGCCCATTTTTCCACCAGATCCGTATTGTCACATATGAAATCCGCCCTACCGAAGCACCAGTACTTTTTCTTTAATCCCCGTGATGCGATGGCATCGTAGAGGGCCTGCACGCGCGGACGGGAAAAGAGGAAATCGTCGTCGAAAATATAGACGTAATCCTCTTCAATCTGCTCCAGTTCATCCGCGACGAGTTCCGGCGAGCGCACCCTGTAGGCCCCCCCCGTGAAGTTCCATATACAGCAGAACTTGCATCGATAGGGGCAGCCTTCGCTCGTGCGCAGCACCGCAATGGGACCGACGCCGAAGACGTGGTATTTCTTTCTGTATCTCGCCGATATACGCCTATCGGGGAAAGGCTCGTTATCGAGCGTCTTAGGATATACGCGAGCGGGAGTTCTGAACATTTCTCCATCGCGCCGCACGTAAAGCCCGGGAACCGTACACGTGTCGCCTCCGTCTTCGAGCGTATCGATAACTTCGACGAGCGTCTGCACGCCCGGCCCTATGCCCAGGATATCGATATAGGGTTCATCGAAATCACCAGGCATGAATGTGGGGTGGTATCCTCCCACTATCGTCACGACATCCGGCTTGCAGCGTTTAGCCAGTCGGAGCAGTTCCTTCACCATGTAAACCTGGGAGGTGAAGCATCCCATGCAGATCACGTCCGGTTTGAACTCGGATATCGCCGTTTCGACGCTCTTCTCCTCGAAAATGAGATCGATCAGATGTGTGTCATGGTGGGGAAGGCTCGCTGCCAGAATCTCGAGACCGAGGGGCTCGAACTCTGCCAGATCGATCAAGCCGGAGGCGGCGCACTCAGGAGGGTTTATGAACAAGACTCGCATCGATATCCTGTCTTAGAATCGTCAGGGCGTGAGATCGGGCCCCGGGATTTCAGCTTTGAATCGGGAACTCTGAACCTTGGTCAACACACCGAGATAAGTCCGCTCCATCATCTTCCCGACCGGCCCGTAAATAATCTTTTTCCACGCGCGCGTCGACGGAAACAGATAGAAAGGGAAATATAAAACGTTTTGCCATACCATCGAAACACCGAAGTCGAGGCTCTTCTTGTCGGGGATGAAATTCGCCACCGGTCCGAGGATATTCATGCCGAAGCTCTCGTAAAGCTCGACCTGGGGGTCCAGCCGCCGCGTGTTTCCGTTGTCCCCGTGAACCCGCGTGTCCACGTAGGAGCGCGCCAGATCAATATCCGCGCCGTTAAGGTCCTTGCCCGCCCGCGCCTGGTCGCGCAGCCACCTGGAGTAGCCGGGCAAGCGGCCGACGAGCAGAATACCCCTTAGATGCATGGACGCGCACACCTTCGCCGCGCCGACTATCAGCGCATCCGCCGCCCCCGCGAAATACCCCTGCGGGTGCACCGAGAGATTCACCCCGAACAGCCAGTTCTCTCCGGGATCATGAGTGGTGATGTAGCCGTCCGCCGTAATCTCGCTCCAGGATGCGTCGAGGGGCCTGCGCGGGTCGAACCTGAACTGCATCATATTTACGAAGCCCCATATCTCGCCCTGCTCGTCCTCGGAACACAACTGGCCTTCCGGGAAAATTTCAATCTGTGACCTGAGATGCTTCTCGTCGAACTGGACGCTGTCCCGCCATGCAATCGACTCGATCCAGAGCAGTCGATCTATATCCCGTTCCTCGATTTTCCGGACTCCCACAGGCCCTCCTGTTACACTCGCCTCAGGACCGATATCGTATCAGCCCCGCGGGTCACCGTCAATCGCCTCCGCGAATCGTTATTTGACTATTCGGTATGGTATAATGTATAAAGACACAAACTGCCTGTCGAACCACTAACGGGAGGGACCCGAGATGGTAAACTGTAATACTGTTTTCGTTCTCGCCTTACTGCTTATCCTGTTCACCTGTGCCGGGTGCGCCACCCTGTCATCGAATCGCGCAATCGACCCGCAGGTGGACGATGCCCTGCGAAAAATGGAGAAGACACTGGCCGGCGCCGAGGAGTTCAGCTTCCGGGGCACAGTCAGGACAGACGAGTTTATCGATGACGGTACCATGATCGAGTTTGCCAGAGAATGCGATGTGGAGATCAGGCGCCCCGATAAAATGCTCGCGACCAGGCGCGGCGACACCATCAACCGCACCGCCTGGTACGACGGGAAGGAGCTGACCATACTGGACAGGAAGAAAAACGTTTACGCGTCTATAGAGGTGCCCTCCAGGCTCAACGCCATGCTCAATCACATGATGGACGAGTACAATCTGGTGCTCCCCTTCGCCGATCTCCTTTTCAACAAGCCGACCGAGGTGCTCTTTGCAAAAATAGAGAGCGGCGAGTACCTCGGCGTGCAGGAGATCGACGGCCACGATTGCCACCTGCTTGCTTTTCACCAGGAGCTGATCGACTGGCAGATATGGATCGATGCCGGCGAGGAGGCGGTGCCGCGCAAGTTCCTTATCACATACATCGATGAGCCGGAACACCCGCAGTACGAGGCGATTTTCTCCGACTGGAATCTCTCGCCGAAGCTGCCGGATACGAATTTCGAATTCCGGCCTTCTGCCGGCGTCAAACGGGTGGACATGGACGTTCTGCTCGAAATCGAAAGGGGGGAATGACAGTGCTCTCTCCACGAATACATACGCGGATAATCCTTTCAGCTATTATAATAGCCTTCATTCTTTCTGCCGGCCTTGCGTTCGCACGCAGCCGAAGCAGTAGAGGGTATAGCCGCTCGCGAGGCTATAAATATCCCCGACACGGCTCCGTCCACTATCACAACCGCCGCAGTAGTTACCGGCCTTCTTTATACAATAGGCCCCATACCGGCGCCGCATATTACCCCCCCCAACGGCGGGTCCCCGTCGCCGGCACGAGCTCTCCTGCCCGCCCAAAGTAGAAGCCAGGCCCGGGAAATCAGTTATATCTTTCCGGATTATTCCAGGGCTGTCAGAACGCGCCGTCCGGGCCTGTGTCAGCGTTTTCCGGCAGAACCAAAAGAAAAGCCCGCATGGCTCCGTGGTGGGGGAGGCATGCGGGCTGTGTGGTACGTCATGACCTTACATCATTCACCCGCCTTGGTCGGGTCTTCGACCACCATGTAGACGGTGTCCCCGTCGCTTGCGAAGGCCCGGTAATATGTGCCATCCTTGACGTAGTATGTCTTTTCATCGATTGTCTTCTTCTCGTCTTCCTCGGGCAGATAGGGCACCGTAGCCCCAACGGGCGGAGCCACGACCTCGTAGTTGTGCTCATCCGACTCGATCATCTCGGGGTCGTCTTGCCCGGAGTCCTCCTGCGTCTCCTCGTATTCGGGATTTTCTTCGGGCAGGTTGGCTTCCTGGTCGGTGGCTACATAATACGTCCCGTCGATATAGTAATACGGCTGGGAATCGGCGTAGACCACCGTTGTCGGGGCAGGGACGGCGTAGACGACCGCCCCGACAGGGGGATTGACCACGACGTATCGGGAGCCCGAGCCAGCGTAGTACGTCCCGCCCCAGTAGTAGTAGGGCGTGTCGGAGACCACGACTGTCGAGTAGTACCGGGGACGGGTCGCGACATAGGCCCCTGCGGCGATTATGCCGTTGATCGTTCGGTACCGGTACCAATCGCGTCGGCAATCTTTCCAGTGTTTGTAGTGCTTATCGCGGTAGTAGCCACCATAATGACTGCCGTGATAGTGACTGCTACTATGATACTCCTTTCCACCCTTGTAGCCGCCGGAAGGTCTATGGCTGGGGCGAGTTCCGCCGCCGGGGCGATCTCCGCCGCCGGGGCGTGAGGGACGGCTGGGAAGTTGGGACGGCGAACCCGGGCGTGTGCCGGGCCCGGAGGGCCGGGTCGATGGTGAACTCGGCCGTGTGCCGGGCCTGGAGGGCCGGGTGGACGGTGAACTCGGCCGTGTGCCGGGCCTGGAGGGCCGGGTCGATGGTGAACTCGGCCGTGTGCTGGGCCTGGAGGGCCGGGTCGATGGCGAGCTCGGGCGAGTGCTGGGCCTGGAGGGCCGGGTGTAAGGCGAACTCGGTCGCGAGGTGGGTCGGCTTGGTGAGCGCGCACTTGAATGCCGCACACTTCCTCGGCCGCCGCCACGGCTTCTGCCACCGCCGCCACGGCTTCCGCCTCCGCCGCCACGGCCTCCGCCCCCGCCGCCACGGCCGCCGCCACCACGGCGTTGGGCGTCGGCATTGGACATCATAAAGCACAGTGCTATCACCGCGGCCGCGCCGGCGAGAATCGGTAAAATCCGTCCAATCCTACTTCTGGTATTTGTCTGTTTCATGGCTATTTCGCCTCCGCTTCTTCGGCTCCGACGGCCTGGGATTCCTCTTCCTCCCCGGATCCCTCGTCGCACGGAAGGAATTCGATTTTCGCGACATCCGCCGGCGGGGTGAATTCGAAATCAGCGTCGCGCACCGAGGGATTCAGCTTCCAGTGCGAGAGCACGGCTTCGTATTCAGGGCAGCCTTCTTCCGTCTTGTAGGTGATCACCACTTTCCGCACCAGGGGGGTTTTATCGGTCTCGATCCATATCTGCCAGTCGATCAGCTCCTGCTGGAACGCAAGGTGATCGCACACCACGCCGTCGATCTTGTGCCGGCCGATGAAGTGCCCCTCGTTAACGTTCTCGATCAGCACGCTGTAGGGGTCGGCGTAGACGAGGTCCGCCAATGGGACCGAGAAGCCGAATGTCTCGAACACGTGGTCGATGGCCTCGTCGATCGTGCCCGGGATCTTCGCCTGGGCGTAGTTGTTGCGGGTGAGGGAATAAATGGTGAGGATTTCCCCGTCAAAGTAGCTCCGACGGGATCGTTCGTCGCCGTTGAAGATCGCTCGCAATTTATTCGGCCTCTGCACGGTGACCTTCGAGACACCGCCGTACTGCACCCGCACACCGTCATAGAGAATCACGTCGCGCGTCACGTCGGCCTGGAATTGGAAAGTCTTGGCCTGCTGGAGATACGTGCATGCTCGATAGAGGATTTCGTTGGCCTTGGGTTCCACGCCGTCCCGGGCGACGGGTTCCGCCTTGTCGATCACAGTAGCCGCAGGCTCGGAGACGCCCCCCCCGGCCACCACGAGAAGCCCGGTCAAGGCACAAAGGGAAATCGTTTGTCGTACCATCAGATATCTCCCGCGTCTGTGGCGAAGGCAAGCCGCCCGCGCCTGGTTTCGTTTTGCATGGGTTCCAGTACGAATAGTGTACTTCAGTTCAATTGCCGCCCGCTATTAATTGTTAAATGAGAGTGAATTTCCCTTCGAAGTTTGCGTACATAGGGGCAACGTGGGAGCCTGTCACGATACACCCAGTCTATCGAGATAGATCGCTGTCGCCTTGTCGGCGGGGAACCTTTCTCGAATATCGGTAAAGATCCTCACCGCCTCTTCACGGTCTCCCCTCAGGTAGGCATCAACACCCAGTGTAAACACCTCGCACAGTTCCAGTATCCGTGGATCGAGGTCCTCGCCCTTTTCGCCGATCAGCTCGTATATCATGATCTCTTGCTTTTTCCCCCGCACCGTGACCATGTCGAGGGGCCTGAAGACGAACGCGCCGGCGACTTTCTCGTACGTCGCATGGCTTACAACCACCCCTGTGCCGTATACCTTGTTGATCCCCTCAAGACGGCTGGCCACGTTCACGCTGTCGCCGATGGCGGAGTAGTTCATCCGCTCCCGCGAGCCCATGTTCCCCACGATGGTTTCTCCCGTGTGAATACCAATACGAGTCGGAAACGCACCCTTTCCCTCCCGCTCCCAACTCTCGGTCAGCTCCCGCACCTTCCTTTGGCAGAGTAGTGCGGCCCGGCAGGCGTGCAAGGCATGGTCGTCATCCTCGAGCGGGGCTCCCCAGAATGCCATGATCGCGTCGCCGATGTATTTGTCGACCGTCCCGTTCTGCTCCATCACGATCTTCGTGAGCTTGTCGAGGTACTCGGAGAGCCGGACCATGAGTTCTTCCGGGGACAGCCCCTCCGAGATCGTCGTAAAACCTGCTATATCCGAGAAAAAAATGGTGAGCTCCTTCTTCCGTCCTCCTATGCGGGCCTCCTCGCCCGTCCGGATGAGCTGGCGAACAAGCGCAGCCGGCACGTACCTCTCGAAGGCCTTCAAGCCCGTCTTCATGGAGGAGAGCGCGTTGCTCATCAGCTGGATCTCTTTTACGGGGGAGCGTATATCAATCTCCTCGTCGAGATGGAGACTCTTGATCTTTTCCGTTTCTTCGGCAAGCCGCACGATAGGCCCTGATATGCTGCGCGAGATGAGAACGGCGATGAAAACAGCCAACAGTAGAATAAGGCCCGTGATCACAAGGATGTTCTTGTGTGCCTCGATAATAGAGCCTATGAAGTCGCTCTCCGGCACGACAATGCCGAGCGTCCAGTCCCGTCCGAAGTAATCCGGGAAACGCTTGAAGGACGCATTGTACCTATCTCCTTCATGCGTGAAAGCGAAACTCGTGGCCCCGCGCCGCGCATATTCCTTGAAAGCCGCCGTCACCCACCCTACTCCCAGCTCATCAATCAGCGCATGACGCAATTCACCGTTACCATCTCGTGTAACAACGCGGGACACATCCGGGCAGGCAACAATCTCGTTCTTCTCATTGATGATTACTGCGACGCCCGTCTTCCCTATCTTGAGCCCCCGGAGGAACTCCGATAGGTCGCTCAGCTCTATATCCGCGCCGAAGACGCCGATGAGTTTGCCGTCGCTGCCATATACAGGACAGGCCGCCGTGATGCCAGGCATCCCATCGGTAAAAAAGATATAGAGGGGTGTCCAGCAGGCCTTTCCCGCTTCCTTCGCCCCCACGTACCATTGGCGAACGCGCGGGTCGTACTGGACATCCGTCGAGGTCTCAATCCCTGTTATTTCACCCTTTTCGTCACGGTATTTCCAGGTAACGGTCGGCGGCGTAACGGTGCGATCGATGATCTTTGTCGCGAACGTGCCGTCGGGAAGCCTCTTGGGCATCAGGAAGTTCCCCTGTTCATCCCCTATGTTGAACATCGTCAACTGCGGGTAGCCCTTCATCACCTCGATGGCATACGCCTCCAGATGGTCACTGTCCGCCAGGGAAAGGACTCCCGCTTCGGTGATGCGCGCGCTCAGCTCCATCATGATCGGCGCGGGATTAAGATACTTCCCGGTCTTTTCTATCACCGCTGCCTCAACCCGGCGCGTCACATCTTCCGAGAACTCACGGATTGCCCCGCTTGTTTTACAACGGTTCTAGTTGTTTAGCCTTCCTCGCTCTCGTCATCGGCGCGGGACGGGGCTCGATCCTCCGGGTGCGGCGACGGGATACGGTAGAACGTCGCGTACAGAACCGGGACGAGGACCATGGTGCTATCGTAAGGAGTTGTAACGTCCAGTGAGGTATTACGATTACCTCCTGCCCCAGCCCTCTACAATTATAGAGATCTTCTCTCTCCGGTAACTATACACAGGGTTTACGCAATTTCCAATCTCTCCTTGTTCCTTGGCAATAGATCGGTTGCTCGCCAACTCGATATATTGAAAATAGTTCAATCATTCTATGACGTGCTCCCTGACCACCAGCCGATTCACAAAGGAAGCCGAGGAAGCCTCCTACAAGAAAGGCGCCATAACCATACTGTTGTTGGATGGCGAGGCTATCGCAGAACTGATGCTTGAACGCGGGATCGGGGTGGTGAAAGAATCACTATTCCTGGGATGATGATGATCATAAGCGGTGGGTCGCTGATTTGGCTATTCAGCTTCGCAAAGACGGAGTCGAATCCATTCTCGATCAGTGGCATGTTGTGCCAGGTGATCAACTTCCAACATTCATGGAGAGGGAAATTCGAGAGAACGACTATGTCCTAATAGTATGTACCCCACGATACTGTTTGAAGTCAGACCAACGTGATGGTGGCGTCGGATACGAGGGTGATATCATGACTGCGGAGGTGCACACAAAGAAGAACCATAGAAAGTTCATTCCAATACTTGCGAAAGGCACTTGGAAAGAAGCATCTCCCTCATGGCTCAAGGGTAAGTACTATATTGATCTAAGCACACCCGCAGCCTACGATCGCCATTATTCAGATTTGGTTACAACAGTGCTCGGGTTACGCCCTTCGCCCCCACCAGTGAGGCAACGAGCCGAAACCAATAAGAGGGACGGCGTTTCAGCTTCTTCGCGTGTTGAGTCTGAGGACCCGATCAAGATCGTCGGAGTCATTGTAGACGAGGTTACCGAGCCAACACTTGACGGGAGTCCAGGTTGCGCCCTTTATAAAGTGCCTTTTCTGGACTGATCGAGATACTATAACGCAGGTGAGTTTATCCTGAACTTGCCGGAGGGAGTCCAGCCCGTGGAGCCAAAAAAAATAAAGAAGGCCCATATAGGGGGCCTTCTTTATTTTTTATAAATGCCGAATTTAAATATGGAATGGAGAGTTTAATCTACCTCAACCTTGCTGGCGGTTAACTCTCTGGAGCCTGTCCATGTCCCTTCGCATTCAACGCGAGTTCCGATAGTTAGTTGCTCCAGCGTGATCGGCATGTCTTTCTTTCCTTCCAGGAAGGCGCCTGCGGGGACTTTAACCTTGATGCCGCTGATCGTCAGGGTGCGCGCCGCGCTGTCAACTGCCTCCAGACTCCCTTCGATCTGGTCCTGTACAACGCCTTCCTGCTCGATCTTCGTTGCCGTCATCTCGCCCGGCCCGGAGAAGATCCCGTCGACGTCCACGCTGTCCCCCACTTTCAGATCAGCGAGAGTGCATATTGTATCGTTCAGGTTTTCTATTTTCGCGTTCTTGGCGATGATTTTCACGCCGGAGATCTCAATGGTACGCCCCTCGATGTCAATGGCGGTTATCTTTCCCTGAATGTCGTCGGCCGCATATGCCGTTGCCAAAAGCAAAAACATACTCACACAACAAATCAATCCTCTCATAGCCCCCTCCTTTGTTTAGGGATTTTGTCTTAATTATTGCCTTGGCCAGTCGTTGCGTCAATTAGAAAGATGTTGTCGGGCGGTTAGCGATGGCATTATTAAGATAAGGCGCTAAAGGCGGCGGGTACGATAGGAAGCCGCTACGCTTTGATGGATGGTGAATGGGTAGCTTTTGATGAGGCCACTCTTTCTTCTGGGACAGCTTGTTCCAATATTTTCTTCAATCTCCGCTTTTGCTCCGCCTGGGGCAAATTGACGAGTTTCCTGAGCATCCTCTCGATCACGGTAGGCGATGGCAAGGGCTCTTTTCCACTCTATCGCAAGGCAAATGGGGTTCCGATAGAGCCGCGACGGCCGGGATTTGCCTGTGTTAGGCCTTTCTATTTTGGTACTGTCGGAGATCCGGAGCTTGTCGAAGGGAGCTTTGCTGGACTGCCGAGGGGAGTCCCGCCCAGGTAAAATAAAATATGCCTAGATCTTGACAAAAGATATCACTATGGTAATATATAGGTAGATCTCGATATATATAAGAAGCCATGAGAAGATTGGAAAAAGTATTTAAGGCACTGTCCGACCGGAACCGCATCCGTATTCTGAAGATGCTGGAGGCGAAACCGATGTGCGTGTGCGAGGTGACGCACATTCTGGGGATCGCTCAATCAAGCGTCTCGCGCCACTTGAGCATCTTGAGAGACGCGGGTTTCATCAACGATGAAAAAGACGGTTTGTGGGTCAACTACGCACTCGTTCAGAGCACGGACGACATCGTCGCTACTATTATGACCGGACTGAGAAGATGGGGGAATGAAGACCCCCGGATCATTGAGGACAGAGAGCAAGCTTACGTGGTCAGCCGGGACGAGATTTGCACGACAACATAGGTGCTGGTCCTCATTTTTTTCGGCTAATACATAGATATATTATGATATAAGGATATGTAGGAGAAAGTCGTGAAGCAGTGGGCAACGTTTTTTATAATCCTGGTCGTGTTTCTGCTGGCCTACTTCCTTCCGTTCGGCACACTGCCTTTCGAAGGGCCGATCAAGGAAGCATTGCTCATGCTCCAGGAGTACGCCCGGGAGCACGTGCTGCTCTGCCTTGTGCCCGCGTTCTTCATTGCGGGGGGGATATCGGTATTTGTCAATCAGCAGGCCGTGATCAAGTACTTCGGAGCGAATGCGAACAAGGTCCTCGCCTACAGTGTGGCCTCGATCTCCGGAACGATCCTCGCCGTCTGTTCATGCACGGTTCTACCCATTTTCTCGGGAATCTATAAAAGGGGGGCGGGGATCGGACCGGCGACAGCCTTTCTGTACTCCGGTCCGGCCATTAACGTCCTGGCCATCATCCTCACAGCCCGGGTCCTCGGAATGGAGCTCGGCATCGCCCGGGCGGTCGGAGCCGTAGTCTTCAGCGTCGTCATCGGTTTGATGATGCACTTCATCTTTCTCAAGGAAGAACGCGAAAAGGCAAATAATGCGGGTGACCTTGCCGCCGGCGGGGAAGAAGAAGCCCGCCCCCTCTGGAAGAACGGCCTCTACTTCGCCGCGATGGTGGGTATTTTAGTCTTCGCCAACTGGAGCGGCGCGGCAAAGGGAGAAGGCGGCTTCTGGGTATTCATATTCAAGATCAAGTGGGTACTGACCGGACTCTTTCTTGCTTCTCTGATCTGGATGTTGATCGCATGGTTCAAGAAGGACGAGTTGAAGGACTGGACCGCTTCCACCTGGACGTTTGCCAAGCAGATTCTCCCGCTCCTCTTCATCGGGGTTTTGGTGGCGGGTGTGCTCCTCGGCCGTCCCGGGCATGAAGGTCTTATCCCTTCTACATGGGTAGCCGGCCTGGTGGGCGGAAATTCACTCTTTTCCAATTTCTTCGCTTCATTCGCCGGCGCATTGATGTACTTTGCCACGCTGACCGAGGTCCCTATTCTCCAGGGACTGATCGGGGCGGGAATGGGGAAGGGACCTGCTCTGGCCCTGCTGCTGGCAGGACCGGCTCTGAGCCTCCCGAATATGCTGGTGATCAGGAGCGTGATGGGGACGAAGAAGACACTGGTTTTCATATCCCTGGTGGTGGTGATGGCGACCATCAGCGGGTATATATTTGGAATTGTCTGGGGATAGAAGTCAAATTTCTGTATAGGAATTTAAAAGTTATTAGACAGGATATACAGGATTAACAGGATAGAAAAAATGCGGTTAGTTTTAAAGTTAAAGCATTTGCTTCCTAAAATCCTGTAGATCTTGTTAATCCTGTCAAAAAAATGATTAAAGTTGCCCGAACGAAGTGAGGGCTAAGTTCTAAAGGAGGATGATTATGAAGATCGAGGTTTTAGGGATTGGATGCCCGAAATGTCATAAGACCAGAGAGAACGTCAAGGCGGCTCTCTCCGAATTGGGCAAAGAAGCCGAGGTGGTTGAGGTGAAGGACCTCAAGGCCATCGCCGACTACGGGGTGATGCTCACGCCGGCGGTGGTAGTGGACGGTGACGTGAAGATCGTCGGAAAGGTCCCCTCCGTCGCGGAGGTCAAGGCGCTGATCGGGTGAGAGGATGAGCAGATTCATAAAGTTCGCCGTGTCTGCAGCGGTACTCGCTGTCGCGGCGGGTCTTATACTGCTGAAGGAGAAAGACCGTACTCCGCACACCGGGGGCTCGGTGAACAGAACAGAAGCGGCTGCTTCTCGGGAGGTTGGTCACAGTCGTGTGCTTCCGAAGCTGCTCGACCTCGGGGCCGGGAAGTGCATCCCCTGCAAGAAGATGGCCCCGATACTCGAAGAGATCAAGAAGGAATACCATGGTGTTATCGATGTCGAGTTCATCGATGTGTGGAAGGACAGGGCCGCAGGCCCTAAATACGGCATTCGCCTCATCCCCACGCAGATCTTCTACGATGCGAGCGGGAGAGAACTCACCCGTCACGAAGGGTTCATGGGAAAAGAGGATATCCTGGGGACCTTCAGGCGTTTCGGCGTCAAGGTTGAAAAGCCTCGGGAGAAATAGCGAAGAATGAGCGATATGTTAGCTGCTTTATCACGTGCTATCGAGGGAACGCCGCTTGTCGCCCTGGGAGCCTCGTTTATCTGGGGGGTGTTCAGCATCATCCTCAGCCCCTGCCACCTGGCGAGCATACCTCTTATCGTCGGTTTCATTGACGAGCAGGGTCGCATATCCATGCGGCGTGCGTTTATCCTCTCGCTGCTCTTCGCGGTTGGAATCCTGATGACCATCGGGATGATCGGAGCGTTGACCGCCGCCGCGGGGAGAATGATTGGTGACGTGGGGAGATTCGGCAACTATTTTGTCGCGGTGATATTCCTCGTGATCGGGTTGCATCTCCTTGGCATCTTCCCCATGCCGTGGTCCGGCCCCGGGCGAGTGGGGATGAAGCGCAAGGGGCTTTTAGCCGCTTTCATTCTCGGGCTCGTGTTCGGGATCGCTCTCGGCCCCTGCACGTTCGCTTACATGGCCCCTATGCTTGCCGTGACGTTCAAGCTGGCCGCAACGAATCTCCTTTACGGCTTGTCGCTTTTGCTCGTTTATGGTATCGGCCATTGCTCGGTGATCGTTGCAGCCGGCACCTTCGCCGAGGGGGTTCAGCATTACTTGAATTGGAATGAGCGTTCCCGCGGGGCGCTCATGCTGAAAAAGGCTTGCGGTGTTCTGATCATCATAGGCGGCTTATACATGATTTATATTGCGTAGTAATGAAACGCTGTGGATGGGTGATAGATTGCCCTGAAAGATAACGAAAGCAATAAAAACTCAAAGGAGGTGCAGATTATGAGGCTGCTTGCGGAATATTTTCCGGAGTTTGCAGGGAAGTTCGACGAAATCGACGAGCTATACCGGGAGAAGCGGAGCATCGAAGAAAAGACCTACCAGTTCATCTGCCTGGCCCTATCGATCAAGAACCGGTCCGCCCCCTGCGTGAAAAAGCATTTCAAAGGGGCACTGGAGGCGGGCGCGACATTGAAGGAGATCGCCTACATTATGGCTCTTACTTTCCGGGAGAGCGCCGGCTCCGATGACTGCTGGGTCCACGACGCCCTCGGGGATTATAAGAAACTGATACGGGAAAATATCCAGTGCTGCCCTAAATGATTCCCCGGCAGGGAACCAAGCTTGAAAAGGCCCTCTTGTGGGGGCCTTTTCAGGTCGGGTTTTTCGATTAATAAATCCCCCAATAATTGTGCTATCATCGTGCGTGTGCCGTGTCCTACTTCACGTGATGGAGGAATGATTGATGAAAAAGATATATCTGGTTCTCATGCTGTTATTCGTCGCTCCCTCCCTTGCGGGAGCTTTCAGTTTAAGGGAGATCAAAACGGAGTATGCGAAAACCGGAAAAGTTGAAATTGCATATAAAGTGATAGGAGAGGGCGAGCCCTTGCTCATATTCAACGGTTTCAGCGTCACGATGCCCACTTGGGACCCGGAATTCATTCATGATCTATCCCGGAAATACAAGGTCATACTCTTCGATTACAGGGGCATGGGTGCCACGCGAGCGCCGAAGGATTCCGAATTCTCCTTCAAGCACTCGATAGAAGACGCCTCGCATCTACTGGACGCCCTCAAGATCGAAAAGGCTCATGTCCTGGGATGGTCGATGGGGACGTTCATAGCCCAGTTGTTCGCTCTCCACTATCCCGAGAAAGTCGACCATCTGGTGTTGTACGCCACCGAGTGCGGAGGGGTGTTTCACGAAATAATGCCGCCGCTGCGGGATTTTGTGGAAGAGGCAGAGGTCTTCACTTCGGGTAATAAGGCGGCGCGATCTTTTAACATATCGACGGACAACGTAGCCGCGAGAAAGAAGACCATTCAATGGCTGGTCCCTGAAAAATGGCTGGAGAAACATCCGGAATTCGAGGAGCGATTCCCCGTCACCGACACTCCATTGACGGCGGAGCAATTGGCTCAGGAAATAAAAGCGATCGACTGGTGGACCGCCCATGGCACATACCACAGGTTGGGCGACATCAAGGCGAAGCTTCTGTTGATCACGGGTACGGAGGATATCGTGATCCCGGCAAGAAATTCCCTGATCATTGCAAGGAAGGTCCCGGGCTCCTGGCTGGTGAGAATAGAAGGCGGGGGCCATGGAGCGATGTACCAGTTTCCCCACGAAATGGCGAGAATCATAGTGATGTTCCTGGAGTATTGAGGGGAATGTGGAAATCGCGCGGGGCCTGGGTCAAGTGTTGTTAATTCGCGAATCCAACAATCTCGTAAGGGTCACGAGCGGATTCCTCTGCAGGCGGTATTTGTATTCATGATTTGACCTTATCATCACGATATCTCCTGGTTGAGTCCTTATAATGGTGTCCATGAAAAAAATCTGGTTCGTTTACATAGTTAAATGCAGGGACGGAACTCTCTACACCGGTATCACGAACAACCTTGAGCAGAGAATCTCGGAGCACAACCGCGGTAGAGGCTGCCGCTACACCAGGGGCAGGAGGCCTGTAAGTCTTATGTATGTCGAGGAGTTTCCGGATAGATCATCGGCCTTGAAAAGGGAATCCAGTCTTAAAGGCCTGAGCAGGAGAAAGAAACTGCTGCTGATTCGAGGCAAGCTATCAAGCACATGCAATTTTATTGCATCGAATTCATGAATAATTCGGGTTAAACAAGGCAGTGATATTTCTCTCCCCAGAACATTATCAGGTATTTCAGGTCGTCCTCGCCCGCCAGTTTCAGCTTGTTGAAGACATCGAAGCTTGCGGTGTAGCTTTCGCGGCCCCCTCCCGGCGGATGAGACATCTCCGCCAGGTGGCCCGCCACTACGAACTTTGACTCGAACTCCTCCAGCCCGAAATAGAACGCGTCACTGTCGCCGCCGAAGTAGAAGGCTTTGCTGAGCTCGCCCAGGTCGTAGGGATGGTCTTCGTCATACAGGGGGCTTACGCCTCCGCAGCGCATAAAAAGGACGTCGATATTGTCCCGGTAGGGGACGGTCGTGCACAGGGTATAGTCAAAATCACCAGTGAAAAATAGCTTCTTCCCCTCTTTCGTGATGACCTCGTAAACCATCAGAGGGGTATCGAAGGGGTTGTCCTGATAGACGTGCGGCCCTCCGTAGGACGTCACGTGAAGCCCAAGGATATCGACGCTCCGGTGGTGCTGTGCGTAGATCATGTTTTTCCCGTCCTCGAAATAGGCCTCGTGTCCGGTCGGGATGAAGACGGGCTTACCCTCCTTTTGCATCAGGTCGATGATCTCTTTATCGCAGTGGTCCACGTGCCGCCATGTGGAAGATGGGTGGGCGTAATAATTGTCGATGTAATGAGTCACGAAGAGCACGTCCATGGAACTGGAGAGCCCCGAGATTATTTCCGCCGGGACATCCCATCCCCGGTCAGTCCACCTGAGCCCACCGACGACGTCGAAGCCCATGGTGACACCCGGAGTCTTGACAATGTAGCCCATGTTGTATAGCTGCCAGACGACCACGCCCTCTTCCACCTTGCATGATTCGATCTCGGACAGGGCCTTGCGCATCTGATGCACGTACAGGTCCAGTATCGGATTGGCCTTTACCTGCCGGTTCGCGCCCCCTATATCGAAGTCACCTCCCCTTGAAGTCAGGGAGCCGTCCATGAATATCCTGTCGATCTCTTTGAATATCTCGAAGCGCTCCTTGAAGAAGTAGGGGAGCGGGGGGTGCTCCTTCAGCCCTTCCGCGATGTATTCTAGTTTACAAGCCATGGCAGATCGCTTGAGGGTGACTCGATCCCTCTCTTACATATCTATCTCGCGATAAGAAATCCCGCGCCTGTATTACCCCTCCTGTTCAGGGGGCGTTGAGCCGGGCGTCTCTTTGACGATGCGGACATCGAGTGGCCGGGGCGCGTCCAGGTGTGTGTCGCGCTGCGGGAAGGGTATTTCGATGCCGGCCCTGTTGAACGCCTCATTAATCGCGAGGTGAAGCTGATGCGTGGCGAGAATGCGATCCTTTGTGTGGATAAAAGCCCTCAGCTTGAAGTCGAGGCTGTTGTCACCGAAATTGAAGAACATCACGCTCGGGGCCGGGTCATTCATCACGAGCGGGTTCTTCCCGGCTGTCTTCAGAAGCAGCTCTTCTGCCTTGGCGGTATCGGAGCCGTAGGCGATGCCGACCTCAATGTCGATTCTTATTATCGAATCGGTCAGGGACCAGTTGACGATCTTGTCCGTGAGGAATGACTTGTTCGGGATTATCGTTTCGCGGCGGTCCCAATCGGTGATAGTGGTGGAACGAATTTGTATCCGGGTGACCTTCCCGCTGGTGCCGAGCATGGTGATTGTATCGCCGATGCGTATGGGCTTTTCGAAAAGTATAATGATGCCTGCGACAAAATTGGCGACGATATCCTGGAGGCCGAAGCCCAGTCCGACGGTCAGGGCGGCGACCAGCCATTGAACTTTGGACCACCCGATGCCGATCTCGTTCATCGCCAGGATCAATCCTACGATAACCACCGCGTATCTGGAAATGAGCCCGAGGGCGTGCCTGTTCGCAGGGTCCGTTTTAAGGCGCCTGAAGACAATCGCGTTCAGAAAGCCGGAAATGTTTTTTGAGATAAGCGCCGTTAACCAGAGGATTACAAAGCAGAGAATGAGGTTGCCGAGGGTTACCGGTTTGATCAAAAGCTGCTGTGAAGCATTTATACCCAGCTGGTAGGTCCATAGTATGATCCCGTTTAAAAGTTGCAGGACGGGGACGCTCATCCCCCAGATCACGTACAGGCCGGCCAGGGCCAGCGCCATGATGACCAATCTGATTAACAGGGATGCCTGCTTACTGAAGTCGGCCGGATCGGAGTGGGCTCCTTCGCGCTGAGATGCGGTCTTTCCCTGTTCCGCGGGTTCAGTCGAACCGCCTGCGGGGGGGGCGCCGGTGGCGGTTTGAACGCCGGGCTTCTTTTCCCGGAGCTCGATTCGTTGCTTGAAAAGCTGCCACCAGCGAACCATAAACGCCTTGATAAACACGAGCGCCAGCAGCAGGGCGATCGTGCGCAGAAAAGCGCCGCCGATTCCGATGACACTGTGGTAATAGCCCTGCCAGGCGAAAAACAGCAGGAGCAGCGGTATCGTTACAGCCGCCGGGAGGAAGAGCCGGCTCATTTTCGCGCAGGGGCCTCTGCTCCTGAGGAATGCTGGGAGCGACATCACCGGGCTGCCGGAGCGGAAGAGGGGGGCGAGGATCACGGCAAACACGATCATCATTGCCATGAAAACGAACCGGCCGAGAGAGCCTCGCTCCGCGGCGCTCATGCCGGTATTCAGAATAATCATGAAGAAAACCAGGGGAACAACAAAGAGCATTACCTGCCGCGCGCACCGGCCGATCGCGCGGCAGACAGCTTCGGGCCAGTGGAAGTGCGCCCGGCCGATGCCGCCCGGTCCGAAGGTCTCGAAAGCCAACCTGGCCCCGAACAGAATCTTGGCGGACGCGATGAGCCCCGCGCAGACCGAACGGGTGAATACCTGTGAGCCGGGAAATAGCCATAACTGTCTTGCCGCAAGATAAACGAGAAGCGGTAATCCGCCCGCGTGAATAACCGCCAGTATCAGCGCCCGGGCGGTGGGCAGGATCGAATCGTCCCCGGTGCTGCCCGCCCGGCTGTTCAGGTCCCTGATGCGCCCGGCCAGCCGCGGGCAGGCAACCGCCCAGATGAGCGCGAGCAATAAACAGATCCCCCACCCCGACGGAGAGCGCTTTATCGAGGCGATGAGGTCGCTGATTACGTTATGCCAGTTCCAGGGAGAGAACAGGCGGGAGAGGGCTTTTCCGACGAACAGCAGGTCGGCGCCGCTGAACGCCTGGTTGCTTCTTGTCCAGAGCAGCTGGGCCTTGAGGAGGTTGATATACGAGTTGACCTCCAGGCGCAGTGCTCGCTCTGCGTAGCCCTCGTCGGACAGAAGTGCAAGATATCGAGGATATGCAACACTGATCTCGTTGAGAAGTTGCTTCGTTTGCTGGATCAACTGTTCGCTCTGCTGCTCCAATTCTTTTTCCCGCTCCGGGGGCATATTCAAATCCGCGAGATGTCTATGCAACTCTTCGGCATCCAAGTACGAAACTTCCTCTCGCAGGTCTTCGAGCATAAGCTCTTCTTTTGCAATGCGCCTGATTTCACGCCGCCGTGTATCGACGGCTCTTGTCGGGGCCCTCAGCCTGGACAGTGCCCTAAGCCTCCTTTCAAAGAAAACGCCCGCAGTGGAGGTCAGCCCCATCGACTTCACGCGCTTCCTGGTGCGCTCGTAGTTGCCTTTGACCTCGGCCAGTTTCTCCTTGAGCCGGCTGATGTTGTCCTCGACCTTGCTTGCGCTGCTGTTCACCGCGTCCAGGTCTTTGGAATAGGAAACGTTCTTCCGGGCCATCTCCTGGAGGAACCCGGGCCATTGCCCGGCCTCGTCCATCTTGAGAACCGCCCGGGCTTCCCGGATACGTTCGTTCGGGCCGGATACCTCCAGGAGGGCTTTATCGGCCGGTTGCGTTATGCCTGTCTGCTCCTTGGGTTGAATGCCCGGATCCTGCGCGTGAACAGTCGCTGCCGGCAGCAGCAACACTGTCAGAATGCCAGTCATAATGCCGCATAGGTTACGAAAGGCCCGGTTCCGGACAGGCCGAAGGTGTCCGGAATTCGTGCCGGGCGGGAACCCGTTGTTCTTAAGCATGATCCTGTCCTCCATGAAAATAGGTGCTGAACTCCGAGAGACTCTCTTTGAGATAGAGTGCCAAGATTAATTGCTCCCAAATACCCGGATGAGATTATAGTGTATTCTTGATGGCCGGCAAAGCTCTAAAGAGGCGCGTCGGGGTCGAGTAGTTTGATAAGGGCGAAAAAATAAACATTTGTAGTACCATGTCATTATTGACTATTCTGGAGAAGAACCAGATACTTTGCAGGATATTCCTCGATGGCGTGTCGTCGGCGGTACCACTGTGACTGGCCGGATGCGGCACCGGGTAATGCCTCAGTTATGGACTGGACAACCGGAATCTCAGCTGCATAACTGAGGCATTGCAGCGCCGGCTATTTTGAACTGACCGTTGCCTGAAATATTTTGTAGAGTTAATTTAACGGCGACTTCATGAGCAAAATTTTTATCTGTGGCATGGCCTTTTTACTCGGAGCGCCCCTGGCGGCCAACGGGGCCGATGACTGGGGCACCTGGAACGATTACGCTTTCAGAGTTCCCATAAAAAAGGAAAAGCTGTATCTCAAGTGTTCCTTTCAGAGCCGTTTCCGGGAGGATTTGGACGAGTTTTATTATTATCACTTCTACTTTGGCCCGGAGTATAAACCGCTCAAGTGGCTCACGCTGAGCGCGCAGTACGCGAATGTCAATAGCGGGCCCCCGGGGGATTTTCGTACGGAGCACCGC
Organism: Candidatus Tritonobacter lacicola; assembly: GCA_030765135.1. GTDB lineage: Bacteria > Auribacterota > Tritonobacteria > Tritonobacterales > Tritonobacteraceae > Tritonobacter > Tritonobacter lacicola. Next base: position 42,197 of record JAVCDC010000145.1, on the reverse strand, counting down.
CCCATGTTTTTTGTCACGCCGAGTTTCAGCATGGCCGACCTGGGCGTGGATAAAGATGGCTATCTTGGCCCGCTCACTTTACAGCTGCAGAACCAGCTATGGTGGCGTATCAGGCCCTACGCCGCCCATACGCAAACCTGGAGATATAGCATATTTCCAACGCTTTCCTATCCGGTACTCAAGACCGAAAATCTCACCATCTCCCCTTACGCGGGCAATGACTTCTACTACAACCTCACGAATAACATTGGTTACAACGAGAACAGGCTGTGCGGCGGCTTCAGGGTGAGGCTTTATAAGAAAGTGGTTGTGAATCTCTTTTATATGCGCCGTGCTTTCCGCCCCGGGAGAGGGGGGGATTGGGATGGCTCTCACGTTATCGGTACCGGCCTGCTCCTGGAGTTCTGATTATAGTCTTCAGCCGCGGTTCATAACGCGCCCGTTGGAAGTTTGAGCTTGCCTTTGACTTTGTCGAGAACGCCCTTTTTGTATGTAGGCTCGTCCGGCGACCATCCGCCGCCCAGGGCTTTGTAGATCCGGACCAGGTCTTTCGTGACCTGGCCCTGGCTCTCGGCGTAATCGTCCTGCTGCAGGAACAATGTCCGCTGCATATCCTGGACGTTCTGGAAGTCGGTGAGGCCGGTTTTGTATAGGGTTTCGACGAGTTGTACGGACCTCCGTGCGGCAACTACCGAGCGCGCCAGGATATCCCTGCGTTCACGCTCCTGTATGTATGCGACCATGGAATCTTCCACGTCCTCGAGCCCGGCGAGGACGGTCCGCGTGTAGTTCGCCAGGGCTTCCTCGGTGCGTGCCTGCTCTACCTTGATCTGACCCGTGACGGCGCCGCCCTCGAAGAGTTTCCAGCGAAAATTGGGTTTGAGCGCCCACGTCATGCGGGAATGGTCGATGAAGTCCTTGGTGCCCTGGAACCCGATGGCGCCGTCGAGTTTGAACTGCGGGAGCAGGTCAGCGGTCGCCACGCCGATACGGGCTGTCTGCGCGGCGAGCTGGCGCTCTGCCCGGCGGATGTCAGGTCGCTGTCGCAGAAGCTCCGCGGGAAGGCCTGCCGATATCTTCTCGTGTACCCTTGGCATGGGTTTAGCTTGTGCCAGCTCCTTGTGAAGCGCCTCCGGATATTCCCCGAGCAGGACTCCAAGCCGGTTGATCGCCTGTGCCAGGTCGGTCTTAAGTGTGGGGATGGCTGATTCCGTTCTTGCCAGGTTCAGCTCCGCCTGGCGCACGTCGAGCTCTCCGGTTATCTCCGCTTTAAAGCGGTCCTGTGTGAGCTGGAGCGTCTTGCTCTGCGTACCCGCATTTCCCTCGGCGTACTTGATACGCTCCTGGAGTGTGCGCACGTCAATGTAGTTGTAGGCTATCTCCGCGTAGAGCACCACGAGGACGTCCCTGTAGTTGTCTACCATTGCCTGCAGGCTTGCGTCCGCCGATTGGATGGAGCGGGTGATCCTTCCCCAGAGGTCTACCTCCCATGTCGTGTCCAGCGCGGTCCCGTAGTAGTTGTCCGTGAGCTTGCCGTCGGCGCTGCCGGGCCCGAAGTCCTCGCTGTTCCGGCTTCTTTCGAAATACCCCGTACCGTCTACGGCCGGGAACCTGCCCGACCGGGCGATCCCCAGGTTTGCGTGCGCCTCGTTGATCCTGGCGAACGCTTCTTGCAGGCTCAGGTTTCCCGCCGCCGCTCTCTTGATAAGGCTGTTGAGCGTAGGGTCCTGGAGAGTGGTCCACCAGGTCTGGATATTCGGCTCCTCTTCCAGAATTCCCTCTGTCATTTTCTGCTGCCAGGCGTCCGGCAATTTCATCTCCGGCGTTCTATAGCGTGGGCCAACGGCGCACCCCGCGAACATGCCGAGAAAGAGAATCCCCAGGAGAAGCGCGGGCAGGGAGGATCGCCCAAGGCCGTTACGGTTTGTATAATCGACGTGTTTCATCTCAGTAAAATCACACTCCTTTATATCTTCCATTGGTGCCCGGCTGCTACTGTTTTTATGCGATGACCTTATCCGTTTACTCTCGTGTCAGCTCTCTTTCGTGTCCTCGTTCGGTGAGGACTGCAGCTTTTTTTCCGGTGCCTCTTTGCCTTTGCCTCCCAGCTTCTCGGCCGTCCGCTGGACTACGACGTAGAGAACGGGGATGAAGATCACGCCGAAGACCGTCGCGGCTAGCATGCCGCCGAAGACGGCGGTTCCCAGGTTACGGCGGCTGACGGCGCCGGCGCCGACGGCGATGACGAGGGGCATGACGCCGAGGATGAACGAGAAAGCCGTCATGAGTATGGCGCGGAAACGAAGACGTGCCGCCTCGACTGCCGCCTCTATGATCGACTCCCCCTCCTCCCTGCGCGTTTTGGCGAACTCGACAATGAGGATCGCGCTCTTGCTTGCCATACCGATCAGGAGCACCAAACCTATCTGCGTGTAGATGTTGTTGTCGTAGGAGCGCAGTAAGGTGAAGAGGATCGCCCCGAAGAGCGCGAGCGGAATGGAGAGCATCACGGCCAGGGGAATCGACCAGCTCTCGTACTGCGCGGAGAGAAAGAGGTAGACGAAGACGATGGCGAGGCCGAAGATGAAGACGGTCTGCGCCCCCGCCTGGATCTGCTGGTAGCTGATGCCCGACCAGTCGTACCCCATCCCGGGGGGGAGGAGCCTCTTTGCGAGCGCCGCCATGGCGTTCATCGCCTGACCCGAGCTGTATCCCGCCCGGGGCTCTCCGGTTAGCGGCGCCGAGGTATACAGGTTGTAGTGGAAGACGGCCTGGGGCCCCGCCGTCTCCTGCACCGTGAGAAGAGTGGCGAGCGGGGCCATCTTCCCCTCCTTGTCCCGCACCTGCAGTTGCCCGATGGTCTCCACGCGGCTCCTGAACTCGTAGTCCGCTTGTGCCATGACCTTGTAGACGCGTCCGAAGATGTTGAAGTCGTTCACGTAGAGTGAGCCCAGGTAGACCTGGAGGGTATCGAAGACCATGCTCAGCGGGATGCCGAGCGTCTTGACCTTCGTGCGGTCTATGTCGAGATAGATCTGCGGTACCGTGGCCCTGAAGCTGTTGTTCATACGCGTGAGGACGGGATCGTTGTTGCCGTTGAAGACAAGGTCCTCGGCAACCTCCTGGAGCATGACCAGGCCGAGGTCGGCGCGGTCCTCGAGACGGAAGTCGAAGCCGGAGGCGTTTCCAAGGCCCATGATTGCAGGCGGCCCGAACGCGAAGCATATCGCGTCCTCGATTTGTGAAAGCTGCGCGTTCAGATTCTCGAGGACGCCCCACACCTGGAGGGCTTTGGACTTGCGGTCGTCCCAGGGCGTCAGCGTCACGAAGTAGGACCCCGTGTTGGTCGAGTTCATGTTGTCCAGGATGGAGTAGCCCCCGATGGTAATGTAGTCCGCCACCCCCGGCGTGTTCCCCAGGGCCCCGTTGATGCGGTCGAGTATGACCCTCGTGCGCTCGAGCGTCGCGCCGTCCGGGAGGCGGACGCTGATGAAGACGTAGCCCTGGTCCTCGTCCGGGATGAAGCCTCCCGGCACGGTCTTGAAGCCGAGGAACATGAGGACGCCCAGGCCGGCAAAGATGAGCATCATCACCGCCGTCCTGTGGACGACCAGGGAGACGACCCGGTGATAGCCCTTCGTGGTCCGGTCGAAGTACTTGTTGAAGAGGTTGAAGAACCACCCGTGCCGCCCCTTCGACGGACGAAGAAGGAGCCCGCAGAGGGCCGGGCTCATTGTCAGCGCGTTGATCGAGGAGAAGACGGTCGAGATCGAGATGGTGAGGGCGAACTGCTGGTAGAGCCTCCCCGTGATGCCGCCCGTCATGGCGGTCGGCACGAAGACGGCGAGGAGGACGAGCGTCGTGGCGACGACGGGCCCGGTGATCTGCTCCATGCTCTTCAAGGCGGCCTCCTTGGCGGGAAGCCCCTCTTCGTTGATGATGCGCGTGGTGTTCTCGACGACGACGATGGCGTCGTCGACAACGATCCCTATCGCGAGCAAGAGGCCGAAGAGGGAGAGCGTATTGATGGAGAGGCCCACAGCCATCATCACGGCGAAGGTGCCGATCAGGGAGACTGGGATGGTTATGGCGGGTATCAGCGTCGTGCGGAAGTCCTGGAGGAAGATATAGACCGTCAGGATGACGAGGATTATCGCTATGAACAGGGTCTGGATTACCTCCTTGATGGAGGCGTGGACGAACTTCGTCGTGTCGAAGGCGATCCGGTACTCGACGCCCTTCGGGAAGCTCTTGGCCAGCTCGTCCATCGCCTCCTTGACGCCCTGGGCGACGGCTATGGCGTTGGCTCCCGGAAGCTGGTAGACCCCCATCGCGATTGACGGGGAGCCGTCAAGCTGGCAGTAGGAGGTGTAGGACTGGGCGCCAAGCTCGACCCTCGCGACGTCCTTGACGCGAACGAGCCGTCCGTCTTCGCCGACCTTCAGGATGATGTCCTCGAACTGCTCGACGGTCTTGAGGCGTCCGAGCGTGTTTACCGTGTACTGGAACTGCTGGTTCTTCGGGCTGGGCGGCGCGCCAATCTGGCCGGCAGCCACCTGGACATTCTGCTCGCGGATGGCGTTGATGACGTCCTCCGTCGTCAGGCCGCGCGACCTGACAAGGTCGGGATTGAGCCAGATGCGCATCCCGTAGTCCTTGGCGCCGAAGACGTTCACGTCACCAACGCCGTGCACCCTGAGGAGGACGTCCTTGATGAAGATGTTGATATAGTTGGAGAGGTAGATCTCGTCGTACTCCTCGCCGGGTGAGATGAGGTTCACGACGAGAACGATGTTGGTCGACTGCTTCTGGGTGGTGATGCCCTGGCGCTTCACCTCCTCCGGAAGCGTCGGCTCGGCCATGTTCACCCTGTTCTGGACGAGGACCGTGGCCATGTCGACGTCGGTCCCGACTTCGAAGGCGACCGTCAGGTTCATGGAGCCGTCGTCCGCGCTCGTCGAGTACATGTAGATCATGTTGTCCACGCCGTTGACCTGTTCCTCGATGGGGGTGGCGACGGTTTCCGCGACCACCTCGGCGCTCGCCCCGGGGTAGTTCGTTTTGACCTGGACGGTGGGGGGCGTGATGTCCGGCGTCTGTTCGATGGGGAGAAGGGGAATTGTGATCGACCCGGCGATAACGATGGCGATCGAGATGACCGACGCGAAGATGGGCCTGTTTATGAAAAACTTGCTGAACATATTATTGGGGTTTCTCGGGCTCCGGTGAGGGATCAGGCTTCGCCTCTTCTTCGCCGGCGGCGCCCTGCTTCTGCGGGACGGCTTTCGCGGAGGGCTTCTCCTCTTCCTTTTTGGGCGTTACGGGGAGACCGGGACGGGCAAACTGGAGTCCGTTGACGATGTAGCGTTCCCCCTTCTTGATGCCCTCGCTGATAACCCTCATCTCACCGTCCAGGGGCCCCAGCTCGACGCGGTGCTGCTCGACGGTGTTGTCGCTCTTGACGATGTAGAGGTACTTGCCGCCGAGGTCCGTCCCTATGGCCTTTTCGTGGACAAGGAGGGCGTCGCTCGCGACCTCCGCGGGCACGCGCACGCGGGCGAACATGCCGGGATAGAGTTCTTTCTCCTTGTTGGGGAGTACGCCCCTGGCAGTGATCGTCCCCGTGTTCTGGTCCACAATGTTGCTGAAGTAGTCGAGCACCCCCTTGTGCGGATAGCCCTTCTCGGTGTCCAGGCCGACATAGAACGGATAATCCTTCTTATTATCGAAGGCCCGGGGGCTCCGCTTGAGGCCCTTGATGAGCGTTCTCTCGTCCACCTCGAAGTAGACGTAGATAGGGTCCATCGTGACGATCGTCGTGAGGAGCGTGTTCTCCCCCGCGCCCACCAGGTTGCCCTCGTCCACCAGTCTCCTGCTCACTCTCCCGTCTATCGGCGAGCGGACCTCCGTGTAGCCCAGGTTCAGCCTCGCCTGCTCGAGCTTCGCTTTCTCCTCATCGACGGCGGCGGCCGCCACGTCGCGCTGCGCCCTGCGGTTCGTGACCTCCTCCTGGCTGACGGCGTTGGTCTTCGCCGCCACCTCGACGCGCTTGAGGTCGATCTGCGCCCTCTCGAGCTCGGCCCTCGCCGAGGCGAGTTCGGCCTTGGTCTGGTCGCGCTGGGCCTTGTAGGGGGCCTGCTCGATGATAAAGAGAAGGTCTCCCTTCTTGACGCGCGCGGCGTCCTCGAACGCGACCTTGTCGAGGAACCCCCTGACCCTGGCCCGTATGTCCACGGACTCCACAGCAGCCGTATAGCCGGTGAATTCGGCGTAGGTCTGCACGTTTTTCTCGACCGGAGTGGCGACGGTGACCGTTGGAGGATTCGGCGCGGCTTCCTTCTTCCCCTTGCAGCCCGTCACGGTCGAAGCCAGAAGCACCAATGCAATCGCCAAGGTGAGAAACTTTAACTTATTCTCCGGCCCGGTCATTTAAAATCACTCCTTTCACCCGTATGGGTAATGCTGCAAGAACGGAAACCTGTCTATATCCTGCGCTTACCGGATTGGGATTCGATCTTTTGACGTTCCTGTTCGACCCTCTCGAGGAATTTTTCAATCTTCTCTCCGGTGGGTGCATGACCCAGGGACTTGTAAATTTGCTTTATGAAGTACCCGGCACTGTCTTCTACGCGGCTCATCATCTTACCTTTGAATGCGCGGCGCGGGGCGCACACGGCCACCATCCTCGCTTCAAAGCGTATCTCCTTCCCCCCGTCGTGCGCAACGAAAAAATAGTCCTTTCTTTCGAGATAATCGCTGATGTACTCGGGCCTGTCGTAGTAAAAAACGGTTTTTCCGTCCTCGCTCAGTCCGACACGGATCTTCGTCCTGATCTTATAATCCGCGGCGCCGAAACCCGCCTTAGCCGTGACCTCGTACCCCAGCGTTTTCCCTCGCATCTTCTCGGCAAGGTTGTAATGGCCCGGATCCCTCACCTCCTTCAGATATACCGGGGGGTGAGTGAAGGAGGACGAGCTGACCGCCTCGGGGGCGATGTGTTCGTAAAGCTGCGCGTTGCACGCGAACATCAGGATGAGATCGATCGCGTTAGGCCGGTATTCGGAAGGCCATCCCGTACCCGGCATTGTCCACCGGGCGCGCATCGTAACGACGGGCCAGTCCTTCTCGAACCGGAATTCCGGCTCGGCGCCCGCGGGCGGAAACTCCCCCTTAAGCATCTCCCCGGGATAGCTGATCTCCTTCCCGAGGAAATTAATGCTCAGCGTCCGGTAATCCTCTCTCCATTCTACCTGAGGGGTGTACTTCTCCCCCGAGGCCGCCGCCGGCGCTCCAGCGACGAGAAGCGCCAGAGCGAGAGGGAGAGCCGCGCATCCTCTTTTTCGCAGAATACCGTGACGCAGGTGGCGGGCTGATCGAAGTCCGGCAGGCACGATTCCCGGGCCGTTGGCGGAAACGGCAGGTCTCACTGCAGGCGGGAAGGTCGACACCGGAAAGGTCCCTTTGGTTGGCGCAGCCATTTGTTATACCTCCTGTTTCAACGAGCAATCTCCGGCTATTATAACGGGCGCCCTGTCGCAAGGCCAGCACGATCGGATCCTGCTGCCGGGTTTGACCTTTCTCCATCCGCGGGATATAGTGAAGATGTACGCGTCCACTTCAAGAAGCAGCACCGCCGTCGTTCATTAAACGGGTGAAAATGAATACCGATAAATTCAAGGCCTCATTCGAGCCGGCCGGTGCCCAACGATGTTCGAGCGTTGAATATATAGCGGGCGAGGAGGTCATCCCGGTGCGCATCTTCGGCGAGAACGAAACGGGTGTGCCTGTGATCATGACTCATGGATTGCAGAGCCACTCCGGCTGGTTCGTGCAGTCTGCACAGTTCATCGCCGGCACAGGGGCGCCGGTCTACGCCACGGACCGCCGCGGCTCGGGCCTCAGCAGGGCAAAACGTGGCGACTGCCGTAATTTCAGGGAGATGGCGGCGGATGTCCAGGCGGTGGCGGAATACGCGATGAACCGGCACGATGCCGGGCAGGTACACGTCCTGGGTCACTGCTTCGGCGCCATACCGGCTGCGGTATTCGCCTGCCGGTATCCGGGAATGGTCCGTTCCTTGATCCTGTCCACACCGGGACTGTACACATTCACCACTGTAGGGTTCGTGCGGAAAATCCGCATCATCTTGTCCATGATGACCGGCGGCAAGACTTATATTCCGGTTCCCCTCGATACCGAGATGTTCTCGGAACTCGAACGCTACCGGGCATTTATCCGTGAAGACAGGCTCTCGCTGAAGGAAGCGACGGCGCGCTTCTTTTTCCAGGTGCCGCGGGCGCGACGGTTCATAGCGAGGAATGCGGGCCGCCTTGCCATGCCGGTATTCATGGCATTGGCCGGGAATGACCGGATATGCGACAACGGGAAGAACCGTGCTTTTTTCAAGCGATTGCCCTCCATTTATAAGAGGCTCATCACGTATCGGGGCGCACGGCACATACTCGAGTTCAGCAAAGAAAGGGAGGCCTTCTTCGCCGATCTTCAGGGGTGGTTTGAAGAGGAAGGTTCCCGCAACTGATGGCACGCATAGCGAAATTTGAAATCTTCTGCGTCGATCTGCCGTTCCGCAAGCCCTTCAAGCACGCCGCGGCGGAACGAAAATCGTCCTCAAGCCTATTCGTGAAATGTGTTACCGATGCCGGCCGCGCTGGCTTCGGTGAGTGCCTTCCCCGTGAATACGTGACGGGGGAATCACGGGAGGGGGCATTCGAACTATTACGAGGCAGCCTCCTGCCGCGGCTGCTGGGTGCGGAATTCAATTCCATGCGGGAGGTACTAGCATTTCTCGAGGAATGTGACGGGAAAGCTCCGGCAGACTGGGTGGACGCTGACCGGCCGCAAAACGCCGCCTGGTGCGCTGTTGATCTCGCCCTCCTCGACACCTTCGGACGAGCATTCAAAGAGCCCGTGCGGCTGGCTGACCGGAACACCTTTCCCGATAGTGTCCGCTACAGCCCTGTCATCTCTGCTGACCGTGGGGTCAACTATATAAAGACCATGCTGAAAATACGTCTTTTCGGAATTCTCCAGGTTAAATTGAAGGTCGGCAAGGAAATCGACGCGCAGGCTGTCCGCCGTGCCCGGCGGGTACTGGGAAAGCGATGCGATATCCGGGTTGACGCCAATATGGCGTGGAGTGTCGATGAGGCGTTGAAAGCCATGCGTGAATTGTCGGCATTCGGTGTGCGTTCATTCGAGCAGCCGGTTGCCGCAGGCGACGTTGATGGCCTTGCGAGGCTTGTGCGGGAAACGGGTTTAGGAGTCATGGCCGACGAGAGCCTGAGCGACCGTGCCTCCCTGGAGCGCCTGATAGAGAAGCGCGCGTGTACGGCGGTCAACGTGCGGATCTCGAAGTGCGGCGGTCTGGTGGCGGCCTGCAACCGATGCCGAGAAGCGCTCGAGGCCGGCCTGGTGGTCCAGGCCGGGTGCCAGGTGGGGGAGTCGTCGCTTCTCTCGGCCGCCCACATGGCACTGGTAACCGCCGTCGGTAAGGTGACCTACGCGGAAGGTTGTTTCGGCCTGCTGCTTCTCAGGGAGGACCCGTTTGAACCGGTGCTCCAGTTCGGCTATGGCGGTCGACGGCCCGGGTTTTCACCGGGGCCGGGCCTGGGTGTTGCCGTAAATGAAGAGGTCTTACGGCGATGGACCGTTCAGCGCGAACTTATCCCGGGCTTGCCGAAGGGCTAAATTGTTTTATAATGTACCATCAGGAAAGGGGGATAATATGACCGAGAAGGAGTTCTGGCTGTTTTTGGAAGATGCTTTAGAACGGGGAAGAGAGCCGCAGATATCGTTTACGAGGGACAGTGATATTCCAGAACTGCGTGAACAGGGAAGATACATAGGCGGCCATTCTCTCCTGCCCGAGAACTACGATAAGATTCCGAAAGAAAAGATAGTCGAGATGGGCGAGCTTCTCCTGGCTAGAAAAGTAAAAAGATCAACGAAAGAGGCCGTTATGATGATTCTAGCCCATCACGGTTCCGATGAGGCTTTAAAAGCCCTTAAAAAGTACAATAAAAAGCCCGACAAAGGCTTGGAGATTTACGCCGAACTCGCTCTGCAGGAGTGTGAGATGTGGAATGAAGATTGAACGTCTTATTAATAAGGAAAAGAGCCCCCGGTTTTCATTTATATTATGAGGGTTGATGCCGTCGCAGGGGAGGAAGGAAGAAGGACATTATTGAGGTCCCTGCCGTTACGGGTCCTCATTGCAGAAGAGTTGCCGCGTCGTTTCAGGTTGTCCGTCGGCGCGACGTTTCTTGCTTTTACGGTCGCGTCTGTATTCCTCGGGATACTATCGCGGCGCTGCGGCTTTGACGCGGTGCAAATCGCGACGGTCCATGACGTACCCATCTACTTTACGTTTTACCCGCCGATCATTCTCAGCGGGATTCTCACCTTCTGGTTCGGCATCGGCTGGGGGGCGGCGGCCGCATATGTCGGCACGTTCGCTGTCTCGGTGGACGCCGGCATGTCCATTCCTCCCGCGCTTATTTTCTCTTTCGCCAACCCGGTCGGACTGTTCGTGATGCACACGCTCGCCTCCGCTTTCAGGGCGGAACCGGATTTATCCGACTTCCGAAGTAAGGCCATCTTCGCGGCCAGCGTCCTCCTGGGGGCGTCGGCATCGTCTTCAGCCGCGTTCCTCTGGGCGCTGCGGGGCGTGGGGGAGACCAGCATGTTCTTTCCGCTGTGGGAAGGGTGGATACTGAATAACGTGCTGTACTTCCTGCTGATAGTCGGCCCTGTTCTATGGCTGACCGGCCGGAAAATTGCGCGCTGGAAGGAATCCCGCGCGGGCAAGTTCATCATTGAAGAGGTCACCCCCGTGAGGATTACCGCCTGCCTGATCATCTCTCTGGTGGTGCCTGTCGGCATCGCGATCTGCCTGGGGTTTGGCGTTCAACGGCAGTTGAGCATGCTTGGGAGTATCGGTACGGGCGATGCAATCAAGAGTATCCACAGCCAGCTGCAGTACAGCAAGAGCGCGCAGGACATCCTCCTGTTGATCGTCGGATTTCTCGGAATCACCGGCATCTATTTCTTTTTTCTCCTTTTTCAACAGGTTTTCCGGGCAAGGCAGGAGCTTGCAAAACTGTCGATCACGGACAGCCTGACGGGTTTGAGGAACCGGAGATTCGCCGGGGAGCAACTCGATATCCAGTTTAAAAGGTCCAGGCGCCACGGAGCCCCGTGTTCCCTCATTATATTCGACATCGATCATTTCAAATCGGTCAACGACGAGTACGGGCACCCCGCCGGCGACAGGACTCTCCAGGAGATAGCCCGGTACACTGTGGAGAACACGAGGGACGTCGATACCCGCGCGCGGTTCGGAGGGGAGGAGTTCATCATAATCTTGCCCGACACCGGTGTATCGGGTGCGCGCGAGCTAGCGGAACGCCTTCGCCGGTACATAGAGGACCACCCTGTCGAGTGGGGCGATGTTGTCATCCCGGTTACCGCGAGCTTCGGCACGGCTGAGATAGTGCCGGAGGACCCCGACCTGTACCGGTGGGTATCCCGCGCGGATGAGGCGCTTTATCTGGCCAAGAAGGCTGGCCGTAACCGTGTCACCTGAGGCATAATCGGGTAAAGACCGAGTAGCGCGTTCTGCGCTCGCTTGCATCTATGAGCGGTTATTTGACGAAACGGACCGGAAAATGAGGAAGAACGTAATAGACATTACGGCAGTACTCGCAGCCGTTGCTCTCTTTATGTCGGGCGCGATACCTTCATTCGCGGCCATGCCGGCGGGAGCGCCCCGGACAAGGAAAGAAAAAGAGAGGGCGCTCATGCGGTATGTCGCGGAGATGACAGACAGGGTCGGCCAGGCGGGCGGTGAAATCGGCAAGACCGTGGAGCGCAGAACCTCGAAACTTTACAGGGCTGCGGGGCAGGGATCTCCGGAACTCTACAAGGAAATGGATCGCATTTGCAAGGATGCCGGTGAAGAGGTCGAGAAGTTCTGCACGGAAAGTTACCGGCAGATGCAGCAGGAACTCCGCAGTCCCGCCGCCCCGCCCCGGCCAATCCACCAGCGAAGATACGCGCCTGCCGATCGCCGCGGCAGGCGCGGCCGTCGCTAACTGACAGGGCCGTGTGCGGCCTTTACTTACCCATTCTCTCCCCCTGATCATCTTATTTCCCCTCTGCGGGGGAGAGGTTGAGTTTATCTTCCCTTTTGCCCATCACTTAATCACCAGGTTTAGCTGAAGCGCAGAAATTTTGTCATAATGATAAACATTGTCATTATGACAAACATCTGTTTCCATCCCAATCCTTATAATTATTAATAACTTATTGTCCAGCAAGAAATTACGGAATATCAGCCCCACCTGTTCACTTGGCACGGTTCCTGCTTATATGATCTGGTGTTATGAAAAACCGGCCAGGACAAGAAAGAATATGGGCTTACAGGGTTATCCTGATTCTGGGCCTGTCTCTTGCCTGGGTTTCAAGCGCGGCATGCCAGCTGCTCGCCGAGCCGCGCTGGAAGCACCTGGAAAGCGGTGTGGAATGCCGTTTGAACGGCGTCGATTTCGTGACCGAAAAGCTGGGATGGGCGGTAGGTGAAAAAGGGACGATACTCCGCACCGAGGACGGCGGCTGGGAGTGGAAAGAGCAGGAGAGCGGTACCGACGTTACACTGAACGGCGTTGATTTTGCGGATGATGACAACGGCTGGGCGGTTGGAGACAAAGGTATAATTTTAAAATATTGCCCCCTTGCACCTACGCCTACCCCGACCGCCACACCTACTTTTACGCCGACGCCTTCTCCGACGAACACGCCCTCGCCCACACCAACGTTCACACCGACACAGACTCCCTCGCCGACGGCGACACCCACTCCGGCTTCTTTCAGCTTGAAGATAAATTTCCAGCCGGCCGGTTCCGGGATCCCGGAAGGCTATGTCATGGACGACGGCTCTCCTTACGGTTCGCCCGGCGGCTCCGGCGGCGGTGAACTGGAAGATCCGCTGGAATACGGCTGGCGCTCGCCCTGAGCGGCAGAACATATCTTCCGATATATCGTAAGATTGAACCGCGATCTTTTCTCTGCCTGTTCAAGATGATTCAGCAGGGACTTTCCCCGTTATAACCCTTTTCTGTCCTGTGATATAATCCCACGGGTAAAAGGCGCTGAATGGATAAGCAATCATCCCGAAAGAAAGAAGGAGGATAAAATGCCGTTCAACCTGAAAGGGAGACATTTTTTGACGCTGGAGAATTACTCGCCCCGGGAAATCCGGTTCCTTCTCGATCTTTCTATCAAGCTGAAAGAAGACAAATATTCAGGATCGAGGGAAAACAGCCTGGAAGGGAAGAATATCGCGCTGATCTTCGAGAAACCGTCAACGAGAACCCGCTGCGCCTTCGTTGTGGCCGGCGTGGATGAAGGGGCGCACGCCGAATACCTCGGGATGCAAGATATCCAGCTCGGGAAGAAGGAAACGGTAAAAGACACGGCCAGGGTTCTCGGACGAATGTTTGACGGGATCGCGTTCAGGGGGTTCAAACATGAAACGGTCGAGCAGCTCGCGCGGTACGCCGGCGTTCCGGTTTGGAACGGCCTGACGGACAGGTTTCATCCCACACAGGTCCTCGCCGATTTCATGACAGTTTTAGAGAACAAAGGCTGTCTGAAAGGGGTTCGTTTTGCTTATGTTGGGGACGGCCGGAGCAACGTGGCCAATTCCCTTATGGTCGGCGCCGCCAAGATGGGCATGGATTTCAGGATCGTGTCCGCCGAAGCGCTCTTCCCCGCCAAGGAACTCGTAAAGGACGCGGAGGAATTTGCCGGCGAAAACGAAGGGAAAATCACGATAACTTCCGACGTTGAAAAAGGTGTTGAAGGGGCGGACGTGATTTACACGGACGTGTGGGCCTCCATGGGGGAGGAAAGCAAGATCGCGGAGCGGATAAAATTGCTCGGGCCGTATCAGGTCAACCGTGACATGCTTGATAAAACAGGGAACCCGCACGTGATTTTCATGCACTGCCTTCCTTGCTTCCACAACACCTGCACCGAGCTTTCGAGCCGGTACCCGGACATCTGCGAGGCGACGGACGAGGTCTTTGAGAGCAAGCACTCGAAAGTTTTCGACGAAGCCGAGAACAGGGTCCATACGATCAAGGCCGTCATGGTGGCTACACTGGGCAGGTAATCTTTAATGAATTCGCGAACGCCTGCTGCCGGCAGGCAGGAAGTAAGCAAATTTATTGCCTGATAGATAATTAGTTACTAACATTATATTCAATGCGGAGACGCAGGTTCGAGGAGAGCCTTGTCTTCGGCCGCTGCCTTACCGAAAAGGGGGTGCGATGAAGCGGATTTTTCCCTATTTATTGGTTTTCGCCGTCAGTGTTTTTTGCGTGGCCGGGGGCTCTTCGGAGCCGCTCACCGCGCCCCGCTTAACGAACAACCCCAGTTGGGACATAATCGCGACGAACAGAAGGCCCTTGCTGTCGATATTGAACGCTTCCGGTGGAAGCGGCAAACGAACCTACATCTATCAGGTTGATAAAGTCCCCACTTTCGACAGCGACTCTTTGATCGAATATAGAAACATCCCCGAAACAAACCGGGACATCACCGAGAAGCGGGTTGAGGAGAAAGACGCGCTCGCTGACAAAACGCGGTATTACTGGCGCGCGCAGGCGGTGGACTCCACCGGGGGAAAAGGGCCCTGGGGCCAGACCCGTTTTTATCTGGATACAACTTCCGATGATTCCTTCATGAACCTGGTGAGAGTCCCCGTACGGAAGGTCGAGGTTTCAAGCGGAGAAAACCCGAAGAATATCGTGGATATCGATGACCCCGGCCAGGTTACGTGCTGGCGTTCGACTCCTCCCGGCGATCCAACGCCGTGGGTGAAGTTCGACCTCGGCAGGACGACGGAAGTCTCACGAATCTGGATGCTTTCGAACATATCCGGAGGCAAGGACGGTTGGCTCAGGGATTTCGTCTGGCAGATGAGCAGCGACGGGAGATCATGGAAGGACATCGAGGGAACGCATATAGAAAAAAACGACACCTTCAGGAACATCATCGATATAGAGCCCGTCTCTTGCCGCTACCTGCGGCTTCTGATTAAAAGGTGGTACGGCTATGCCCCCCAGATCAATGTCTTCATTCCCTACTCTCCCGGGAAGCCCCCCGTGCCGGAACCCCCGGAGAAGGACTACGTGCTGGTCATCGGCAACCAGATGAACGGTTTTACCTTCACCGAGCTCGCGAAGTTCGTGGAGGGGCTCGACCTCGGGCTTGAGACCTTGACGGTTCCACATTACGAGGTGTCGATGGATATGCTGAAGAAGCTGAAGAGGGAGCCCGTCGCCATTATCTGCAGTGGAGACAACGCGGGACAGCAGAACCTGCCGATGTTCGAGTACAACGGTGAGTTCGAAATCATACGGGAAACCGACATCCCCCTGCTCGGCATATGCTTCGGCCACCAGGCGACCTGCATAGCTCACGGCTACACCTTTGTGCGGAGCATGGGGTGGTCGGACATCACCTCCCTGGATCTCGAAGAAGACATCAAGATGAACCCGATAACCATCTTAAAGGAATATGAAGACCGCCCGATCTTCAAGGGCATTCCCAACCCTTTCACGGCTGTCGAAGTGCACGGATGGGCGGTCTCACCCGTTTCCCTGCCCGAAGAGTATGTTATTACGGCCAAATCAAGGTATGTCCAGACGCTGAAGAGCAAATCGAGGATGCTCTACGGCGAGCAGTTTCACGCGGAGGTAAAGGTAGACTATAACCAGGGGACTCCCTACCTGGTTAATTTCCTTACCCTGGCGGTCGAGAAGGTCCGGGGGAAAGAAGAGAAAGCCCTCAAACCGTAAAGGAGGATAGGAAGTGAAGAGAGTACTGGCAGCGCTGACGGTCGTACTGGTAGCTCTGCCGGTGGTTGCCCAGGAAGAATCATGCGACGGCACACCGGGGTATAGAAAATCGGTGACTGACAGCTACCGGAAGCTCCAGGTCCGGACCTCGATCTACCCCGGGACCCCGCCGGAAGGAGCCGGCATCCGCCTTGGTATCTACCAGGCGCAGGCCGCCTGCGGGGAGGGGGCGTCGGAGAAGAACATGGCCCGCCTGGAGGAGGCGGTCAAGACCGCCACGAAATACGGCGTGCAGCTCCTCGCCTTCCCCGAGCTCTACGTCCCGGGTTACACGCTGAGTCCCGAGGCGGCGAAGGAGGTCGCGGAATTCAAGGACGGCCCCAGCATTACCAAAGCCCGCGAGATTGCCAAGAATAACAACATGGCCCTTATCGTCCCCTACGCGGAGAAGGTCAAAGAGCCCGACGTGAGCATGAAGTATTACGATAGCATCGCGGTCATCAGCGAGAAGGGTGAGCTCCTCGATAGCTATAATAAGACACACCTCTACGGCCAGCAGGAGCGTGATAACTGGAGCTTCGGGAACAGCAACTACCCTGTCCACGCGATCTTCGGTTTCCCGGTGGGGGTTCTCAACTGCTACGAGTGCGAGTTTCCCGAGCTCGCGCGCATCCTGGCGCTCAAGGGGGCGAAGCTGATCGTCGGTCCGACCGCCGCCGACAATTATTACACCCTGCCCAACGGTGAACGGAGCAAGGTACCCTATCCCGATGTTGCCCGGCTTTTATTTCCGGCCTACGCCTACGCCAACAATATCTTCTTCGCCTACGCCAACCGCTGCGGCTACGAGCAGCGGGGCAAGGACGAGTGGCATTACGGGGGGAACTCCATAGTCTGCGGGCCGCACGGGGACGTAATCGTCGAGGCCTCCCATCAGCAGGACACGCTCCTCGTCGCTGACTGCCTCCCCGCATACTACGGGATGACCCACCCGGCGCCGAAGTACTACTACCTCAAGGACCGGCGTCCGAAGCAGTACGAGGAACTGATTTCCCCCACGGTGGATTTCCTGAATATCGGCGCCACTGATGTAAACCTGAAAACTGATTTCTTGAAGGGCGAATACACCTACCCGTCGTACACCGGGGGCTACGAGCACAGGGAGAAGTGATGGGGCGGACTGAAAATGCGGAACCGGAAGCCGGTTGAAACCGCGCCTGTCTACCAGGGCAGGGATTTGGCGGATTTTTCTTTCCATGAACCGATCTCGAAATTACAATTTTAAGTAAATAAAGAATAAAAATAATCCCGCAGTTTTGTGTGAAAATGAAATAACAAGGAGGGGAAGATATGGAAAAGGGCACGAAAAAGATAACTGTTTTCACTCTCAGTATGATGACGGTAGCTGCCGTGGTTACCAGTCTGCGAGGGTTGCCGATGATGGCGAAAGAGGGACTTTCTATGCTTGCCTATATTCTTTTCGCCGTAATAATGTTTCTTCTACCGGCCTCGCTTGTTGCTGCGGAACTTGGAGGCGCGTTCAGTAAAAAAGGCGGGGGAGTGTACACCTGGGTCAAGGAAGCATTCGGTTCCCGTTGGGGATTTACAGCAATATGGCTGCAATGGATCCAAAACGTGGTGTGGTATCCTACTACTCTGGCTTTTGCTGCCGGGGTTTTGGCATATGTCGTTATGGCCCCGGGACTGGCGAACAAAGGGCTCTATACCGGAATAGTCATTCTTATCTGTTACTGGTTGGCCACTCTTATCGCTTTGATCGGGACATCCGTCGTCAGCAAGGTTACACAATATGGTGTGCTTGTCGGTACTATACTGCCGGGGATTATTATAATAGTACTCGCGATTATCTGGATCTCCCAGGGGAATCCAATTTGTTTTATGGAAGCCTCCCCTGCGGTTGCCACTGCGGAAAAAGCACTCGGAGAACATCCCCATCCCAGCTTCTTCCCTCACATTACCGGGCTGGGAAGTATCGCTTTTCTTGCCGGAATTATTTTGCTGTTTGCCGGCGTTGAAGTGCACGCTGTGCATGCCAACGAACTCGAAAATCCCGCCAAGCAATTTCCTGTAAGTATGTTTATAGCAATGGGTATTATATTTGCAATTTTCCTGCTGGGGTCACTCGCAATTGCGACCGTGCTTCCTGCTAATAAAATTAGTCTTACCGCTGGTGTTATGCAGGCCTTCAAGGACTTGCTGGATAAATTCCATCTCGGTTTTCTGACCCCGATAATAGCTTTATTAACCGCTTTCGGCGCTATCGGGGGAGTAATGTCGTGGATAAGCGGACCCAGTAGAGGCTTGCTTGAAACAGCGAAACAGGGCGAAATACCGCCATTTATGGCAAAAACAAATAAAAGCGGAATGCAGATCAATATACTCTTAATCCAGGGAGTTATTGTTTCAATATTGGCTTGCCTCTACTTTATTATGGACAATGTAAGTGTGGCATTTTTCCTTCTGTCCGCTATGACAATTACCGTGTATCTGGTGATGTATATTCTGATGTATGCCGCGGCTATCAAACTGCGGATAGCCCGGCCGGACCTGCCCCGTTCCTACAAAATTCCGGGTGGAATTTTCGGCGTCTGTGTTGTTGCCGGAATCGGTTTGATCGGAGTTTGTTTCTCTCTTGTTGTCGGTTTTTTCCCGCCGAGCAACCTGCCGGTAGGCAATCCCACACTTTATGTGGGGCTTGTTTCAGGCGGTTTGATTATATTCGTGGGTCTGCCGTTTTTGATAAATTCGTTTAAAAAACCGCAGTGGCGCCAGGTTTCGAATGAAAGCGGTACTGCGGCAAACGCGCAATGACATACCTGCCAAAGCCTGGCAGAAAAGAAAAACATAACCTACTCAAAGGAGGGAGGGAAAGATGATTCTTCACAAGAAAGTAGATCATAGTAAAATGCGGCCCGAGGACGCTGTCCTCACGCCGACCTACGCGGCGCGGGCCTTGACCACGACCGTCCCGAAGTACAAGATCCCGGAAGTGGAGATGTTGCCGCGGACGGCCTACAACGTGGTCCACGACGAGCTGATGCTCGACGGCAACTCCCGGCTCAACCTGGCCACATTCGTCACCACCTGGATGGAGCCGGAGGCCCGGCAGCTGATGGCGGAGACCTTCGACAAGAACATGATCGACAAGGACGAGTACCCCCAGACCGCCGAGCTGGAGATGCGCTGCGTCAACATCCTGGCGGACCTCTGGCACGCCCCGGACGCCGCCAACACCGTCGGCTGCTCGACGATCGGCTCCAGCGAGGCCTGCATGCTGGGGGGGATGGCAATGAAATGGAAGTGGCGGGAGCGGATGAAGGCGAAGGGAAAGCCGGACGACAGGCCGAACCTGGTAATGGGGATCAATGTCCAGATCTGCTGGGATAAGTTCTGCCGCTACTGGGATATCGAGCCCCGCCAGGTCCCGATGGAGGGTGACCGCTTCTGCCTCAATGCCGAAGAGGCGATGAAACTCTGCGATGAGAACACGATCGGGATCGTCGGCATCATGGGGACCACCTTTACCGGTGAGTACGAGCCGGTCAAGGAGATCAACGACGCCCTGGACGAGCTGAATCGCAAGACCGGGTGGGAAATCCCCATCCATATCGACGGGGCCAGCGGCGGCTTCATTGCCCCTTTTATTCAGACCGACCTGGAGTGGGATTTTCGCCTCAAGTGGGTGAAGTCGATCAACGCTTCGGGCCATAAGTACGGCCTGGTCTACCCGGGCGTGGGCTGGGTGGTCTGGAGGGACCGGGAGGAACTGCCGGAGGACCTGATCTTTTACGTCAACTACCTCGGGGGAGAGATGCCTACCTTCGCTATCAACTTTTCCCGCCCCGGCAACCAGATCGTGGCACAGTACTACAACTTCCTGCGCCTGGGCCGGGACGGGTACCGGCGCATCCAGCAGTCCTGCCAGGACGTCGCCCTTTACCTGTCGGGAGAGATCGCCAAGCTGGGGCCTTTCGAGCTGATCACCGACGGCAGCGACATCCCGGTCTTCTGCTGGAAGCTGAAGAAGGAGACCAACTTCACCCTCTTCGACCTGGCGGAAAGGATCCGCGACCGCGGCTGGCTGGTCCCCGCCTACACGATGCCGAAAAACCGCGAGGATCTCACCGTCCAGCGTGTCGTCGTCAAAGAGGGCTTCAGCCGCGACATGGCCGACCTTCTCCTTAATGATATACGCCGGGCGCTTGAGTTTTACGCCTCGCACCCGGGGCACAAGGCGAAGAAGAGGGAAAAAGGCAAGGGGACATTCAAGCACTGCTGAAATCCGGCTTACCCACGAAAGCCGGCGGATTTCGCTGGCAATCCGGATGTTTCCCCCGGCAGGTGGTGGGTCAGGGTTCTAAAGACCACTGCACGTTTTCGCGGAAGGTGCTTCTTCGCGGAGAGATCCCCTCTCGTTACGATGCCAGGCATCGTAACGAAACTGCGGCAGGTTTATTCCCACGCAGATTGGGGAAAAGAGGAATCAGGGGAGGACCAAGCGCGTCCCGGGGGTCTTAAGAACTGCAACGTGGAGATGTAAGATGACCGGCGAAACGGCCGAACTAAAACCGAAAAGAACTCTCGGCGTCTTTACGCTGGCGATGATGAACGTGGCCGTTATCTGTACACTCCGCGGCCTGCCGATGATGGCCGAGGAAGGTTTTTCGCTTATCTTCTATTACCTGGTGACGGTGCTGGTCTTTCTGATTCCGGTCTCGCTTATCTCGGCGGAACTGGCTACCGGGTGGCCGCCGCATGGACCGGGCGGTGTCTATATCTGGGTTAGGGAAGCGTTCGGAGAGCGCTTGGGATTTGTGGCCATCTGGCTCCAGTGGATTCAGAATGTCATCTGGTTTCCCACCGTCCTCTCTTTCATAGCTTTCTTTGTCGCCCTCGGCTCCCTTGGTGAGTTGAGCACCTGGATTGTCGGACCGAGTAAAGGTCTCTATACCACCGCCGAGGACGGCCACCTTCCCCCATTCCTCCAGTATGTGAACAGAGAGGGTGTGCCCACCCACATTCTCATTGTTCAGGGCGGCATCGTCACGGTACTGGCCTTTATCTTCCTGCTCATGCCAAACGTCAGCAGCTCCTACTGGATACTCTCGGCCCTCTGCGTGCTTCTTTACCTGATAATGTATATACTGCTCTATTGCTCGGCCATCCGTTTGCGTTACTCCCGGCCGGATGTGATACGGGCCTACAGGGTCCCGCTGGGAAACTTCGGAATGTGGCTGGTGGGAGGTGTGGGCATTCTGGGGGCAATGTTCGCGTTTGCCGTCGGTTTCTTCCCCCCGTCACAGATTGAAACCGGCAGCGTCTTTTTCTACGAGGCGTTCTTAGTAATAGGAATACTTGTCATGTGCGCTGCGCCTATAATAATCGGTCTTTTCAGGAAGCCCGCCTGGGCGGTACTATCCTCATAGAAGCAGCGAGAGGAGGAATGAAGCGGGCAGGAGGCAAAAAGAGCCGGAATTCGCTGTAGCCTTGGGAACGCATAATAACATTAGGGAGGCATCTGATGAAAGTATATCTTTTCTTTATTGCGTTGGCTGTCGTTAGTATGGGAATTAACGGGGCTTTGGCGGCCGAGGAACCCGTCCCTTGTAAAGTAGTATCGGAGATAACGGATATTGATGGAACGAAGACGAAAGTGACCGACCTGAGTTTCCTTATCGAGGGCAGGAGAAACAAGCGTGTGAACAACCTCGTTCTTGTGGAGGGCGAGACGGAGTTGAGAATAGATTTAGGTTTAATAGCAGGCGTGGAGAGGGTGGACAAAAAAAATTGGATGATAACCCTGATCAATGGCAGGTCCATGACAGGCAGCCTTAAGATGAGGGGTGATATTGAATACCTGGTGGGAAAAGCGATCATAGGAGATGTGCGAGTTGATTACAAGTTAGGCCTTGATAATATTAAATCCGTCTTGCAGGTATATCCGCCCATTCCAAATATCCCCTCCTCCCGAATGGGGGAAGAGTGATTCCCAGGGGGGGATGATATGGTTGCGTATTATTTCAGGTGCTGGTTCTATAAACAGCGAGAAAGAGGAGCAGTACTATGAAGAGAATTTTATTAAGCGCGTTGTCGGCTTTCATGGTTTTCAGCGTAACTGTGTATGGCGAGGTTACTACTGAAGTGCGCCTCAATGTTGATGTTGATGCACAGGGCAAACCGCCGAAGGGAGGCATAAAGGCATTCGAGGACGGCGACCTCTACTACAATGCCATTCCTTCTGCTCCGGCAAGGGGCTCTGCTATCAAGGTCATCGACACCGAGGATGACACGGATTTTATCTGCAAGATATACAAATTGAAACACGATATCGGCTCGGAACTCTGGGAGTTCCTTCTGACGACCGTGGCAAAGGAGAACGGACAGATAGACCTGTCCGTTAATACGGTAACCGGCGTTAACTACCTTGTCATTACAGCGCCGATATTCCAGTTTCCCTATCTCGAGACTGTGATTAGTACTCTCGACCAGGAGGGCACGAATTACGATAATAACGGTAAGCCGTCCATAAATTACAAGATGAAACACCGCCTTGCCTCGGAGGTCGCAAAGTTCATCGTAGCCAGAGACCTGAGCCCGATAGGCTCGGCCTATGCCGATGATGAGATTAATGTGCTCCACATCTGTGATGTGCCCAGCTATTACCAGGGGGCGCTGAGCGACCTTGAGGACTTCGACGTGCCCCCGGAGATGGTGCGCATCGAAGTACAGATTGTTGAAATAGAAATGGATAGCGACTTCAATTTCGGCCTTGCTCTTGACCAGTGGAAAGAGGGTCTTCCCGAGGAAGTCAACATGAGCTTCGACTTCGAGCGGGGGAAGGACCACGCACCGCGAGCGGCAACCGGAGACACGATAGGAACAATGAAGTACTTGGCGCAAAGCCTGGACCTCAGCGGTATGCGTCCGAAGGCGGTGGCGAACATGATCAACTTCATGGTCCGGACCGGCAGGGCGCGAGTGCTGTCTCGCCCGACCGTTGTCGCCATGAACGGCCAGAAGGCGATAATCGCATCGCTGGACAATATCAGCTACACGGCGTACTCCACGTCGGATGAGCCGCTGAACAAGCAGGCCCAGACGGGCATTGAACTTATTATTACGCCCATTATCGGCACCCATTCATTGTCGCTTGAGATCGACGCGGTGGTCCACAGCTTGATGGGCTGGGCGGCCAGCAGCACACCGATTATCAATACGAGGTCGACAACGGCTAATGTGGTCTTGATGGACGGGGAACTGTTCACCCTTTCTGGCTTGCGGAAGGATGAGGTAACCAAGATGGACGATCGCGTGCCGATTCTCGGCGCGATACCGATGCTGGGTTATTTCTTCCGGCACGAGATCGACGTGAAGAAGACGTCCGAGATAGTTGTCCTGCTCACGCCGAGAAAAGTGACGCCGTCCGACGGTATTTTGGAGAGGGAAAGGAAGCTGCTCAAAAAGACCGAGGAAGAAATGGCCGCGCCCGCGGCGAGCGGACCCAAGAAGTTCGTTGACAGGGTCATACTGAACAAAAAGCCATGAACTCCGCCTGACATGATACAGACTTAATGACAGGACAAAACGGAGAATATCTTTCTTCCTTTTATGAATTCATGAACAGGTCGGATTGCTCCAATGTCGCCGCTTTTTGATGAGAAATGTGAAAGCTGCACGGAATATTCCAGGTGCAGGGATTCTTTACATTCGTGGATATATTTCATTATAGGCCTTATAGCCACTATAGCGATCAGGGTCGTAGTTATCTTTCAGAATGTAGCCCCGATCTACGGGAAGGTCGCCTGGTATGTCGGTGTGGTGGGATTCTTTGTCTTTTTTCTGTACAAGTTTCGCGTGGGTCACGAACGCGAAAAGCACATCGAGCGGTCGGGGCTCGTCGACAAGATAGACGGCAGGGAGGTTCTCGAAGAGAAGGACTATGAGAACCTCGGTGCTATTCTCTGCAGCCTGAGCTCGAGAAAAGAACGGGTAAACTTCTTCTTCATCTTCGCCACGTCGGTTTTAGCAATAGCCCTGGCACTCTATTTTGACCTCTTCAAATAGGGGACGGAGTTGACTTGTTGACTTTAGCGGTTGAGGGAAAGGTTACACCCCCTTTTTCGGCCATCTTTTTCCCTTTCCTTGCTGCTCTCAAAACCGCGGATTTATCCATACGGAGAAAAGAACCCACATCTGTTAAATTGAACCCCATTTCCTCCGTCCCCTCTTGCTTCCTTACTTGAGCTCGTCTACCCGGATGAGGACTCTGCGGCGATCCCGGATGTCTTTTCCGGCGCCGTGCAGTATGCCCGACCGCTTACCGAAAACTTGATGGAGCAGCCCCCCTATCTCCATCCACTCGCCGAGGCGGCCTGAGACGCATGTCTCTATCTGCTGAACGTTGGCGCTGCCCGTCCGGATATCGACGAGCCTGTCCCGGTGTGTGCTGATATCGAGAGTGACGCGGTCGCCGCTCACGCGCGGCAGAACATAGAAGCCGGTGATAACGTCGCGGTACTCCGGGGACTCTATTACGCGCCTGCCGTTGATGTATCTTTCCGTGGCGTAGGCGGTGAGGGGGACGGAAAGGCCGCTCCGGATAAAGGCGCTGTTCCCCTCAAGCACCTGCACCTGCTGGATGACGTTGTCCTCTTCCGGTGATTGGACACCGAAGGCGTGAACGCGCACGCTTTCTTCCCCGCGTTTATTTTCGACCGTCAGGCCGCGATCCCCCCCGCTTCCCCCCACGGTTGCGCCGGCAATATCGTCAATTGCGGCGCGGCCGGAGATCTCCAGTTCCTCTCCTGACTCCTCACGGGACTCGTCCTGCTTTACGGTGACCATGAGCCGGCGGAGCTCGCCGTCAATGGAGTTGAGGATCTTCTTGATCTCCGCGAGGTTGGAGGGAGTGGTGGATATTATGACCTTGTTCTGCATCCCGCTGATAGCTCCCCCTTCCTTGATAAACGGCTGCAAGATGGGAATGACCTCCTCGGCGGTGCGGTGTTTCAACGGGATCACCTCCATCACCGTCTGCTCCGCATGTCCTCCGGCGGGCCCCCATACGAACAGTAAAATGGCTGCGAGCAGGAAGAGAGATGAAGTTTTGAATGACCCGTTCAGCCTCGGCAGCATGACCCTCTTTCCGTATTTTCAGTCTCTACAGCAGATCGAAAAAAGACGGGGCGGTATGCATAATAAAGAAGTTAACAAGTAAACACCGTCCCCTATTTTTACCAGCCTCCGCCTCCGCCTCCGCCTCCGCCTCCCCCGGAGGATCCCCCGCCTCCACCGGAGAATCCGCCACCGCCGAGGCCGGAACTCGAACCGGGGGCGGTGGACGAGGAGGATATCGCGGAGGAGAATGTCCCGCCGAGAGATGACGCGAAGGTCCCGGGTCTGGCGCTGCTCCACGAGGTGCCGGAGTACCACACGGGGCGGTATTCCGTGCCGTCCTCCCTGGCCCGGGCGAGGACGTCGGCGAACTTCTCGGACCACCTGTTTTCCAGGTCGAGGGCGAGGGCGTACGGGAGGTACCGCTCGAAAAGCTCGGGCGTCTTTTTCTGTGAGCTGAGGAGATCGAGGCGCTCCTTCTCCGCCACGCCGAGATACATCCTGAACCCCTCGATCTTGTCGAGCAGCATCCTCCCCGCGCGCGTGGGTGCCTTCAGCAGGTGGTAGAAGAGGCAGTTGATGAAGACGATTGCCAGCATGAGGGGTATCAACAGCGGGGTCGAGTGAGAGATGAGGAACCATATACCGAAGGCCTCGCCGGCCAGGAACGGCAGTGCGAAGAGGGTAATTGGTATCGCTACCCCCAGGTGCTGCAGTCTTCCGCCGCTCCACTGGAATACGCTTTTCCAGGCGGATATCACGGCGAACAGGAGGAAGACCACGCCGACGCTCCATCCGGTGAGCCAGGCACACATGAAGAGCACCGCGGGCGCGTTTCCGGCGATCCCCGCGCACACGGCGGCGGCGAGGATGACGACGATGGAAAGCACCAGTCCCGGGATGAAGTATTTCTTGTTGGTGACGAAGTATTTTGTTTCGTACTGGAGCTTGAGAGACTTCTTCAACGCCACGACGGCCTTCCCTATTCTCGAGTGGTTCTTCTTCTGGAGTTCCACTTCGCTTTTCAGTCGGGGCTTCAGCAATCTGGCGGCGATCTTCTTCTCTTCCGGTGAGAGTCCCTTTGTCTCTGCGCGCTCTTTGACCACGGTGTAGACACCATCTTCCTCACGGATGGTTATGAATCCCTTCACGGCCATGTTGATAAGGGCGGCGGTGAAGGCCTTGCTGTCGTAGCCCATCTTGAAGATGTAGCGCATGGCCGCCGGGGAGAATCCCTCCGGCGGGCGGTAGAGGGGAATGATCGTCCCCCCGGTGGGGTCCTTCCCTGCCATGGCCCACGTCACCAGGTAGTATCCGAGGATGACAAGGACGCCGAGTCCGCCCACGCCGGCGCCAAGATTGTCCCGGACGAAATAGCCGAACTTTTCGGCGCGTGACGGCGGCTCAACGAAGCCCTTCGGCCAGGCGGCCACGATCGTGAGGCCCTCCAGGGATTTCAACGGCTTTGTCGTGTGAAAAGCCGGGTACTCATAATCATCGACGGATATCATGAGGTTGCCGGCTGTAGAGCCCTCCGGGCCCGTATACCCCTGAAGGGTCAGGCTGCTCCGGGAAATGCCCTCGGGCAGTTCCAACGTCGCCGAGGCCTCCTCAATTGGAAACTCCCAGTCGTTGCCCGTGACGTTCCAGTAGAGCTCGTCGTGGTCCTCGAAGAAGCCAAGCTGCCTGTTCGTCTCATACGTGATGGCGTAGGTGTACTCCCCGGGCGGGAGGCGGACGTCCTTCTTCCCCATTTTTACCCGCGTGCCGTTGCTCAGGCTCTCGGTGTGGTACGCCTCCGGCTTTCCGTCCCTCAGAACCTCTCTGACCTTGAAGTCGACGACATATCGATTGCCCAAATGGTCTTTGTACCTCGTGGGAAAGTCCCGGTAGATGCCGCGCTTTATTTTCTTTCCCTCGCTTCTGACCTTAATGGTCTCCCGTACGGTCATGGAGGAATCCTCGTGCACGGTGATATGGCTGTGGTAGGAGAGTATTCTTTCATCGGCGGAGGACTGCTCAGCCATCGAAGTCGTAAGGCAGATGAAAGTGGACGCAACAATTGAAATATAGCGATGCAATCCATTTTTTCTTATCATTGCTATACCTCCACAGTGTTTACCATTGTTATGCTGTTTAAAAGTTAGTCATTTCACTTCCCGGACTCGTATATTTGAACGAGCTTCTTTGCAGCTACACAAACTCCATCTACTAGCTGGTCTGTCATACCAATACACTTTTCCCTGGATACACTGTTAATCTCAGCCGTTTCTATATCTACCATTTTTAAACTGATTAGGTAACTTTCCCCAATTTTCCCCAAGCTTCCTGAAACCATTTTCTGCACTCTCAAGATTTTGCCTATCTTAACAAGAGACTCTATCGAATCGCATCGTCCACTGTACTGAAAGTCTTGTTCCTCTAAAATATCCTGCATATTTTTCCTGTCCATCATAATAAAGTGTCCTGTTTCAAAGAGTTCTGCCCTTAGCTGGTCAGAGAGTGGTATCGCAAGCGCTTTATCAATATTTTCTGTCATTGTCAAATCAAGGACTGCCACTCTCTTCTTCTCTCCATGAAAAGGAGGTAATTCTATAGTCTTATCAGCGTATCCCTTGTAAGTTGGCTCCGACACGATACCCTTCGACCAGCGTAGCAGTATGGTAAGGCATTCGCCCGGCAGGAACGGCCTGGTCGTTTCAAAACGAATTCTGCCCGACCCGTTGATCCATGATCGATAGTCCAATCCTCTTTTTCCACGCTTGCCCGTATAGCCTTCGCGGAGGACCGTCTCGGCTGATATGCCCTCAGGTAGCGTTATCGTTGCCGATATCTTGTCCATGGGAAATTGCCATTTAAGGCCGTTCACGTTCCAGTAGAGTTCTTCTTCGCTGGCCGCTGTCTCCGCTCCTCGCTTTGTCAAATAGGTAAACGTGTAGGTGTACTCGCCCGGCTCCAGCAAGAGGTCCGCCTTCCCCATGTAGACGCGCGTGCAGGAGCTGAGCGTGACCGTGTGGTAGGGCTCGGCCTCCCCGTCGCGGAGGACTTCGATGATCTTGAATCCGCTCTCTTTGTCCTTTCCGGATGAACCGCGCGGCGCCGGGAAGTCGCGGTAGATGCCGCGGCGTATCTCCCGGCCGAGTGCTATGACCTCGATTGTCTCGGTGACCTTCAGCGAGCCGTCGTCGAGAAGGACGATGTCGGAGTGGAAGCCGAGGATGCGCTCTGGGTCGGCGAGGTGAACGGTCCTCCTCGGGGGCGCCGTCTCACCGATGGGTGTTTCACCGCTGACGGCGGCCGCGACCGCAAGGATTGCAAGGAATACGGCTGCCGCCTTCATCGTCACTGCTGGAACTTCACCTCTGGAGCCTGGCGCTCCGTGGCGTATTCGATCTCGAAGAAGCCTGCCTGCCTGAAGCCGCACAGCCCGGCCACCAGCATGCCGGGGAAGGACTCTACCCTGATGTTGAAGTTTCTCACAGTTCCGTTGTAGTAGCGCCGTGCGAGCTGGATCTCGTCCTCTATCTCAGAGAGGTTTTCCTGAAGGTTGAGAAAGCCCCGGTTTGCCTTGAGGTCGGGGTAAGCCTCGGCCACGGCGAAGAGGGATTTAATCGTCCGCGAGAGCAGGTTTTCCGCTTCACCCTGCTCCCTCACGCCCCCGGCGGCCACGCACCGTGAGCGCATCTCCGCTATTTTCACGAAGAGCTTCCGCTCGTGCCCGCTGTAGCCCTTCACGGCCTCCACGAGGGCCGGTATAAGGTTGTACCGCCTCTTGAGCTGGACGTCGATACCGCTCCATGCCTCGCGCACGAGGTTCTTCCCGCGTACGAGCCTGTTGAATGTAACGACGCTCCAGAGGATAAGTACGAGTACCAGTGAGATAATTATAATAACCATCACAACCTCAAATCGCGATGTGTTTCCCCTATCAAATGGTAATTAATTCCGGTTGTAAATAGAACTAAAAAAGCGGCAGCCCGGAACGATATCTTTCGCTCCGGGCTGCCGGTGTGCAAAGGGATAATAAAATGCACCCTATTTATTTTTTCTTCTTTCTCTTTCCCTTCTTCCTTTTCTTTTTCTTCCGGGCAACCGGCGGGAGGCCGAGTCTCTGGCGGGCTTCGGCCGGCGACACTTTGCGGATGCCGACGAGGGCGGCCAGTTTTTCTCCCCTCGGCGTCGACTTCCCCTTCTCCCATGCAAGGATGGTCGGTGAGCTCACGCAGAGGAGCTTTGCGTACTGTGCCTGTGTCAGTTTCAGCCGATTTCGCTGTGCCCTGATCGACCTGGGGCCTAGGCGGGCTTTCTTCAGCGCCTCTGCCGGTGCCGCGATGGGAGCGGGTTTACCGGCCATAACCATCTTGCGGAGTTGCGCGATCTCTTTCTCCAATCCGGCGACCTTGTTCCTCTGGCGGCTTACCGTCTTCGAGAGGGCTATGACCTTGCCCTTGAGCCGGGTCGTCGACTGCCTGATCTCTTTGCGCGACAGTCTCTTTATCTCTTCCCTCAATACCGAGGCAACGTTAGGCATAATCGACCTCCTTAATTCGTTTTGTGTATTTCAGCGAAACATTTTTAATGTATGCTTCCTTATGAATCCGGTCAAGAAAAAAATGGCCGGGAAGCTTTTCACTTACAAGCGTATCTTTAGATGTTTTGCCCTGTCGGGAACTATGAAATTTACGATCATTTGTTCGCCCGGGCTTATCTCGATTTCCTTTTCGAGACGATGGTCGGCGGAATAGCCTTTTGCTTTCGTTCTCTTCTCCCATACGCCGTCCTTGAGGGCGTATCCTTCGACTATAACAGCGTGGGGGCCGGGCTCAACCGCGACGCGCAAGGTTTTTTTCTCGAACCTCTTCGCCGCATCGCTTTCGCCGGCGAGCTCGCCGTCGATGAATACCTTGAACTTCGTTTCGTAGCGGGGCCGGGCATCTTCTCCCGCGACGATGTCCCGGTATATTAAGACAAGCTCCGTCTCTCCCGGGGCCTCTTTTTTACACAGACGCAGCCGGGCGCATCCGCAGGACAAACAGATTGCAAGTACGAGGCAGCTGCAGAGGACCTTTTTCATGTTATTTCTCCCATTTTTATCAAAGTGTTGCATCTTGTGCCTGTACGCCTATCCCATCCCGGGGATCTTCAGGCCTGTCATGCCGCTGAGCATTTTCGCCGATTCCATCTTCGCCTTCTTGAGGGCGTCGTTCACCGCGCCTGTGATCTGACTCTCGAGTGCCGTCGCGCGATCGGGCTGGAGGGCCTGCGGGTCGATCTCGATGCCGACGAGGTCCATTTCCCCGTTCACGGTTGCCGTTACCTCGCCGGCGGTCGCCGAAAAGGTGAGGCTCCTCAGTTGCTTCCGGGCTTTCTTCATCTGGCTCATGGCTTTTATCATACCGCCCATATCGCCTAGTTTACCGAGCATGTTCTTCCTCCGTTGGGTTAACGGTCTCCATGGCTTTCTTTTGAAAGACTACACGATATTATCTCTGCGGACAATCGATAATTGCGTGGAATTATTACGGGTACTGCTTTTTACCGGAATGTTATAAACTAAACACCTTCGTGTTTTTTTGGGAAGGGTTAATGAAAGGGGATTCAATATGCAGGCAAAGCCGAAGTCCCTGCAGGCTATAGAGAGTAAACTGACGGAAGTCGAGGAAGGGTCCTTGCGTCACCGGGTCCTGCTCTCGGCCAGGAGCTTCAAGACGTCCTGGATAGAACTGGCCCGTTGTCTCCACGTCGTTCGGAGCGATAAAATGTATAAAAGCTGGGGATTCCTGAGCTTCGAGGGATACTGCTCGAAGGAGGTCGGGATCCGTCGGGCGACGGCCTCGAAGCTGCTCCTGTCGTACCGTTACCTCGAAGAGGAGGAGCCGGACTTTCTCCGCGCGGAAAATCTGTCGCCGGGGAAAGTTCCATCGCCGGATGCGATAGGCGTCCTGCGTCGCGCGAGGAAGAGCGGCGTTCTCTCGGAGGCGGACCTCCAGGTTCTCAGGGGGGATGTCCTGGTCGAGGGAAAGGATCACAGGGATGTCTACAGCCGTTTCAAGAGCCTCAAGGAGGCGGCCGATCCGGAAGCCGCGGGGAGGGAGCGCCGCGCCCGGCACCTGGGTCGGCTTATAGCAAGCCTCAGGGCTGTCCGGAAAGAAGGAGAGATATTGAGGGTGGTCCCGGCTTCAATCCTCAAGGCGATAGACGGCCTCATCGAGCGGCTCTCGAGGGAGATGTAAAGGCAACGATGAGGCATCTTGTTCCGGTTTGTTATAAGAGCTTGTAGCTTCTGCCGTAAAAAGATTGTGGAGGTGTCTATAACATGCTGAGGCGGTCCGGTGGTGCCGGGAAGTTGGAGCCGGGGTCGGGGACCCTCATGATCATGAGCTTCCTCACGGTTATCGCACTGGGGACGCTCCTCCTTGAGCTGCCATGCTCCACTGCCGGCGGCGATATCTCGTTCGTCGACGCCCTTTTCACCTCGACATCGGCGGTCTGCGTAACCGGCCTCATCGTCAAGGACACCGGCTCGGACTTCACTCTTTTCGGCCAGATCGTTATCCTCGTCCTCATCCAGCTGGGCGGGCTGGGGATAATGACCTTCGCCACGTTCTTCATCATGATGCTTGGCCGTCGCCTCTCTTTCGGCGAGGTCATGGTGTTCAAGGACAGCCTTGAAGATCTCAGTGCCAGGGGCATACTCCTTGCACTGAAGAGGATATTAGTCGTCACGATCGTCATAGAGGGTCTCGGGTTCCTCCTCCTCTTCCTCTATTTTCGCGGGGTCTGTCCGACCGGCATGGCCCTGTACAGCGCGGCTTTCCACTCCGTCTCCGCCTTCTGCAACGCCGGCTTCTCGCTCTACACGGACAGCTTCGTCGGTTTCAGGGCCTCACTGCTTGTGAACGTGACGATGATGGTGCTTATCGTTCTCGGGGGCTTGGGATTCATCGTCTACGGTGACGTGAGCAGGTACATACGGGCCAGGGTCATGAAGAGAGACCTGCCGGCATTGAGCCTGCACACGAAGCTGGTCCTCTCCTCCTCCGTCATCCTGATTCTGGCGGGCGCCGTCTTTTTCTTTGTTATGGAATGCCGTAACGCCATGGCTGGAATGGGCTGGGGAGAGAGCATTACCGCGTCGTTCTTCCAGTCGATCACGGCCCGGACGGCCGGCTTCAACACAATCGAGGTATCGTCGTGTTCCAACTCCAGCATCGTGGTCCTGATGATCCTGATGTTCATCGGGGGATCGCCGGCGTCTACCGCCGGGGGAATCAAGACCACGACGCTGGCCGTCCTTGTCGCAGTCTTCCTGACCAGGATCAAGGGCAGGGAGAACGTCTCCGCTTTCAGAAGGAAGATACCGCTGGGTGTTATCTCGCGGGCTGCAACGGTGTTCTTCCTGGCCCTCGTTCTTGTTATTGCGGTCACGGTGTTACTCCAGATCGTCCAGCACACCGCTGTTCCAACGCCGGAGACGCGGGAGAAATTTATCGAGCTGCTCTTCGAGACGGTATCGGCCTTCGGGACGGTCGGCCTGACTATGGGCGGCACGGGCGAGCTCGTGCCGGCCGGCAAGGTCTTAATCATAATAACGATGTTCGTGGGGAGGCTCGGCCCCCTGTGGCTGGCACTGCTGGTCGCGCGCAGGTTCGGCAGGGGAGAGGGGTTTGAGTTTGCAGAGGAAAATGTTATGATAGGCTGACATGAAAAAGATTGCCGTGATAGGCCTGGGTAACTTCGGCTACACGCTCGCCGTCTCGCTGGCCAAGGAGGGGTGCGAGGTTATAGCGATAGATACCGACAAGGGGAAGATCCAGTCTATAAAGGACAGTGTGAACCAGGCCGTCCTTGCGGACGCCGCGTGCAAGGAGACCCTTGAGAAGCTGGGCGTCGGTGATGTCGATGCGGCGGTCGTCTGCCTGGGGACCAGGCTGGACCTGGGCGTGATGGTGACCCTCTTCCTCAAGGAACTGGGAGTCGGCACCATCTACGCGAAGGCCATCAGCGACGACCACTCCCGCGTTCTCTGCCTTGTGGGGGCGGATAAGATCATCTTCCCGGAAAAGGACGAGGCCCAGCGTCTTGCAAAGACGGTGGCCAACCCGAACGTGCTGGAGTTCGTCAGGCTTACCGAGGGATACAATGTGATCGAGTTCCCCGCCCCGAAGAAATTTTACGGCCGTTCATTGGCCGAGCTCGACCTGAAGAACAGGTTCGGGATATACGTCTTCGCCATCAGGCAGCCGCACAACTCGGAGCTGCAGCTCCTTCCCCCCGCCGGTTACGTCATCAGGGAGGACGACACGCTTATCATAGTGGGCGAGGAGAAAAAGATCGAGGCCTTCGAGGACAAAGTTTCCTGATCCGCGGGGTATGCCGGCAGCCTCGATCGAGTAGATACGGCAGGACTTGTTCGGCTATCGCCGGCTCTCACGCCGACCCCGGACATTAAGCGGGCTATTTCCAGGCGCCCTCGATGAGCTGTTCAACCGTAACGACCGGTCCGTACTTTGCCTTCAGCGCTTCGAGGCCCCTTTTCTGCTCTTCATAGACCTCGAACAATGTGGGGGGGGGGGTTCTCTCTTTCTTATAGGCTTCTTCCTGAAGAATAATTCTTGCCATGATATTTTCTATGTGGAAAGAGAATTGCTTGTCATACAGGCTCTTCGGATACTCTTTGCCTATTCCGGCGAACAACTTGTTGAGATCCCCGTACTTGGGGATGAATCCAATCGGCGTTTCAATCGCGTCGACCTCTCCGTGCACCCGTAATTCGAGCCACCCGAGCCATGCTTTCACGTCGCGCTTCTCGCCGAGCAGCCCCGTCCCCTCCCCTCCGCGCGCGCCGTGCGTAAGGAAATAGTTCAGTCCGGCCATAATGGGTTTAGCCTTCAGCTTGCCTGAGTTGAAGAACTTGAACTGCGCATCCATATAGTCGGAGAGCGGACCGGGGATGAACGGCTCATTGGCCCAGGGCTGGCGTCTGACTCCCGTCACACCGACCTCGGTTGCGGTTGCCGCCGAGAGGATCGAGGCCCCGATGACGACGCCGTGATCGGGGTTCTTGGCGACCCAGACGGGCGGCATCGTATCGCTGTCGCGCCCGCTGTACGTGACCACCTGGATTCGCGCCCCGTCCGGGTTTTCCCCCACCTCCTCGCTGTAATTCCCGATGGAGTTGTTCCGGAGCGTGCACCTCGCGTTCGGATGGGAGAGCGGAATGGCTTTTCCGTCTTCATCCGTCTTACCTTCCTGCCAGTCGCCCTGGAAGTTGATGCCTCTTTTCGGATGTTCTTCGCCGTTTCCGGCCCAGTGGGGCACTTTGTCTTTATCGATAAGCACGTTTGACCATATAACTTCCGCGCCCTCCTCCCTCAGGCAGTTCATCAGGTGCGGATCGCTTTCCAGGCTCACGTCCTGAACGATCCCGAAGATACCGAACTCCGCGTTGATGCCTCGCAGCGTCCCGTCCTCTGCGATCCATAGCCGCGCGAGGTCGTCGCCGATGAAATCCGTGC
This sequence comes from Candidatus Tritonobacter lacicola, assembly GCA_030765135.1. Lineage (GTDB taxonomy): Bacteria > Auribacterota > Tritonobacteria > Tritonobacterales > Tritonobacteraceae > Tritonobacter > Tritonobacter lacicola. Next base: position 7,660 of record JAVCDC010000145.1, on the reverse strand, counting down.
CCGCCATGGCTGTCGCGGTCTTGCCGCACCCTGACGGCGCCGCCCCCGCAAAGAACGTTTTCCTCCCTCCGGGGCCTGTCAGGCCGGTGATGTACATGTGCTCGGACAGTTCTTCTCCCCTGTGGTAGTAGGTCGCCAGGTCGACCGCGAACCGGTGATTCCCCTTTTTAAGCAGCAGCGTATTGCCGGCATAGGTGCAGAACATCGAGAACGTGGTCAGCCAGCTCCTGTCCATGAAGACCCTCGCGTTCGGCAGGTCTTCCGGCCTGTTCGGCCCTTCGCTGTGAATATTGGTTAAAAACAGCCCGGCACGCTGCGTTTCCCGGTCAAAGTGGTCATAGGCATTTCTGTACAGGATATTTGCGGAGTGCATGACGTATGTCGATGTCGTGATCTCTATTGCGGGGAGCGCTGCCTGCGAGCCGACGGGCCCCCTGCTGAAGAATCCGATCATCAGCGTTTTCCCTCTGGCGATTCCGGGCATGTGGTCTTTCACGTACTCGTACGCTTCCTCCCTGAGTATCTTCTTGGCAAGGACGCTGACGTCTTCATCCTCGTTCACGATGTAGAATGTCCTGTCGACGATGCGCGCCTGTTCCTGGGGGAGGTCGAAGTGAATCGTATGGCCCCTCATTGCCAGCGGCTGTTCTTCTCCCGTTGCCAGGCTCATCTCCCTCACTTTTTGAACGTCCTCATCCGAGCCGGTATTCACGAAGACCGCATCGGGATCCGTCATCGCGATGGCGTTTGCGATTTTTACCAGGGCTTCTTCATTGGTTATCTTGCCCAGTTTTTCCAGGTTTTTCCGGTCACATTTACTCTCGAAGAGGGCCGTCGCCTCTTCCGGGGAGTTGATCCCGCCGATTTCAGCAAGGATATCAATGCCCTTTTTCAGTTCTAACATGCGTTCTCTCCTTCAGTGACATGGCGGTTATACATTCTATTACAGTAGTTGATATCTCGATACCTCAGGGAAGTTATTTATTATGCACATTCAGTGTGACTGTTCCAGCCATTTTCAGGCCGCTCCCGGCACTTGCAAGACTGGATCCGCTCGCTCAGGCCCTCGACTCTATCTTCGCCCTGTAGTCTGCCAGGTTGTGGCCGCAGAAGGGTTTCGGGCAAAACCACTTGAAGGCCTGGGAGGCGCAGTTGAGGTCATCGAGGGAATCTGTTCCCGTCGCGATCATGCCGCAGTAGACGCGCACCCAGAAGTTCGCTTTAACCTCGGCGTTGTATTTGTTCCAGTCGATGGGCCAGTACGGTCCCCTGCTGTAGTGTGCCCTTATCATCCCGGCGATGTGCTTGGGGTGCCATCCCATGGCGTAGAAGACCCGGCATACCGTCTGGATATTGGTGGGCATCAGGAGCCAGGGGTTGGCGTTCATGAGGGGCATGGCAACGCACGCCGGCATCCTCTCCAGGTCTAGATCCAGGTATGTCTTTGTCCACCTGTCCCGCGGGTCGTGATTAACGGAGTCGAATTCCCTGTGGAACGCGAATAGGGAGGATGCCATGTAGTCGTCCGCGAGCTTCGCCCACCCTCGAGAGGCCTTGGGAATCCTGGCCGAAACGGTGGCGGCATATTCGCGCGCTGAATCCAGGCCTTTCCTCACGTCGTAGAGCTCTTTTATTGTATGGTCGTTTCTCGGCACGCACGCGTATACCGGTGTCCTGCGGGCGAGATCGGCCCCGAACCTGTTCACGTAGACCTTGTGCTTCTGGTGGCCGGAGAAAGCGAACCTGATGGAGCGCATGTTGAGGTTGTCGCCGTACTGCGTGATGTCGAGGCTTACTCCTTCCCGCCGCATGTCGTTTTCGCCCGGTGCCGTGTCGGCTATGGTTATGGGGAGCTTGCTGGACGGGCCGGCGGCTTCTATGACCCTGTGGCAGAGGAACTCCATCAATCGGCCGATTGCACTGTAGCCGAGCGCGGCCCCGGCCGTCATTTTTCTCGTGCACTTATGGTCGCTTTCGGGAAGGGAGGCGTACTGGGATTTCAGTGAGCTTTCGAGGTGCCCGATTTTCTCCAGCTTCTTGTGTGCTTTTGTCGAGAACGGTATCTTGGACTCGAAGTGGTAGCCCGATGGCGTGGTGTTATTGAGATGGGTTATCCCGTAGCCGTCCAGGACGTCCGTTATGGCCCTGTAGGTGGGCTCCAGCAACTTGAAATATTTTACAGGGTTCGCGTAGAGGGTGGCGAGGGAGTCCAGGTTGAAATACTCTATGTCGAGGATGGCCAGTGTCCCCTCGTGGTCCCATACGGACCGGAAGAGGTCGAGGCCCATATCGATCAGGTCGTCCAGGCGGTGGGCCGGGACTCCCATGACCGGCACGTTGTACCCCAGCCTCTTCAACGGCTCCCCGAAGCCGATGAGATACTCGCAGCTCAACTCCTTTTTTGCACTGTAGTTGCAATATTCGTCCAGGCGTTTGCGGACGTCCCGCGATTTGTAATACGAGATCAGGTCCCTGACCTCCTTGTCCGACATTACCGATGGTGCCATTACTGCGTCCTCATTAGAATCTGCCATCCCAGCGGTAGTCCGCCAGGTTGTAGCCGCAGTTCGGTTGTATGCAAAATCCCTTCTCCTGGTGGGAGATGCAGTTCTGGTCCACGAGCCGGTCCGTTCCGTCGGCAATCAGACCGCTGAACATCCTCACGTAGAACGAGGAGCGCGATCCGGCGTCGAACTGGGACCACAGGTCTCCCCACCCGTGGGGTCCCTCCCACTTCGCCCGCACGAGTCCGGCGATGTGCTTCGGATGCCACCCCCGCGCCAGGAGGCAGCGGGTCAGGGTCTGCAGGTTCGTGGGCTTGAGCAGATTGTCGTTGGGCCTGATGAGGGGCTGCCGGACGCACGGGGGGACTATATTCAGGTCCATCGCCCTGTATGTACGGTCCCACTCCGTCCAGTGATCCTGCTCCACGCTGTCGAACCACCGGTGGAATTCAAACAGCCTGGATTCCAGGTACTCGTCTATGACCTTGTTGAAGTTCACGGAATAGTCGGGGATGAAGCAGTGGACGTCCCGGGCAAAGGCTGCTGCCGCGGCGAAGTTCCGCCTGAGGCTGAAAACGCGGTCCATCTCGATGTTCTTCCGGGGGATCGCCACCTGTACGGGCGTGCCGTCGGATATGGTTTTCCCGACTTTCCAGACGTCCATCTTGTGTTTCTGGTGCGTCGAGAACGGGCACCTCAGGTCCCGCATGAAGATCGGGTCCCCGAAACACGACAGGTCGAGGGATATCGCCTCGCGGCCTGTCTTGCCTTTTCCGACGGCCACGTCGGTGACGGTGAGGGGGAGGCCTACCTTTCCGGCGGATTCCCTGATTATGGTGTGGGTGAGGTACTCCATGACGCGGCCCATCCCGTCGAAGGAGAGGCCGTGGCGGAGCGATACGTGCCGGTGCCTCTTGCTGCCCGAGCTTTCGTATTTTGCCTCCACCGATTCGATGAGTTTGCCGAGTTTCTCGAGGCGGAGGTCCGCCCGCGTGGCGGACTGGATTTGAAAAGAGAAGTGGTATCCCTGCCCGGTCACGTTGACCATCGGCTGGATTTCAAAGCGTCCGAATACGCCCAGGATGACCTCGTAGATTGGCTCCAGGAGCCCGAACGTTTCGCGCTGGTGGAGGTAGACCCGGCCGGGGAAATCTATGTTGAAATATTCCACGTCCAGGACGCTGAGCGTGTGGTTCTTGTCCCAGATCGACCGGAAGATGTCGAGGCCCTGCTCCAGTATCCAGCTGAACCCGTCCTTCGGTGTGGAGACGTACCCCCCTGGAGAATCAATGGCCTGGCCGTAGCCGACGAGGTACTCGGCTGTGCAGAGCTCCGGCTCCATGGCCGAGCCGCCGCAGTACTCGGCGATCCTCTCGCGGACCTCCGGGTCCCTGTAGTACTCTATCTGGTTCTCCATAAATTTATCGTATAGGAACTTGTTATATTTTCAAAGGTAGCCGCACCCTTTCCCGGTAGGGACCCCGCCGGAGGGAAGTCCCACCGGGACCGGGGTAGGGTGCGCCCCGAAAGCATTCGGGACGGCTACCGCCATGCTCTGACGCAGTCGGAGCCACATAAATTTGCGAGCGTAGTGAGCTAATTTATTTCCGAGAAAAAGTTTATCCATTATTGTCAGCAGTACGGCTCCTGTGGCCGGAAAGCTTGAGATTATTCCAGAGAGGGAGGGGGCTCGGCAAGTGTTTTATGGATGTCAGGCGGCCGCTTTCTCTTCTATCTCCACCTGCTCGATGCCGTAGGGCTCTCCTTCCCAGAGATTCAGGAAGTATTTTTCGTACGCCCCGACGGCTTTCCGGTCGCTGATTATGGCGTTAGTTGAATTGTACCGCTTGAACCCGCCGTAGCCCCAGTTCGTCGACCCCACGAATGCCTCGTCATCGATGATGATGAGCTTGGCGTGGGTGATGACATCCGGAGATTCGAACTTTACCGGCACGCCCCTCTTCGAGAGATAGCCGGCCACCTCCCGGTTCAATTCGTTTGTGATCCTGCACCATTCCTCGTCGGGTCCCATGTCGAGGACTACGCGCACATCCACGTCGCGTTTCGTCGCCCTGACGAGGGAGGAGAGGACCATGTGGACCGGGTTGTCCGGTTCCTCGAAGAGCTTCGTCCCGTACATCACCACCCATATACGCTTCTTCGCGCCGTTCAGCCGCGGCAGGAGGCTCCAGAGGTACTCCCTGTTTACCAGGGGAATTATCCCCTCGACGGCCGGCTTGCTCGAAAGGAGATGCTCGCGCGAGGGGTCTTTCCACAGCTTATTGAAATAGTCCTCGTAGTAGCCCGCGACGGCCCTGCTCTCGATGAAGACGTTCGTCTCGTTGTTCCTTCCTAACGAGGAGTTGCTGAAGTTCGTCGAGCCCATGAGGACCTTGTCGGAGTCCGCGATGATGATCTTGCAGTGTGTCTTCTTCTCCGGCCCGTCGATCTTGACGTCGACGCCGGCTTGCTCGAGGTAGGGCGCCGATTCCCTGTTGGAGGCGATTTCGTCGTCCATGATGATCTTGACATCCACGCCCCGCTCCTCCGCCTTTTTAAGGGCCCGGTAGATCTTCTTTACGTGACCGCTGTACTTGTACAAATACATTATGATGCGGAGCGAATCTCCGGCCCCGTCGATGATTTCGATGGCCTTCGGCAGGTACTCCCTGTTGAAGACGGGTTGCACAACCGCGGGGGGGGGCGGTTCCCCCTCCGCAGGCTTGGCGAGGCGGATCTGGGGGCCGTCGGTGACGAGCATGCTCGGGGCCCCGCTGTACCTGGTGATTCTTCCTGTCGCCCGGATCTTCTTTCCCTTGTAGTAGCTCTGCGGGTTCTCCGGGAATTGCTCCAGGTATTTGAGGGGTATCGTTATGGAGAGGTAGCGCCGGTAGTTGGTGTCGAAGTTCAGCTTGAGGCTGTTCTTCCCGCTGTACGTTGAGACGATGGTGCCCTCTACCGTGCTCACCTCGCCGATGTGCTTGCCGGCCTCCTTGTACGATAGAACGGCCGGTCCCTCCGGCTTTTTCTCGCCGCACCCTCCGAACACCAGGACGAGCAGTGATGCACAGAAGATGGCTGGAAAAGACATGGACCTTGTTCCCATAGCAACCCCCCTCGGTTTATCAGCACGTTACACCATCACGTTCTGTATTTCAAGGACTGCGTGGAATAAACGGCCTCGTTCAAGGGTAGCCCGGGCAGGGGACGACGGTGTTTATCGTCCCATTCCTTGGAGCGGTGCGCCCGGTCTGTCAGGGCGTCGGCGTTGGCGGTGCGGCTCCAAGGCGCGGCGCGGAGATGGCAAAGATGTTGTTGTTGCTGGGTATTATCCATAAATCCCTGGCCAGCGGAGATGGGTTTCTAGCCGCCGCGTTCCAGTACGTCCAATCGCCGGGCCGGGGCGCGTTCCACAGATAGAAGTTCTGGTCTCCGCCGTCATTCCACTTGTAGAGGTCGTGGTCGCCGCCAACATCCACGAAAACACCCAGTTCGTCAAAGGTCGAGCCCCTGTTTATTCCCGTGATCAAGAGCAGGTCGTTGCTCGACGGGATCATCCAGAGGTCCCTGGCCAGGGGTGATGGATTCCTCGCCACGGCGTCCCAGTAGGTCCAGTCGCCCGTCGCGGGCATGTTCCATAGGTACAGGTTGTAGTCTCCCCACTCGTCTTTCAGGACCAGAAGGCTGTCGCTGTCCTTGTCCCCGGTCGTATCCAGGCCGCACATCGCCACTATATCGTTACCGTCCGATATTACCCAGAGGTCCCTGGCCAGGGGTGATGGATTCCTCGCCACGGCGTCCCAGTAAGACCAGTCACCGGGGTGGAGACTGTTGTAGAGGTAAATGTTGAAGTCTCCAACCTCGTCCTTCATCGATAACATATGATCGTTCCCGCCGTCCGCCAGCAGGGCCGTATCGTTGCCCCCGGGTATCTGCCACAGGTCCCTGGCCAGCGGAGAGGGGTTCCTGGCCATCGCATCCCAGTAAGTCAGGTCCCCGATCACCGGTACGTTGTACAGGTAGATGTTATAGTCGGAGAAATCGCCGCCCTCCAGCTTGAGGATTGCGAATTCCTGACTGCCTCCATCGCCGGAGTCCACCTCCGTCATTTTTCTTATGACCCAGGGGTCGTCCGGGATGACCCACCAGTCCCCCGCCAGCCCTGACGGGTTTCTTGCCTCAGCGTCCCAGTAAGTCCAGTCGCCGGGGTTGGGCGTATCGTAACCTGTTACCTCGCCGGCGCATCGCTTCATGACGAAGAGGGGCAGCTTGCCGTAGTCTGTGTCGGTGTCGCTGTTGTTCCAGGGCTTGGGATCGCTGCCGTTGGAGCCGTCGTAGTCGATGGTGGACGTGTTTATTATGGTCGAGACGGTGAGGGGCGTGTCGACCCGCACCTGGAACTGGGCCGTTCCGCCGTCGCTCGCAACCAGGTTGGGAATGCGGAACTGTATTGTCACGTCCGCCGTCCCCGTCGCCGGTTCAGTCGTATCGTAGGGCGCCCCGCCAACGGAGTACCATATCTGGGCCGTGGGGTCGATGATGCTCGTCCCGCCGGCGACGTATGTTGTGCCGGCAGGGATGGCGTCCTCGATCACCGTGTTCGGGGCGTTCGCGTCGCCGTTGTTGGCGTATGTCAGAACGTAGGTCAGCGTTTCTCCGGCCTCTACAAGCGTCACGCCGTCGTCCTTGAGTATCGAGAGCTCCGGCACCTGGACCTGGTCTACGTCGTCATCGGTGTTGTTCCACGGCGTCGGGTCCACACCGTGCGTCCCGCCGTCGGAGATCGTCGCCTCGTTGGTGACCGTGTCCCCGTTGTCCAGGCCGTCGTCCACCTGCACCTGGAACGTCGCAGTGTAAGGACCGCTCGTTGCCGGCACGCCCGCAGGCATGGACCAGCGGATGGTCACGTTCGCCGTGCCCGTCGGGGGCTCTGTGGCGCTGTAGGGGGCGCCCCCCACGGAGTACTCTATCGTCGCCGCGAGAGAGCAGGACGTGCCTCCTGCCACGTACGTCGTGTCCGCGGGTATTGTGTCTACGATCTGCGTCGACGGATCGGTCACGATGTTGCCGTCGTTCCAGAAGGTGATCGTATAGGTGAGGATATGTGTCGGGCTAACATAGGTCTGACCGTCGTCCTTCTCCAGCCTCATGTCGGG
>JAVCDC010000005.1 GCA_030765135.1 Candidatus Tritonobacter lacicola | reverse complement strand
CATCTGGTTGGCGACTATAACCTCGGGCACCGTCGACATGCCGGCGACGTCCGCGCCGATTATCCTGAATCCCCTGATCTCGGCCGGTGTCTCGTACGCCGGGCCGCTCGATGCCAGGTAAATACCCTTTCTCAGGGAAATCCCCTGCTCCTTGCCGATCTTCGCCGCCAGGTTTATCAGGTCACGGTCGTACGCGTACGACATGTCGACAAAGCGCGGTCCCATATCGGGGTTGTAGTCGCCCCGGAGGGGGTCCTGCTTGATGTTGTTGATGTGGTCGGTGATGATCATGAGATCGCCGACCTCGAAGAGCGTGTTTATTCCGCCCCCCGCGTTGGTCACGATGAGAATCTCCGCGCCCAGAAGGCGCATTACACGCACCGGGTAGGTGACCATCTGCAGCGTGTGGCCCTCGTAGTAGTGGAAGCGTCCCTGCATCGCGATGACCTTCTTGCCGCAGAAATCACCGAGGACAAGCTGCCCGCTGTGCCCCCTCACGGTCGATTGGGGGAAGTGGGGGATGTTCTCGTAGGGGATCTTGTCTCCGCCCTCTATCTCGTCGGCGAGGGCGCCGAGGCCAGACCCCAGAATCATGGCAATGCTCGGCTCTATGTCCGTTGCGTCGCGTATCATCTCGACCGATTCCTGTACCATTCTGAAATATTGCTCCATCAATATACCTCCAGAACTTAGCTCCCTTCGGTCGCTAACTTCTTTGGCTCCGACTTCGTCGGAGCATTCTTTCTTCACCTGTCCATCAAGAATCACATACAATTGTACTCGATATGTAGTTTTTCACAGGATCCCATAAAATCAAGCATATTTTAAATGTCATTATTGCCATACGGGGCAGATGATCCCTCAATAATAGGGTGCTGCACTAATTGTTATATAAGCTTTTAAAATCTAATTTACTGCCTCGGAATTTTTTTGAAATTCCGAGGCAGTAAATTAGATCGCTTCGCTCATTAATTTATCCGGTTCCTCGCTGGCTTTCTCGACTTCCTTCAGGGATAAGTGCTCCCTAAGGAAATATACCAGTCCGATGATGACGGTAGGCACGAAGCCGAGGGCGTGGGCTATGATAGCGCACGCCCCTGCCAGGCTCGGGTTGATGCTGAAGCCCTTCGTCAGCGCCAGCTTGAAGAAGTAGTGAAATGGGCCGATGAAGCCCGGTGTCGGGATCAAAACGCCTATGACGACGAAAATCTGCAGGAGTAAGTAACCGTAGAAGGGGATCTGTATCGAGAAGGCTTTTATCACCGTCACGTACATGCCGAGAATGGCTCCCCAGACCAGGATGGAGTGCAAACCGATCTGGAGAAGCTGCGAGGGGCTCTTGAGGGAGCTCAATCCCAGCAGGAAGGAGTCTAACAGGTGGGCCACCTTTTCCGCCAGTCCCTCCGATATTTTCGCAATGAGGCTCCTGGTTATGCGTATGAAGGCCCCGGCTTTCAGCCGGAGGAGGACGAGAAAGGCTATGGCCACTGCGTAAACCAGGCTGACGATGTAGCCTATATGCCTTATTGGGATATCCATTCTCGCCTCGACTTCCTCGATCGGGCAGATGAAAACGAGTATGAGGAGCATGGTTATAACCATGAGGCCGTCGATGATCCGCTCCAGGACGATCGTCGCTATGGATGTCGTGAGCTTGATGTTCTCTTTGCGGGAGATAGAGTACGCACGCAGGAACTCGCCTATACGCATGGGCAGGACGCAGTTGCCCATGAAGCCTATCATGATGGAGGAGAAGAGGCTGTGGATGCTTATCTTCTTGGTCGGCAGGAGGATGTAATACCACCTCGTCGCACGGAAGAGCATGGAGAGGAATATGAAAACGAGCGAGAGGGCAAGGTAGAAGTAGCTGACGCCCTCCAGTGCGTCCAGTATCTCCCTCGCGTTCGTGTTCCTGTAGGCCAGTGCCAGGCAGAAGACTGCGATCTCGATGCCGCCTATGAGATGGAATTTTCTCCTTGTGCCGGCGTCGGCCTGCCTGCTTACCAGGACGAAGATGAGAATCCACGCGAGCAGGGATCCGGCAAGCTCGGCCATACCGGCGCTCGTGAAAGCGAGGAAGAACGCCAGGCTTCCCAGGATTATGGCGAGAAGGTATTGCGGGATTTTGTCTTTCATTTCCTTTAATTTAGCTCGCTTCGCCCTTTGACTCCGATTTCGTCAATAACTGCAGCTCGACCCCGGTAAGACCGGTGCCGGATCGACTGAGATCTTCGACAGGACTTCGCTGGCGAATTCTTAATAACGCGGGCTAAAGCCCGCGGCTACAAATTTTTCAATTCCGAGTTGAATCGTGGCAGTATAAGGCAGTGCGAAAGAATCATCAACGGATTTATACTGTGAACCGGCCCTTCTTCATGAAGAGCTTCCCGTTGACATATATTTCCCCCTCTTTGCGCAGGTCCTTGATCATGTCCCAGTGGAGGGCCGACTTATTTTTTCCTCCCGTTTCCGGGTATGAGCGGCCCAGCGCCAGGTGGATCGTTCCTCCTATCTTCTCGTCGAAGAGGATGCTCTTCGTGAACTTTTGGATCCCGCGATTCGTGGCGAAGGCGAATTCGCCGAGGTACCTTGCTCCGCGGTCCATTCCGAGCATGCTTTTCAGAAAAGCCTCGTTCTTCCTCGCCTCGGCTTTTATCACCTTCCCGTCTTTGAAGCGAAGTCTCACGCCATCCACCTCCCTGCCGCCGTAACATACGGGATAGGAGAACGAGATCCAGCCGTTCGCGGAATTTTCCACGGGTCCTGTGAAGATCTCGCCGCTCGGCATGTTGTGCTTCCCGCAGCTGTTAACGAACGTCCGCCCCTTTACGGATAGGGTGAGGTCGGTATCGGAGGAGACAATTCTGACCTCATCGGCTCCCCTGAGATTCTTAATGAGGGCGTCCTGCATTTTAGCCAGTTTTTTCCACGCTCCCACCGGGTCCGACTTGTCCGCGAAGACAGCTTTGAAGACGAAATCCTCGAACTCCGGAAGAGACATATCCGCGTCCTGCGCGTATGCCTCGGTAGGGAAAAGGGTGATCGTCCACCGTGACTTTCTCAGGATGGTCTCGGATACCGGTTTCATGGTTATGCCGTGCGCCGCCTGCTTCGCGGGGTCGATGCCGGAGAGCGACCTCGTGTTGGACGCGCTGGAGATCGATATGTAAACATCGGCTTTACGTGCTTCATAGAGCGATACGGGTGAAAGGTAGCGGAGCTCCTCTCCGGACGCAGTCTCGTAGTAGAGCCTGGACTGGCCGGGAAGGCTTACCCTGATGTGGGGGTGCCCTCCCCGCTCAAGTGTCAGCCTGTACAGCTCCTTGATGAGAGGTTCCGCGAGAGAGGAGCCCTTTATGAAGACGATATCGCCTTTTTTAACTCCCGTTGAGTAATCGATCAGGACACCGGCCATTCGAGTCAGTCTTCTATCTATCATCATCGCCTTCCTTTAAGAGCCACTACTGTAAGAACTTAGCTCACTTCCTGCCTGCCAGCAGGCGTTCGCTAACTTCTGTGGCTCCGACTTCGTCGGAGCATTACTTTTTCACTGTTAGACTAAAAAGTTCCATACTATTATTGCAGATATTGCGATTACTTAATAACCTGTTTTATGTCTAATTTCTGAGCTTTTGTTATGAGGTACCCCGCCGGAGGGTCTAAGATCCGGCAGTTATTGACGGAAAGTCCCACCGGGACCGGGGTAGGGTGCGCCCCGAAAGCATTCGGGACGGCTACCATATAGCTGCGAAGCTAACTTGATTGTATAGGAATTTGTTATTTAAACTAGCCACAAAGGCACGAAGGCACGAAGAAAAGCTAATAATAATTATTCTTTGTGTCTTAGTGGCAAAAGTCCCCGGCGAAGCCGGGATAAGTGCAAACTAGAAACTGAAATTTTTTTCTTAAGCTGTGCCTTTTTCAAGTTTCAAGCTTCTTGTTCCACTTAGTAATTTAAACCGTGCCCCTCCTGGTGTTACAGTGCCAAAAGATGAGAAAGGCAACAAGATATAAATATTACTTCCAGAAGCACAGGGCGACAACACTCCACTACGACCTTCGTCTCGAGATGGTCGGGGTGCTGAAGAGCTGGGCCGT
>JAVCDC010000061.1 GCA_030765135.1 Candidatus Tritonobacter lacicola | reverse complement strand
TTCACGTCTAACGTTTCACGTTCAACGTTTCACGTCTTCTCGGTTCATTATTTCCATACTTCCATGTTTCCATTTTCCTTCGTGCCTTAGTGTCTTCGTGGCGATATCTTCCCCGCTTCACTCTTTCTGTTCTTTTTTCCATCCTGTATCCTGCATCTTGTTTCTTTGCTGTTTTTTTGTCTATGGTCTATGGTCTTCGGTCTCTTCATCGGTTGTTGGTTACTCGATTATAACAAAGACCTCTTCAAGCTTGTTGAAGTTCACCGAAGGCTTGATGAGCGCGTACTTGTACAGCCCGTACTTCTCCTCATGGACGCTTACTATCATCCCTATCTCAAGCCCCTTTGGAAAGACGCCGCCCAGGCCGGATGAGATTACCCTGTCCCCGTTCCGCACAAGTGAGCTCCCCGGCAGATACGTCAGCCGGCAAAGCGGGCCGGAGAGACCCTCGACAACGCCGAACTCCCGCGTCGATTGAACCAATCCGCCTATCCTGCTGTTTCTGTCCGTCATGAGAAGAACCCTGCTGGAGTTCGCCGCCGTTTCCAGCACCTGTCCGACAACGCCCTCGCTGGAGACGACTGACATCTCCGGCCCGATCCCCCGGTTTCTTCCCTTGTCGAGAACGAGGCTTTGATGCCACATGGAAGGGTCCCTGGCTATGACACGGGCGGGAACAAGGGTGTGCCTGGTCTCTTTGCGGAAATCGAGAAACTTCTTAAGCCTTCTGTTTTCCTTGGCCTGCTCCCCGAGGATGTTCAGGCGATACCTGAGTCTCTCCACCTCCACCTTGAGACGGCTGTTTTCAAGGCGCAGTCTCTCGACGGACTTGAAGCGCTCGCCGAACCCGAATATGCTTCCGAAAACGGTCTCCCCCGCCTTGAGGAACGGCGAGATAACATTTACAAGAGGTTCTTTGATCCTGGACGCGACCCGCGGCGACGCGCTCAGGAGAACGAGGAGCAGGAAAAAGACGATCGCGAGAAAGACGATATTTCTTCTGGCCACCTCGTCACCCGAGACGAGAGCGCGACATTATCCTGCTGAGGAAGTACAGCTCGTCCAGTACCTTCCCTGTTCCAATTGCTACTGCGCTTAAGGGGTTGTCCGCGAGATGGACGGGAAGCCCCGTCTCCTCGGAGAGGAGCTTATCGAAACCGCGGAGGAGAGCGCCGCCGCCCGCCAGTATGAGGCCCCGGTCGACGAGGTCCGCTGAGAGCTCGGGAGGACACCGCTCCAGGGCGATCCTGACAAGCTCCACTATTGTGGCAACCGGCTCGGCAAGCGCCTGCCGGACCTCCTCCGAGTTGACCTTCAGCGTCTTCGGCAGGCCGGCCACAAGGTCCCTCCCCTTGACATCCAGCGTGGTCTCCTCCTCCCCCGGGTAAGCGGAGCCGATCGCTATCTTGAGCTCTTCCGCCGTCCTCTCCCCTATCATCAGGTTGTACGTGCGCTTCATGTACTGGATGAGGGCTTCGTCCATTTCATCGCCGCCGACGCGGACGCTCTTGCTGAAAACAATGCCGGCTAGAGATATGATAGCCACCTCCGTCGTCCCCCCGCCGATGTCGATGACCATGTTCCCGGCGGGCTCCTGGACCGGGAGCCCGACCCCGATGGCGGCCGCCATCGGCTCCTCGATAAGGTAGACCTCCCTCGCGCCGGCTTGCTCGGCTGAATCCTTGACCGCCCTTTTCTCAACCTCCGTTATGCCGGAGGGGACCGCGACGACAACCCTCGGGGCCACGAGGGCCCTCCTGTTGTGCACCTTCCGTATGAAATAACGCAGCATTGCCTCCGTTATGTCGAAATCTGCTATGACGCCGTCCCTCATGGGGCGGATGGCGACGATGCTTCCCGGGGTTCGCCCCAGCATTCTCTTCGCCTCCTCGCCGACGGCGAGGACGTTGTTTGTCCCGGCCTGAACGGCCACGACCGACGGTTCCATCAGTACGATGCCGCGCCCCTTGACGTAAACAAGCGTGTTGGCCGTGCCGAGGTCCACGCCCATGTCACTCGAGAAAAAGCCCAGAAACCAGTTAATCATAACCCTCTCCGTTTATTCTTATGAGTTATCACGTGACTCGTGATTGTACTCAAACACCGGTCCATAAATCAATACGTATTTATTCCAATCTCCTACAGCCTCTAGGTCAAGTGATTGCGCATATCGAGCCTTATAAAGCGGGGCAAGTCCCGATTTTGCCGCCCGGGGACCACGACTTCATTTTATGTTCTTCATGAACCGCTGCCACGGGAATCTCTTGCCGGGGCACTCCGTTTTCTCGCCGTTCACGTACCCGTGGCCCTTGACGTTCTCGATGGGAATACCATAGTCCTTCCTCAGCTTTTTCACCAGCCAGACGAGTGACCAGTACTGATTATCCGTCGGCTTCGTCCGGTTGAAGTTTCCCACGAGGCATACTCCTATTCCGTGCTGGTTGTACCATTTCTGCTTACAGTGCCCGCCTGGAAGCTGCATTCGCCACCTGTTGCCGGTCTCGATCTCGCCGTCCTTTGTGCCCGAGTTGCCATTGTCTATCACGAAGTGGTACGCGAGCCCGTTCTTCATGTGCCTCTTATTTCGATGGTACCGGTCCATGCTGGCGGCGTTCCCCTTCGAGGTGGCGCTGTGGTGAACGACGATATAGTGCCATTTCGTGGGGAACCGCCGTGATTTCGACGATGAGGCCGGCGCCGGCCGGCCTGACAGGCTTAAAAACAATATGAACACTGCCCAGAAATGAACCTTGCCAATCATTGAGTCACAATTTTATAACAGCACGTCTGGAAAGAGGCAACTAAAATGAATAATCCGGCCTAACCCGGATTATTCATGTCGTATGTATTTCTCGACCGCCCGCTTCAGCCCCGGCGAAAGCTCGGCGTCGAGCAGGACGTTCCCGTCGAGGTAGCGCTTCCGGAGCACGTTGCCCTTCTCATGGATAAGGGCTATCGTCCTCCCGTCGCCCTGGGGCACGGCAAGGCGGACGAATTCCCTCCAGCCGGAGAGTGCCTCCCTGATCATGGCCATGAGGTCGGAGAGGCCCGTCTTCTCCTTTGCCGAGATAGCCACGCTGCCCGGGAAAAGCCTGAGGTACTTGTCGATCCGCGCCTTCCGGACGACCTTGTCGGTCTTGTTCAGTGCCATAACCATCGGCCGGCCGATTGCGTTGAGCTCTTTGAGGACGTTGTTCACAGCCAGGTTGTTCTCCTCGATGGTGGGGCTGGAAAGATCGAGGACGTGCAGGAGGAGATCGCTCTGCACGACCTCCTCGAGCGTCGCCTTGAACGCCTCGATGAGCTGGTGCGGCAGCTTCCGTATAAAGCCGACCGTGTCTGTCAGGAGTATCTTGAAATTATCGGGAAAAACGAGGATCCGCGTGGCGGGGTCGAGCGTGGCGAAGAGCCTGTCGCCCACCGCGAAGCGGGACGATGTCAGCGTGTTCATCAGGGTGGACTTGCCTGAATTGGTGTACCCTATTATCGAGACGACGGGCCACCCGCCCCGCTGCCGCTGCTGGCGCTGCGTCGCGCGGTGCTTCCGGACCTCGGCCAGCTCGGCGGTGAGCTTGCCGATTCTCTGCCTGACCCTCCGCCTGTCCACCTCGATCTGGGTCTCGCCCGGGCCGCGCACGCCTATACCGCCCTCCTGTCTCGAGAGGTGCGTCCACCTCCTCTTAAGCCGGGGAAGAAGGTAGACGAGCTGGGCCAACTCTATTTGTATCTTCCCCTCTCTCGTCCTGGCATGCTGCGCGAATATATCAAGGATGAGCTCCGTCCGGTCGATGACCTTTATACCGAAATCTTTCTCGAGGTTTCTCGCCTGGGCCGGGCCCAGATCGTCGTCGAATATGACCACCTCTACCCCGTCGATATGGCATCTCTCCGCGAGCTCGCGCACTTTGCCCCGTCCGATATAACGCGACGGCGATAAGCCCCGGCAACGGGCGATCTCCTTGCGGACGACCGCCGCACCGGCGGTGTCGGCCAGGAGAGCCAGCTCCCTCAGGTGGTCCTCGACGTCCCACCTCGACAGCCCGGGCAGCTCCGCCCCCACCAGCATGGCCCGCTCCTTCTGTTTATTAAAGACGGTCTTCATTTTAAACTTACAACCGGCGCCACCTTTGCGTTCTTCGCGCCTTTGCGTTTCATTATTTCCATATTCGTTAAAAAGAATTAAAAACGGAACCACGGATTAAAAACATGCTCAATTGTTATGATAACCTCACAATCTGCAATTGCTTTCAGGGCGCCGTGTTGTTAATCCGTCTTCAATGATTTCCGCTACACGCTCGACAACTTCCTCATCAGGCATGCCTTCCTCGATCATTATCCACACGATCCTTTTGTCCTTGCGGAACCACGTCATCTGGCGCTTAGCGTACCTCCACGTCCGCTTCTTGGCCTCGTCGACGGCGACGGAGAGCGGGTACTCGCCCCGCAGGCAGCGGGCGGCCTCGGAGTAGCCTATCGCCTGCATGGCTGTTGAGCTCCCGGCTAGGCCCTCGTCGAGCAGGCGCCCCGTCTCCTCCACCAGCCCTCCCCCGAACATCCCCTCGACCCTTTTTCCGATCCTTTCCTTCAGCTTTTCACGGGTGCGGTTCAGACCTATCATAACGGCGCCCGGGGGACGGTCCCGGTTCCACTGGGTCTGGAGCTCCGACATGGGGAGGCCCGTCGCGGCGTGGACCTCGATCGCCCTGATAACCCTCCGCACGTTGCGGTAATCTATGCGGGAAGCTGAAACGGGGTCGACGAGCGCGAGCTTCCCGTGGAGGCTGCCCGCGCCTTTATCCCGGGCCTCGCGGGCGAGCCTCTCCCGCAGGACGGGGTCCGCCGGCGGGCCATCGAAGATTCCGTCGATGACGGCCCTGATGTAGAGGCCCGTCCCCCCCACCAGCAACGGCAGGCGGCCCCGGCCGGCTATCTCCCCTATCGCCGCGAGGGCGAGCGACCTGTATCTTTCAACGCTGAAAGCCTCGCCGACACCGGCTATATCGATCAGGTGATGGGTGATGCCCCTCCTCGCCCCGTGGGGGAGCTTGCCGGTACCGACATCCATCCCCCTGTAAACCTGCATCGAGTCGGCGGAGACTATCTCGGCGTCGAGCATAAGCGCCACTCCCAGGGAGATTTCAGTCTTTCCAACGGCAGTAGGTCCCAGGATTACCGCGAAGAACGGCGGGGAAGCTACTGCCTTATCTTTTGAAGGAGTTGTCCAGCTCATCCCAGCTTCTCGCCCACATCGTGGGCCTTCCGTGCGGACAGCTGGACGGCCGCTCGCAGCCCAGAAGCTCGTCCACGAGCTTCTGGAGATGGGCAGGCTCCAGCACATCCCCTCTCTTGACTGCCGAACGGCATGACGCGGCTATAAGCCTCTCCTCAACCGTGCCGGAGACGGCGTGCCTGCCGGGGCCTTCCTCCATCCCGGCCACCATGTCCCTGACAAGCGTCGTTACGTCGGCGTCGGACACGTGGGCGGGGACGGCCCCGACCGCAAAAGAGCGGTCGCCGAAAGGCTTGATATCGTAGCCGATAGCAGCAAGGCCTCCGATGTGCCGGCTGATGATGGAGCTCTCCTCCGGTCCCAGCTCGACCACCTGCGGGATCAAAAAACTCTGAACGTGGACCGCCCCGGCCCTGTAATCCCGGACGTATCTCTCGTAGAGGACCCTCTCATGGGCGGCGTGCTGGTCTATGATAACGAGGCCCTCTTCCGCCTCGCAGACGATATAGAGGCCCTTCATTTGCGCGACGACCCTCATGGACCGCTCGACGGGCATCTCGGCCTGCTCCCCGGCAACGGCCGGCACGGGCGGCGCCGTCAATTCTTCCTTCGTCGGCGGCCCCTCCGTCACCGCCGCGGGCGCCTCGTAAGGAGCGCCGGACTCCCTGGTTCCGAAAGGCGTCCCCGGACGGAGCGTTCGGGAGATCGCCTCGGCAACGACGCCCTCCACGAGGGCAGGCTTCGAGAACCGTACCTCCCTCTTCGCCGGGTGAACGTTTACATCGGTGGCCGCCGTTCCCGTTTCAACGAACACGAGGGCGACGGCATGACGCCCGCCCGGAAGAAGAGTTCGGTACCCCCCCGCGATCCCCCTGAGTATCTCCGGGGAGGCGACCGGCCTGCTGTTCACGAAGACGTACTGGTCTCTCCTGGTCGATCGCGTTGCCCCGGTGTTTCCGGCATACCCTTCGACGATGACGCCGTCCCTCGCGTGGCGGACGGGCAGGCAGTGATCGGCAAAGTCGGCGCCGAGCAGATCGACAACCCTGTCCCGGAGGCTCTCCCTTGCCGGGGAATAGACAACCTCTTTTCCGCTGTCAACGAGACGGAAGGTTATGTTCCCGTGCGAGAGCGCCAGCAAGACAACGGCCCTTATTATGTGGTTCCTCTCCGTGCGCGCCGAGCGGAGAAACTTTTTCCGCACGGGCGTGTTGTAGAAGAGGCTCCGCACCCAGACGGTGGTCCCTGACGGGCGGGCCTCCTCGAGGACGTCCAGAAGCCGCCCCCCGGCCATCTTTATCCTCGTTCCCGCGAGAGACCCCTCGTCCCTGGTGAGCATCTCGAACCGCGACACGGCGGCGATGCTGGGGAGGGCCTCGCCCCTGAAGCCCAGCGTCACGATATCCCCGAGGTCGTTCGCGCTGCGTATCTTGCTCGTGGCGTGCCTTTCTATCGACAGGAGCGCGTCCCCGCGGCTCATGCCGCACCCGTCGTCGTACACCGCGATCAGCGATAACCCGCCTCCCTCGATCTCGACCGTGATTGTTTTGGCGCCGGAATCGATCGAGTTCTCAACGAGCTCTTTGACGACGGACGCGGGCCTCTCGATGACCTCGCCCGCGGCGATCTTGTTCGCCACACTCTCGGGCAATACTGTTATCGTCTGCATAGTATCCCTGGTCTACATCAGGCCACAAAGGGTAATAACTACAAGTTTCATGAGTTTCTGAGTTTGTGAGTTATATGAGTTATGGCCCGCCTCAATAAACTCATTGAACTCATAAAACTCATTTAACTTTTATCCGCCTTGTCTTTCAGTTCCTTGAGCTTGACGAGTGCCTCGACCGGTGTCATCTCGTCGAGCGGGAGGCTCCTGAGCTCATCCACGATTATATGGCTCTTCTCGTCGAAGAGGAAGAGCTGCCGCTCGGGATGGGCAACGGCGTCCTCCGAGGGTAGGTCGCTCTCCCTTATCGCCCCCTCCTCGAGGCAGTTGAGTATATCCTTCGCGCGCTCTATGACCTTTGCCGGGAGACCCGCCAGGCGGGCGACGTGTATTCCGTAGCTCTTGTCCGTCCCGCCCGGAACGATCTTTCTCAGGAAGACGATCTCTTCGTTCCATTCCTTCACGGCGATGTTGTAGTTCCTGACACCGGGGAGGTCCATCTCGAGCTCCGTGAGCTCGTGGTAGTGGGTGGCGAAGAGCGTCCGGGCCCGTATCTCGGGGGTGTTGTGAATGTACTCGGCGACCGCCCAGGCAATACTTATACCGTCGAACGTGCTCGTTCCGCGCCCGATCTCGTCAAGGATGATCAAGCTCCTCTCGGTGGCGTTGTTGAGAATGTTTGCCGTCTCGTTCATCTCCACCATGAACGTCGACTGCCCGCGGGCCAACTCGTCGCTGGCCCCGACCCGCGTGAATATCCTGTCGACGATCCCTATGCGGGCGGAATCGGCCGGGACGAAGCTCCCGGCCTGCGCCATGAGCACGATAAGGGCCACCTGGCGGATGTAGGTCGACTTCCCGGCCATGTTGGGGCCCGTTATGATGAGGAGCTGGTTCGTTTCGGTGTCGAGGATCGTATCGTTAGGGACAAAGTGTTCCACCATTCGCTCTATGACCGGGTGACGGCCGCCGTTGATCTCTATGCTATCGCTGCCATCGATAACGGGCCGGACGTAATCGTTATGGATCGCCGTGTGGGCGAGGGACTCGCAAACGTCCAGGAGAGCCAGGGCGTCGGCGATTCTCTGGATAGAGTGGGAGGACGAAACGACGCTCTCTTTCACCTTCGTGAAAATATCATACTCCAGCTCCGCTATTCTCTCCTGCGCCCCGAGCACCTTCGCCTCGTACTCTTTTAACCCGGGCGTCACGAATCTCTCTGCGTTTACCAGCGTCTGCTTGCGGATGTAATCTTCCGGAACAAGAGCCAGGTTAGCCTTCGTCACCTCGAGGTAGTAGCCGAAGACCCTGTTGTACCCTACCTTGAGCGACTTAATCCCGGTGCGCTCTATCTCCTTCTTCTGCAGGGAGGCGATCCACTGTTTTCCATCACGGGAGACGGCCCTCAGCTCATCGAGTTCCGGGCTGTAGCCATCCCTGACCATTCTCCCCTCTCTCACCGACGCGGGGGGCTCGTCAACGATAGCCCGCTCGATCAGCCCGACAACCTCATCCTCGCCCTCCAGGTTGTACAGGGCCTTTGCCAGGATCCCGCTCCCGGCCGGCGATACGGCTTCCCTTATGCCCGGAACGAGCTTGAGCGATTCCCGTAGACCCGCGAGGTCGCGGGCGGTCGCGTACCCGCAGCTCAGGCGGGAGAGAAGCCGCTGGATATCTCTTATTCCACGGAGCCTCTCGCGGACCCGGCCGAGCATGGCGGGAGTCTCAACCAGCTCTTCCACACCGTCCAGCCTGAACTTGACCGCCGCCGGATCCATGAGGGGCTGGAAGAGCCACTGCCGGATAAGCCGGGTCCCCATGGGGGTCGCGGTATGATCGAGGACCGATAGCAGCGTTCCCTCCTTGCTCCCGCTCCTGGCGGCCGAGGCAATCTCCAGGTTCTTCTGGGTGGTCGAATCGAGCACCATGAAATCATCGGTTGAGTAGACGGAGATCGACCCCACGTGGTCGAGGCGCTCGTAGAGGTTCTCGTGCAGATACGAGATGATGGCGCCCGCGGCCCCGACGCCCGGCCCCAGCCCGGCCAGGCCGAATCCGTCAAGGGATTGAGTCCCGAACTGCTCCCTCAGCAGCCTGCCGGAGGATTCGTAGTCGAAGTCCCAATCGTCTCGCTCGTCGAGGACGGCCCCGCACGCATCCTCCAGCCGCTGCTTCATCCCCTCCTCTTCCATGAGCGCGCTCGGCACCAGGCATTCCGCGGGGCTGACGCGGGTTAACTCGTCGAACAGCTGCTCCTCATCCTGCGTCTCGGTGACCTTGAACTCCCCCGTGGAGAGATCGATGTAGCTGAAGCCGCTTACGCCGTCCTCACTGTTGATCGATGCCAGGTAGTTGTTTCCGGCCTTCCGCTCCACGGTCCCGTCAAGGAGCGTTCCCGGTGTGATAATCCTCGTTACCCGCCTCTTCACTATCCCCGTGGCAAGCTTAGGGTCCTCGACCTGGTCGCATATTGCGACCTTGCAGCCGGCCTTGATGAGCTTCGCCACGTAGCCCTCGACGGCGTGGTACGGGAAGCCGCACATGGGCATCCTGTTGCCTTTCCCGGCCTCCCTCGACGTCAGGGTTATGTCCAGAATACCGCTGGCCCTGACGGCATCGTCAAGGAACATCTCGTAGAAGTCGCCCAGGCGGAACATGAGAACGCAGTCGGGATGCGCCTCCTTGATCATCCGGTACTGCCGCATCATGGGTGTTACTTTACCGGTTGCCGTCTTTTCCTTCTTCCTCTTCATTTCAACCATTGTTCAGAAACGTATTGTTTTATCCTTTTAATCAGTATCCGTCAATAAGCCGGATTTTCAATAATCCGCGGATAATCGCCTTTTTATTGTTTTCATGTCTTGATTTTTTCTTCACGTCTAACGTTTCACGTTCAACGTTTCACGTCTTCTCGGTTCATTATTTCCATACTTCCATGTTTCCATTTTCACTGATTTCTTTATTCCCTCTTTCTGTCTTTTTTCCATCCTGTATCTTGTTTCTTGTTTCTCGCATCTTGTTTCTTTTTCAAGTTTCTTGACTCTTAATCCCTGCCTTAATACGGTGTTCAAGCTCGGCGATCCTCTCCGATTTCGCCTTCAATTCGCGGTTAAGCGTCAACCTGGCCTGGAGTCCGATACAGAAGGTGACGACAGCGCCTATCAGTATTGAGAAGAATACCACGATACTCACCGACCACGGCCCTATTGACCAGAAGACAAAGCTCACTTCAACGGGCGCCTGGTTCCAGATCGTGAAGATGATCACCAGTATGATGACGATTAAGCCTGCTATCAGCTTGGCCTGCATTGATCCCCTCCCTGCCTTTCAATTATTTTAAAAGGAATTATAACCATTGAAAACACTGAAGACACTGAAATATATGTTCGTGCTGCGTCGTGCCCATATTCGTTAAAAAGAATTAAAAACGGAACCACGGATTAAGCGGATTAGACGGATTAAAAACATGCTCAATTGTTATGATAACCTCACAATCTGCAATTGCTTTCAGGGCACCGTGTTGTTAATC
>JAVCDC010000129.1 GCA_030765135.1 Candidatus Tritonobacter lacicola | reverse complement strand
TAAGGCAATTCCAGGTTCAGAATCTGCCCTATCGAATCAGTCTTGAGGAAGACCTTCCGGACGGCTGTCTCTATTGTGGCTCTGTCCTGGACATTGAAACGGATGCCCTCCGCCTCGCAGTCGTGACGGATTTTTTCGAGATATGGTCCCCACTTGAATGCTGAATCCGGCTCCTTCAATACGAAGTCCAGGTCCTCGGAGAACCGGTTCATGTCGTAGAGCATTCTCAAACAGGTGCCGCCATGGAATGCCGCATGGGCGAAGAGGCGAACCCCCGAAAGGCTGGCGAGCACATATTGCTGCATGAGTTCCTGGAGGACGTTTTCCTGCTCCAAAGCGTTAGCGGGCGCGTACTCGCGTAACTTGTTTTCCAGTACGTCTTCGATCATCCCGTGAGTTCCTTATGAAGGCCTGCGATATAGGCCTGAGTTCGCTTATTCCGAATGCTCTCATATACCTCGTTGAAGTCCTTGAAGTTCAGTTGATACAGATCATCCTCTTCAATGCGCATGGAATGGGTCAGAAAAAGGCCCACGCGTTGGCATCGATCTTCTCGGCCTTCACGCCTGCCCGCGGATCGTTGACCGGCACGCGATGGAACACGAAAGTTCCCAGAGGGGTCTTGAACGATCTGCTCCGCTGTATCGTGACACTGGAGACTTGAAAAACAGCTTCAGGAATAAGACCGTGATACGAGAGTGCCGACTCCAGGCTGACATGCGAAGGTAAGTGAAGAGCGGCAGCAATTACGAAAGGATGAGGGTCTGACTTTCGATAGTCAGGAGCGAGACAATACAGGCCGGGCCTAAGTCGCAGGACCTCCCCTTTCTCGATTGCCCGGTGGACGAGCAGTTTTCTGCCTCCGGTGGTCGAATCCGGGAAAAGGTTTCGGACTACCGATTCATCAAGATAGGCAGAGAGAGAGGAGATCATTGCAGAAAACATCCTTCTGGAAACTCCTTCTTTTCAAGCTCTGGTTGATGTTCCACCCCCGGCATAGGGAATAGTAAGAGGTTGGGGTCGGGTCTGCACATTCCAAAATATTTCCCCTTCAAAGATCTTCCTTTCTTGCCCCCCTTTAGATTCAAAATCATGAGCCTTGTAAGATAGGGGGATCAAGCCCAGATAACCAAACGATAATTCCGGTTAATTACTGCGAAAAATTTGCACGAATAACTGCAGTTTCAAGTTGCTCTTTCGTCCGGGGAACCGGTTGTGCTACAATAAATTGATACCTAGGGAGTTAGAGAACCGGCCGACGAGACGGCCAGAAATTCGATAGTTCAGGGGAGAATTCAGTGGCGGGAATTGCAGGAATACTTGGAGATGGCAACGGGAAGGGCCGGGTTCTGAGAATGCTTGAGGTAATCAGGCACCGTGGTCCCGACACCGAGAACATCAGGCAGGAGGGGAGATTGGCAGCGGGAGTGATGGCCTCCGAACTGAGTCAGGCCCGCGGCAACGGATTCGCCAGGGAGGGAGACATAACGGTTTATTTTGACGGTGATATCTATAACAGCCGCGGCCAGGGTAAGTCGGATGCCGAAGTGGCCCTTGACTTGTATCTTCGGTATGGACAGTGCTTTTCCTCCTATCTTGAGGGGGTGTTTGCCTGCGCGGTCTGGAACGGGAGGGAGCTCCTTTTTGCCAGGGATGCGGTTGGTGTCCGCCCCCTGTTCTACGGAAGAACCGGGGACGGGAGACTATGCTTCGCCTCGGAAATGAAAGCCATGGTGGGGGTGGCGGTGGATGTCAGGGAGCTTCTCCCCTCGACGGTCTACTCATCCGACAGCGGACTCAGGGAGGTGCTCCCCAGATACCCGGAGGTGGAGATTCCGCCTGTCCCGGAAGAGGCCGCCGGAAAGCTCAGGGACTACCTCTTCCGGGCGGTCGAGAGGCGCCTCGAGGATGGAGCCGTCGGTGCCGTGCTTTTAAGCGGGGGGCTTGACAGCTCGATAATCGCGGCGATAACGCACGAGCTGGACCCCGGCATACCGGGGCTTACCGTGGGCGTGGAGGGCGCCCCGGATCTGGAAAACGCTGTTGCGATGGCGAAAAGCTGCGGGCTTGATCACCATATTTGCACGTTCGGCATTGATGAGATAACCGAACTGGTCCCCAGGGCGATAAGAGCCCTGGAGTCGTTCGACGAGGACTGCGTCA
Source organism: Candidatus Tritonobacter lacicola (assembly GCA_030765135.1). GTDB lineage: Bacteria > Auribacterota > Tritonobacteria > Tritonobacterales > Tritonobacteraceae > Tritonobacter > Tritonobacter lacicola. Next base: position 4,447 of record JAVCDC010000129.1, on the reverse strand, counting down.
GCGGCGCGATAGCCAACCTGGTGGCATCTTCATTTGCTTCGAGGTTTACGAACTGCGTCCTGAGCGGCGAGGGGGGTGACGAATTGAACGGCGGGTACCACCTCCTGAAGGAATTTCCGACCGAGGAGGAGCGGCTGAAGATGATGAGACGGCTCATAGCGGTGGCATACAACACCGCCGTTCAGAGGCTCGACAGGGCCATGATGAACAACTCCATCAATTACCGGACCCCATTTCTTGATTCGGAGCTGATGGCATTCTGCCTGCAGATGCCGGTTAGCTGGAAGCTCCACCCCCTGCCCGATGGAAGGTTGATCGAGAAATGGCTGCTGAGGGAGGCGTTCAAGGACATGCTTCCGCCGGAGATCTATGCCAGGCCGAAGCAACGCTTCGCCGGGGGAACCGGCACGGACGATCTGATGGACCGGGTGGCGGGGAATGAGTTCGAGAAAGGCCGGTTCGACGAAGCGACCCGGAGGACGCCTTGCGGCTACAGTCTCAACAGCCCCAAGGAGCTCTGGTACTACAGTATATTCAGGGAGAGCTTTCCTTCGCCCGTCTTCGAGAGGCTGGTGGGTCGCTGGGATCCCGGCAAGTAGCCACGGCTTCAGCCGCGGGCAATTCGGTGGAGTCTATTTCGTAGTTATAGCGCAATGAGTGAGAGGAGGAGACCGGTTAAGAGGCATAAGAACACGGGGACGAAAACCTACAGCGAGACCGTCTTAGGTGGATACTACGACAAGTACGTCGGCGGTCTCTTCGGAAAATTTGATAACGTGAGGGTCTACTGGGAGGACCAGATCACAAAGTACACCCTGAGGCCTTACCTTAAAAGGTATCTCGCGGCCGTGCAAGACAGAAGGAAGGTCCGCATACTCGACCTGGGCTGCGGTTCCGGGCAGGGGTACGAACAGCTTTCAAAGATCGGAAAGAGGGACGTAAGCTTGGCCCTCAAGGATTCGTTCATTTTGCCGGCGGAGCGCATCTCCCTGTATTTCGGGGTGGATATAAGCGAAGAGATGCTCGAGAAGGGCAGGGAGAACTATGCCGATAAGCGGGAGGTAGTTTTCAGGAAGATGGATTTGAGGAACGGTCTCGATGAGCGGGTCGTGGGAAAGAGGCCGTATGACATATATTTCTCATCCTATGCCGCCCTTTCGCACCTCGATTACGGCCAGGCGAGGAAACTCGTAAGCGACATAGCGAAGCACTCCGCTCCGCATGCTCTCCTGGTGTTGGATTTTCTCGGGCGCTATTCAATCGAGTGGCCCAGGTACTGGGATGCGAAATCCGAGGACCAAAAGATGAGAGAGTACTCAATGAGCTATCTCTATACAAACGGTGCTCTTTCCGAGGAAGAGCCGGAAAAGTTTACCCTCCGTTTCTGGACGGGTGATGAGATAGCCGGCCTGTGTGAAGAAGTGCGGAAAGAATCAGGGATAAGTGTCCGGCCGCTAGAAGTGTTTGATAGATCCGTATTTGTGGGGAGGCATGTGGATACCCGGGAGTACAACAAGTGGGTAAAGCCTTTGCGAAAGAGGGTCAACAGGCTCCACGAAGATTACATGCGAACCAATCTGCAGTCGTTGATAATAGACCGGGTACCAGAGACTTCTATCGAGCAGCTAAGGAGATTCTACGAGAAGGGCATCTTCAGCTGGAATACCGTCATCAAGTTTACCGGCATGCGTCTCAAGGGCAGGATCTACCCCACCGAGATGAAAGGTTGGAGTAAATTCAGCCCCGCTCTCCAGCAGGCTATCTTGAATATGGACAGGGTTGTGGACAGCGTGTTGTGGATGAGCATAGGGGACCCCAGGGCAAACATCATTGAGCCGCAGCTTTCCTACTCCTTGAGAAACATGCTGAATAATATGCAGTGCGGGATGGGCTGCGGTCACGGTCTCGTGGCCATCCTGCAGGTCAGGAAGAGGAAATGATAAAGCTTGTGGACGTAACCAAGTCCTACGACGGTTTTGTCGCCGTAAACGGTATCGGTTTCGTCGTGAAGAGGGGAGAAACGCTGGTATTGCTTGGCGTCAGCGGTTGCGGGAAGACCACCACGCTCAAGATGATAAACAGGTTGATCGAACCGGACAGCGGGGATATTTACATCGACTCCGATAACATAAAGCACGTCAGCCTCATAGAGCTCAGGAGAAACATAGGCTATGTGATACAGGATATAGGGCTTTTCCCGAACATGACCGTGGAGGAGAATATCGCCGTCGTGCCGAGGCTCAAGAGGTGGGCCCCCGAAGAGATCAAGAGAAGAACCCTGTCGATCCTGGGGATGGTGAGGCTTTCCGAAAGCGTCTTGAGCAGGTATCCGCAGGAGTTGAGCGGCGGCCAGCAGCAGAGGGTGGGCGTGGCCAGGGCGATAATCTCGGAGCCTGAGATAGTTCTGATGGATGAGCCGTTCGGGGCCCTGGACCCCATCACCAGGGAGGAGCTTCAGGATGAGTTCATCAATCTGAAGAAGCAGATAAAAAAGACGATCATTTTTGTGACCCACGACATATTCGAGGCTTTCAAGATAGCCGACCGCATAGCGATTATGGACAGGGGGGAGCTCGTCCAGCTCGGGCCGCCGCTTGAGATAGCGGAGCAGCCGTCGAATGAGTTTGTGGCGAAGTTCACGGGCAGACATATCAATGCGCTCGTTGCTGATCTGAAAGACAGGGATTAGCCGGAGGACGCCTGGATGAACGTGGCACAATTTATCCTGGAGAGAAGGGCGGAGGTCTTGCAGAGGACCGTGGAGCATGTCCAGCTTTCCGGGATTTCAGTGCTGCTGGCCGTCTGTGTCGGTGTACCGCTGGGAATCATGCTCACCAGGAAGAAGGGCTTGACCATGCCGGTTGTAGGTGTGGTGAACGTGGTTCAGACAATACCCAGCCTGGCCCTGCTGGGTTTCCTGATACCGTTGCTGGGTATCGGGCTTAAACCGGCTATCCTGGCGCTCTTTCTGTACTCCCTGCTTGCAATAATAAAAAATACCATAGCGGGAATAAACCAGGTTGACCGGTCCATCATCGAGGCTGGAATGGGTATGGGGATGACAAACCTCCAGATTTTGCTAAAGCTTGAACTCCCCTTATCTGTTCCGGTTATTCTCTCGGGAATCAGAATAGCTACGGTTACCTGTATCGGGATAGCAACGTTGTGCGCCGCCGTTGGGGCGGGAGGGCTGGGGCAGTTTATCTTCAGGGGTATCTCGATGGTGAACAGCAACATGATTCTCGCGGGCGCCATCCCCGCCGCGTTGCTCGCGCTGTTCTTCGATTTCATATTGCTCCGGGTAGAAAAGTATCTGACCCCGAGGGGCGTTTCCTAGGAGGCTGATAGAGCTGTGAGTAAAAGGGGCTTTGCAGCGATGATACTGTTTCCCGCCGTGTTGTGCATTGCCGTTGTCGGATGCGGCCGGAGAGCTGACACGGTCGTGGTCGGCTCAAAGAACTTCACCGAGCAAGTTATCCTGGGCGAAATGATCGCCCTTATGATCGAGGCTGAAACGCATTTGAAGGTTGACAGGAGGCTTAACCTTGCCGGTACGTTCGTCTGTTTCACCGCGTTGAAGAACGGTGACATTGACCTCTATCCGGAATATACCGGAACCGGTCTTATTGCCATTTTGAAGAAGAAGGGCTTGAGCTACGGGAAGGATAAGGTCTACGGCGAGGTGAAGGATGAATTCAGGAAGAAGTACGATCTGGTCTGGCTCAAGCCGTTCGGGTTCAATAACACCTACACCATCACAATGAGGATGGACCAGGCAAAGAGGCTCGCGATAGAGAAGATATCCGATTTGAAGAAGCATGAGGAAACCCTGAGACCGGGCTTCAACCATGAGTTTTTTGAGAGACCGGACGGATACAGGGGGCTGTGCAGGAGATACAACCTGCATTTCAGGAATGAGCCGAAGGAAGTTGACAGCGGCCTGATGTACAGGGCGATCGCCGAGAAGCAAGTGGACCTGATATGTGGATTCGCGACCGACGGGCGTATCCCGGCATTCAACCTGGTCATGCTCCGGGATAATCTGCATTTTTTCCCGCCCTACTATGCTGCCCCGCTGGTCAGGGCTGATACCCTGAAGAAATACCCGGAACTCGAAAATATTTTAAACAAGCTCGGAGGGTTTATAACGGACGAAGATATGCTCGAGATGAACTACAAGGTTGATCAGAAGGGTATCGATGCAAGAAAGGTGGCCAGGGATTTCCTGATCGAGAAAAAGCTCCTGGAACTCGACCCCCCCCCCCCCCCCCCCCCCCCCCCGGAGAAACCCCCCCCCCCCCCCCCCTTTCCACCCCCCCCCCCCCCTTCCCCCGGGGTCCCGGTGAAAATGGTGCAAATTCAGAGGGCCTCCTTTTCCCCCAGCAGGCCCCCCCCCCGGCGCGATCTTTGAAACGAGGTACATCACCTTCCCGGTGACAGCGGCCAT
>JAVCDC010000080.1 GCA_030765135.1 Candidatus Tritonobacter lacicola | reverse complement strand
CCTTGCGTTTTGAAGGGTGTGAGCGTACACTCACTTTCAAGTCGGAAACAGGCATTTTTCTTTGCAACTTCCTATTTAATAGCATCTTGCGAATTTTAACGAAGCGAACGTTGGGACACTACTGAGTCATAATATAGATGTAGTACTGTCGATTCATATACCTGCAATTTTGGAGATTGCTTCGCCCAGCTTCGCAGGGCTCGCAATGACTGTGATAAAAGCTCAAATTGCTATTACTCGGACACACTCCTAGTTCCGCGGTTACATTGAGCCGGCCAGGCGGGCGGCAAGCTTGACCGCCTCGATCATGCTCGCCGGGTCGGCCTTTCCCCGCCCCGCGATGCCGAAGGCCGTGCCGTGGTCGGGCGAGGTGCGCACGATCGGAAGGCCGAGCGTTACGTTCACGCCCATGTCGAAAGCGATTGTCTTGAGGGGAATGAGCCCCTGATCGTGATACATGGAGACTACCAGGTCAAACTCCCCTTTCAGCATGCGCCAGAACGAGGTGTCCGGCGGGAGGGGGCCGGTTACATCCAGGCCCATCGCTCCAGCCTCTTCTATGGCGGGAGAGATGATCGCCGCCTCCTCGTCTCCGAAGGCTCCCCCCTCCCCCGCGTGTGGATTGAGGCCGTTTACCGCTATGCGGGGCCTCTCAATGCCCAGCCTTATGAGAACAGCGTTGCCCTTCTCCACGGCGTTCAGGACCTTACGCGAAGTCAGCACTTCCGGCACGCTCCTCAGCGGCACGTGGACCGTCGCCAGGACCGTCCGGATGCCGCCCCCCACGAGCATCATCACGAAGTCATCCCGCCCGCAAAGGGAGCCGAGGTAGTCGGTGTGCCCCTCGAAGCGAAACCCCGCGGCGTGGATCGCCTCCTTGCAGATAGGCGCCGTCGCCATGGCTGCGATATCACCGGAGAGGCACAGCCCGGCCGCACGCTCCACGTATGACATCGAGAGCTTTCCCCATTTTCCATCGGCTCTTCCCAGGTCACCCTTCTCGATAGCGCCTTCCCCCGTATCGAGGACTGCTATTTCTCCTTCCCCTGAAAGAACTCCCGCGGCCTCGGGGATCGATATTATCCTTTTTGTCATGCCCAGCCATTCCGCGTGCCGTTCGACGATGGAAAGAGTCCCTATAAGAAAGGGATAGCAAACACCCTGAACATCGCCTGAGAGGGCGGCCTTCAGCGCCACTTCCGGCCCGACGCCCGCCGGGTCCCCTATCGTTATACCAATAAGCGGCTTATTCAATGTCTTGGTTCTTTTTCTGAATTCGAAACCTGTTTTAGTCATTCGGATTTGTTTCGGATTTTAATATCCTGAACGCGCCGGGCATTATTTATCTACACTTAGACCTAGAGGGAGCTAGACTTATTATTTTACGGAGATATATGCTTTCTTCCTCAGCTCGGAAATCCACTCGGCCCTTACTTTCTCTGCCTCGGCCTGGCCCAGCCTCCTCTCGATCTGATTCCACACCTCGGATATGGGCACGGCCCGCTCCTTCCGTACCGCATCGACCACGATGATGTGGTAGCCGAGCGGCGTCTCGACGATGCCGCTGTGGCTGCCGGCCTCGATCCCGAATGCGGCCTCCTCGACCTTCCCCATTGTATCGGGGTTGAGATACCCCCTCTCTATGAACCCCCAATCTCCTCCAGTGGCCTTCTCGGGCCCATCGGAGTAGGCCCGGGCCAGCTCTTTGAAATCATCTCCCCCATCGAGGCGATCGAGGACCTCCTCCGCCAGTTTCAGCTTCTCATCGTCACCTTTCTTTATGAATATCTGGAAGAGGTGGACCTTCTCGGGTTCAACGAACTCGTCCCGGTGAGCGTTGTAGTGGGAGATAACCGACTGGGGAGTAATCATGACCCTTCTGGATATCTCCTCCATCAGCAGGGAGTAAGCCGTCAGCCTTTCCCGCTCCCTCTCCCTGAACTCATCGAGCGTCATATCCGACCGAGCCAGCTCTCTCTGGAACTCCTCCCTGGAGGAGAAGCGCGACTCAACCTCCTCCATCCTCTTCATCAGGGCTTCCTCTCCGATTTCCAGCTCTTTCTTCTTAACCTCCTGCAGGATCAGCTTCTCCTCGATCAGCTGGTTAAGCATGCTCCACCGCGCAGCCTGCAGTTTCTCAAAGAGCTTCGGGCCGGAGTAGACGTCCTCGTATTTCCGGTACAGGGGCTCGAGGACATCCTCAAGCTCGCTGTGCGTTATAACCTCGCCGTTGACGTCGGCGACTATCTTATCGAACGGCTCGCCGTGCGCGGCCGGGCATGCGAGAGACAACAAAACAAAGATAGCAATGCAAGCCGTTCTCAGCCAATTAGTTTCAGATATCATTTGCAAAACGAATAATATCTTTTTATAGCCACGAAAAGGCACAAAAAACATGTTTGTCCATTTTGCGTTCATCTGCCATTCCTCTTTTTGTGCCTCTTGTGCCTTTTCGTGGCCATCTTTATTTTGTGGTTAATTACTCCCCGCCGTCTCCCCGGGAGACTGGACTATAGCACCCTGCTCCAGGCCCTTCAACACCTTGTTAATAGCGCGGCTTACCTCCGTGAACGACCGCTTCTTCACCTTCTCGATGATCCTCTCTCCCGGTACATCGATGAATAGGCGGTTATTCACCAGCTCGATGGAGCGCACGCACGCCTGCCAAGCCCGGAGCTTCAGCTTTGCCAGCAACAGGTACCGCCGGGCCTCATCCGGCAGCGGCCCGAAACGGTCCCCCATCTCATCGCCCATCGCGTCGATCCCGTCAGGCGACCCGGCCCCTCCCACCCTCCGGTAGATGTCTATCCTGATCCGGCCCGCGGGGACGTAGTCCGGGGGTATACACGGGTAGAAGCCTATATTGAGCGACACCTCGTACCGCGGCCTGACCTTCCTCCCCTCCAGCCCTGCGATCGCGTCCTTCAGGAGCCTGCAGTAGAGATCGAAGCCAACGGCCATGATGTGGCCGTGTTGCTCACTCCCGAGGACGTTTCCCGCCCCGCGTATCTCCAGGTCGCGCATCGCGATGCCGAAGCCCGCCCCCAGCTCGCTGTGCTCGGCTATCGCCCTGAGGCGCCTGCGGCCCTCGTCACCTATCGGGCCGCGCGGGATGATCAGGTACGCGAACGCCCGGTGCTTGTACCTGCCCACCCGCCCCCGGAGCTGGTAGAGGTCGGCCAGGCCGAAGCGGTGTGCGGCGTCTATGAATATCGTGTTGACGTTCGGGATGTCCAGGCCCGACTCGATGATCGTCGTGCAGGCGAGAACGTCGACCTCGCCCGTGAAAAACCTCCTCATCGTCTCCTCGAGGAGGCCCTCGCCCATCTGCCCGTGCGCGACGGCCACCCTTGCCTCCGGCACCAGCCTCTCTATGCCCTTCGCCACCCTCCCGATCGTCGCCACCCTGTTGTGAACGTAGTACACCTGCCCTTCCCTGGCAAGCTCCCGGAGGATCGCGTCTCTGACAGTTTTCTCGTCGTGGTGGATTATCTCCGTGTGGACCGCCAGCCTGTCCCTGGGGGGCGTGTCGATGACAGACATGTCCCTCAGGCCGGTTATCGAAAGGTAGAGCGTCCTGGGGATCGGCGTCGCCGTCATCGTCAGAACGTCCACCAGCTTCCGGAGCCGCTTCAGCCTCTCCTTGTGCCCGACACCGAACCGCTGCTCCTCGTCGATCACGACCAGGCCGAGGTCATTGAAGAGGACGTCAGACTGCAGGAGCCGGTGGGTGCCTATCACGATATCTACCTTCCCCGCGATGAGACCCTCTATGGCCTCCTCCTGCTCCTTCGGGGACTGGAACCGGCTCAGCGCCCGCACCTCGACCGGGTAATCCGCGAGCCTGTCCGTGAAAGTGGTGAAGTGCTGCTGGGCGAGGACCGTCGTGGGGACCAGGACGGCAACCTGTTTGCCGTCCATCACGGCCTTGAAGGCGGCCCTGATTGCGACCTCCGTCTTCCCGTAGCCGACGTCCCCGCAGATCAGCCTGTCCATGGGGCATTCGCTCTCCATGTCCGCCTTGACCTCTTCTATCGCCTTCTCCTGGTCGGGCGTCTCCTCGTAGATGAAAGAGGCCTCGAACTCACGCTGCCACGGCGTGTCGGGGGAGTAGCTGATGCCGCGCAGCGACGACCGAATCGCCTGGAGCTCCAGGAGCCCGGCCGCGAAGTCGACTATCGCCCTCTCCACACCCGCCTTCCTTCGCGTCCAACGCCCGGAGCCGAGCACGTCGAGCGTCGGGCGGCGACTCCCCAGGCCGACATACCTCTCGACCAGGTGCGCCTGCTCGACAGGGACGTAAAGCTTCGAGCTGCCGCGGTACTCGATCGCCAGGTACTCCCTTTCGGCGCCCTCCCGCTTCAGCTTCCTGAGGCCTATGTACCGCCCGATTCCCTGGCCGACGTGGATGACGTACTCTCCCGGCTCGAACTCGGAGGAGACCTCCCCGAACGGCCTCTGCCGGGCCCTTCGTTCCACCGGGCGCCGGATCTTGTACCGGCCGAATATCTCCGAGTCCGAGATGAAGACAAGCTTCATCTCAGGAACGAGAAAAGAGGAGGCAACAGAGCCTATCTCCACGGAGCCAAGGAGCTTCGCCCTCTCCCCCACCAGCTCGAGAAGCCTGGATCGCTCACCCTCGTTGTTGCAGTAGACCCGGACTCTGTAGCCTTCCTCCACCCAGCCGGCGATCCTCTCGAACGCCCCGCGCCAGAACTCGGCCTTCACGCCGGGAAGCACACCGGGGCCGTCGAGAAGCTCGGCCGACCTTGAACCGGCACGGACCCGGCGCGCCTCCCCCGCTTCCTCTATCTCCTCGCCGACGTCGGACATGTACACGAGGCCAAAGGACCCCGCCTTCTCGATGAGGTGACCGAACGTGAAGAGGTCCCCGCAGCCCGCCCCCGGACCGAGGGCGGCCTCCTTGATCCCGGCCGGGCCGGCTAGGCACACCAGCGACGGGGACGGGAGATAGTCGATGAGGGAGACGCTCTTTCCGCCGCAGGCGAGCTCGTCCAGGACCATGACCGTGAACTCTTTCACCGTCGACCTGGACCGCTGGTCGGCGGGATCGAAGAGCCTGACGGACGCCACGACGTCCCCGTCAAGCTCGACCCGGATAGGGGACGGCGCGCTGCCCGGAAAGACGTCGAGTATCCCGCCCCGCACGCTGAGCTGGCCGCGCTCGTACACCGCGGCCTCCCTCTCGTAGCCGAGGGCGGTAAGGCGGGAGATGGCGCCCTTGAGGTCGAGCCTCGTTCCCACCTCTATGTGCATCGAGGAGGCGGAGAGAAGCCCCCCGGGGGGCAGCTTCTGGAGGAGGGCCTTGACCGACGAGACGAGGATGCCGTCGATTGCCCCCCGCAGGAGCATGTCCAGAACGCGGAACCTGGCCTCCACGATATCGGGGTGCTCCCGTCCCTCTCCCGGCAGCGTCTCGCGTGAGGGGAAGAGGTGAACGGGCCGGGAGGAGAACGTGCGAAGGTCGTCGAAGAAGTCCCGCTCCTCCTTCGCCCCCCGGGTGACGACCAGGAGGGACCCCTCCCGTTTCTCGGCCAGGCGGGCGACGAAGAAGGGAGCAGCGCTCCCGCAGAGCCCCGAGACGAAGACGTTATCTCCCTCTCCCAGGACACGGGCAACGGATGCAACCGGCTCCCACTCTTTTCGCTTCATCGGCATTCCCCGGGAAGAATACGGCGGCCGTGTCCTTCACGGCTGCCGGAGAGCCCCGGCATGAAAAATGATATATCAAAATTAAATAGAGTGCGAGTAAACGTCCTGTAAAACAAGAAATATACGGAAAAAAAATTGATGTTGGAGCGGCACGCGCCTAGAATGAACGGAAACACATGAACAGCCTGTATCAAAGATCACACGGTCGACTTACCACCGCGCAATCGGGGCGTGCCCCTCTCCGTCGCAGACGTCCGTACCACCCAAGGAGGTTTTCCATGAAAAGCCCGGTCTTCCCGGCAGTGCTTTCTCTCATGGTGCTCGCCGCGAGCGCCCCGGCACGCGCCCAGAACGTTCAACTCGAGTACTCGACCTACCTGGGAGGGAACCAGAACGACCAGGCGAACGACATGGCCATCGATTCCGCCGGATCCGTGTACGTGGCCGGCTACACCTACTCCTCCGACTTCCCCACCGCCAACCCCTACCAGTCGACCTGGAGCGAGGGCACCGACGGCGGGGGAAATCCGACGAAGGACGTCTTCATCAGCAGGTTGAGCTACGGCCAGACCGATTCCGGGCCATGGCCTATGTTCCGCCACGACGCGCTCCATACGGGCCTGAGCCCGTACGCTGGGCCGCAAACGGGGGCCATCTCGTGGACCTATGCGACGGGAAACGAAGTTCGCTCATCGCCTGCCATAAGGAGTGACGGGGCCCTCTACGTGGGCTCACTCGATGACAGGCTCTACAGCCTCACCTCCACTGGCGCCCTCTCCTGGACCTATGTGACGGGAAACGATATTTACTCATCGCCGGCCATAGGGAGTGACGGGGCACTCTACGCAGGCTCAAGGGATTACAACCTCTACAGCCTCACCTCCACGGGCGGACTCTCCTGGACCTATGCGACGGGATACTGGGTTCGCTCATCGCCTGCCATAGGGAGTGACGGGGCACTCTACGTGGGCTCACTCGATCACAGGCTCTACAGCCTCACCTCCACGGGCTCTCTCTCGTGGAGCTATGTGGCGGGAGGCGAGATTCACTCCTCGCCGGCCATCGGGGGTGACGGGTCCCTCTACGTGGGCTCAGATGGTAACAGGCTTTACGGTATCACCTCCACGGGCGCCCTCTCGTGGAGCTATAGGATGGGAGGCTGGGTTGAGTCCTCGCCGGCCGTCGGGAGCGACGGGTCACTCTACGTGGGCTCAAACGATGACAGGCTCTACAGCCTCGCCTCCACGGGCGCCCTCTTATGGAGCTATGAGACGGGAAACGATGTTTACTCATCGCCGGCTATCGGGAGCGATAGCGCTCTCTACGTGGGATCGCGGGACAACCGCCTTTACGCCCTCGATTCCGACGGCGCGTTAAGATGGAGCTACAGGACGGTCGGCGACGTGGATTCCTCCCCCGCCGTGGGCTCCGCCGGTCGGGTATATTGCGGCTCGGATACCAGCTCACTCTACGTCCTCAATTCGGACGGCTCGCTGGCGTGGAGCTGGGCGACGGGGGGCGATGTGGAGTCTTCCCCCGTCATAGATTCCGGGGGGCGTCTCTATGTCGGCTTCGGCGACGGCGTGCTGCGCGCCTTCGGAGAGGCCCAGGCAACCGCCACTCCAACGGTCACACAGACCTCTACGGCGACTCCGTCGAGCACGCCGACGAACATGGTCTGTCTCCTGGAGCTCGAGTATTCCACGTTCCTGGGAGGGAGCGACACGGACACCACCTGGGGCATCGCAGTGGATTCCGCGGCGAGCGCCTATGTCGCCGGGCAGAGCTGGTCCACCGATTTCCCGACCCTCAACGCCTATCAGGCGGGCCTTCCCGGCTTCGGCAACGTCGTGGTGAGTAAGCTCTCCTCCTCCGGCTCCTCCCTCGTCTACTCCACCTACCTGGGGGGAAGCGTGGTGGACGAGGTGCGATCCATCGCCCTCGATTCCTCGAACTGCGCCTACGTGGGCGGCTACACCATCTCCCACGACTTCCCCACCGTGAACCCCTACCAGGGGGCCCTGGGAGGCGGTTTCGGAGACTTCGACTACTTCGTCTCCAAGCTCTCCTCCTCCGGATCGGCCCTGCTCTACTCCACCTACCTGGGAGGAAGCGATCCGGATCAGGGGGGATACATCGCCGTGGACACCGCGCTCTGCGCCTACATCACGGGCATGACGTACTCCAGTGATTTCCCGACCCTGAACCCTTACCAGGCGGCCTATCCCGGCACCTCCGCCGCCAGCATCACCAAGCTCTCCTCCACCGGTTCCGCTCTCGTCTACTCAAGCTTCCTGGGAGGCTCCGCGGGCCAGGCGGGAAGCGGAGCTGCCGTCGACGGGGACGGGCACTCCTACGTCATCGGCTATACCGACTCGACCGATTTCCCGACGGTAAATCCTTACCAGGCGAGTTTCGCGGCGATGACCGATGCGGACGCCTTCATCACAAAGTTCTCCTCAACCGGTTCCGCGCTGATCTATTCGACCTACCTTGGAGGGAGCGCGTTCGACGAGGGCCGGGGGATCGCCCTGGGCGCGGACCGCTCGGCATACGCCGTCGGCATCACCGACTCGGACGACTTTCCCACCTGCAACTCCTACCAGCCCTCGCGGGCCGGGAACGACGATGTCTGGGTGGCGAAGCTCTCCTCGTCCGGCTCCTCCCTGGTTTACGCGTCCTACCTCGGCTCCAGCGCCGACGATTATGGCTACTGCATTGCCGTTGATGGGGTCGGGCGGGCCCACGCCATCGGCGAGACCTACGCCTCCGACTTCCCCCTGGCGAACCCCTACCAGTCGGTGATGCAGGGCATCGATGCCTTCCTGACACGGTTCGACGCCTCCGGTTCCTCTCTTTTCTACTCCACCCTCCTTGGAGGGAGCGGCGACGACTACGGGCGGGCCGTCGCCGTCGATTCAGGTTCAGCAGCCTACGCGGCCGGCTTCACCTCCTCGACGGACTTCCCCGTCGAGGACCCCTATCAGTCATCATACGGCGGCGGCGGAGACATCTTTCTCAGTAAATTCTCATGGAATTGTTATATCGTCACGCCGACGCCCACTCCGACACAGACGCCGACGAACACGCCGACGGACACACCTTCTCTAACGCCAACGAACACACCAACATCAACGCCGACCGATACACCAACCGTGACTCCCACGAACACTCTCACGTCGACGCCGTCCGCCACGGCGACCCCCACAATCACGCCCACGGCACTGCCCGTCGTGCCCCTGGCACTGATGAAGGACCAGGGCGGCGACTACAACCTGTACGGCTACGAGTTGCCCGAGGCGGGAGACAGTACCTACTGGGACGCAGAGTCAAGGAACCCCTCACCCCTCGGCAGGGAATTCTGGATCATCCCGTCGGGCAACAACACTGTCGCTATGACGGAGATAGACGCGAACGGAGCGGGCGAGCAGGAGCTTGCAGTCCTGAAGGCGGACGGTGCAGGCACGGACAGAAACCTCTACCTCTACAACGTGCCGGTTCCGGGCGACTGGTCCTACTGGGACGCAGACGGGCGGAACCCCTCGGCCCTTGCACGCGACTTCTGGATGATAGCTCATGGCAACGACACGGTCACGGTCATGATGGCCGACGGCGGCGGAAGCCGCATAGCCTCCATGAAGGATCAAAGCGGCGACTACAACCTCTACCTGTGGAACAGCCCTGTCCCGGGAGACTGGACGTACTGGGACGCTCACGCGAGGAATCCCTCGGCCCTGGCGCGGGACCTGTGGATTATACCGCAGGGTGACGACGCTGCGGCGATGTGCGGCCTGGACACGACGGGGGACGGGGATGCGGACAGCCTCCTGGTGGTTAGAAACGACGGGGGAGACTACCTCCTGTACGTGTGGAACATGCCTTTAGCGGGCGACTGGACGTACAATGATGCCCTTGCGCGTAACCCGTCGGCCCTTGCGCGGGACTTCTGGGTCATCCCCCAGAGGAACGACATAGAGCAGGTTGTCGGCATAGGCCGCGGCGCGCCCGACGAGCTGGGTGTGATAGAGAACTACGTCGGGGACTACGGCTTCTACGTCTGGAACGCCCCCGAGCCGGGAGACTGGACCTACTGGGACGCTGCTTCGAGGAATCCCTCGCCCCTTGCCCGCGACCTCTGGAAAATACCTGAAGGCAACGACACGGTAGGCGTAGCGGCGCCCGGAAGTTGAGCCTGGTAGCCGCAGGCTTTTCGAAGACCCTGAGCTTACCGAAGGGAGCCTGCGTACAGCCGAATGCATCTTCCAGCGGCCCGATGCCGAGGTAACGGAAGACAGAGAAACAGGGAATATCGGGGAATATCAGGGAAAAGAACTGAACATCCTTTGCTTCATTCTTTCCTTTCGTTACACATTTCACGTTCTTTCTTGCATCCCGCATCTGTTTTTTCATCTTGTATCTTTTTTCCGTTCCACGTTTCACGTTACACGTTACACGTTACACATTTTTTAACGTTCTTTTCAGTAATATACTGGTCGGATACTGCTTGTTTCTCCCTCGCCGACGATATCTTTTAGCATTTACACCGCCTTGACCGCGTTATACTATGACGGGCTGACTTTATGAATATTCCGGCGAAACAGATAAAATGCGGCGCGATCATCGCTCTCCTGGGCGGCCTCTGCACGCCCTCGCTCTCTTACGGCTACATAGGCCCCGGGGCCGGGTTCGCCTTCCTCAGCTCCTTCATCTTCATCCTGGGAGCGGCCCTTCTCGCCTTCGCGGTCATCCTCACACTGCCGGTAAGGCTTATCCTCATTAAGAAACGTTCAAAAAAGGCAATGTCGAAGGCGAGGGTCAACCGCGTCGTAATCGTGGGACTCGACGGCATGGACCCCGTACTCGCCGAAGGATACATGGAAGCGGGGAAGCTTCCCAATTTTTCGAGGCTCCGTGCCGGGGGACACTTCTCGCCCCTGAAAACGTCCAACCCGCCGATATCGCCCGTGGCGTGGTCATCGTTCATGACGGGCGTCAACCCCGGCAAGCACAACATTTTCGACTTCCTTGCGCGCAACCCGAAGACCTATCTGCCCGCCCTCTCCTCGGCGGAGATCGGGGAGTCCTCCCGGGCGATCCGGCTCGGCAAGATAAAAATACCGATCGGGAAACCCGTTATCAAGATGCTCAGGAAGAGTCTCCCTTTCTGGAAGACGCTCGGCGAACACGGCATCTTCAGCATAATCCTTAAAGTACCCATAACATTCCCACCGGAGAAATTCAGGGGGCTCCTCCTCTCCGGCCTCTGCGCGCCGGACATCAAGGGCTCCCAGGGCACGTTCGCCTTCTACACCAACAGGGAGACCGGTGAAGCGGAGTACACGGGCGGCTACATCGTAAAACTCGACGGGGACGGCCCTGTCTTTAAAACGGACATATCCGGCCCTAAAAATCCCTTCAGGGACGACGGCGACATTAAAATCCCCCTTGAGATATCGGTCAACAGCGGCATGAAAACGGCGCGGGTCAAGATAAACGGCGAGAGCCACGACCTCTACGAGGGGCGCCTGTCGGACTGGATCAAGCTGACGTTCCGGGCGGGACCCGGGACAAAGATCAACGGTATCGCGCAGTTCTTCCTGAAAAACACATCCCCTCTCGAGCTTTACCTCTCCCCCATCAACATCGATCCGGAGAAGCCGGCCATCCCCGTCTCCCACCCGCTTATCTACTCCGTGTACCTTTCCAAGGTGCTGGGGCCTTTCGCGACTCTGGGCCTCCCCCAGGACACCTGGGCGCTCAACGAGAAGGTCCTCACCGACGACGGCTTCCTCCAGCAGACGTACAACGTCCACAAGAAGCTCGAGGACATCTTCTTCCATTCCCTCCGGCAGGTCAAGAAAGGCCTCCTGTGCTGCGTATTCGACACCACGGATGTCGTCCAGCACGAGTTCTGGCGATACATGGAGAAGGACCACCCGGCCCTCAAGGAAAGCGAGGCGCCGAAGCCCCTCGTCATCGAGGAGCTCTACAGGCGCATGGACGGGCTCGTGGGCCGCATCATGAAAAAGCTGAACCCGGACGACCTCCTTATCATCCTCTCGGACCACGGCTTCAAGCTCTTCAAGAGGGGTGTCAACCTCAACACATGGTTCCTCAAGAACGGCTACCTGGCGCTGAAAGACGGCAAGACGACGTGCGGCGATTGGTTCGAGGGGGTTGACTGGCCGGGGACGAAAGCATACGCCATCGGCCTCTCGGGCGTATACCTGAACCTCAAGGGAAGGGAGGCGCAGGGCGCCGTGGACCCGAAAGAAGCCGACGGGCTGAAACGCGAGATCATTGAAAAATTATCCGGCCTGAGGGACGAGGAGACGGGCGAGGAGGCGATAACCACTCTGTACGACACGAAAGAGATATACAGCGGCCCATATATCGGCAACGGGCCGGACCTGATCGCGGGATATCATCCCGGCTTCCGCGCCTCATGGGAGTCGGTGACAGGCAAGGTCACGGAGGAGGTGTTCACGGACAACGACAAGGCGTGGAGCGCGGACCACTGCATTGACCACCGGTTTGTCCCGGGCGTCCTGTTCTGCAACAGGAGAATCAACAAGCCGGAGCCGGACCTGCGGGACATCGCGCCAACCATCCTCAACCTCTTCGGCATAAAGCCGCCGGCACATATTGACGGAAAAGATCTGCAGGTAAAAATCAATGTCCAATTGGAAAAAGCCGGCGAAATAACAACATGAACAAGACGGTAAAATATCTGACACTCCTGCTGGCAGGGGCGGGCCTGCTCCTTCCAGCAGCAAAGACATGTCACGCCGAAAAGCGGGACGGGAAGAAGAAGGTCATCGTCCTGGCGTTTGACGGTATGGACCCGAGGATAGTGCGTGAGATGTTCGATGAGGAGAAGCTCCCCAATTTCAAGAGGCTGAGCGAGACGGGAAGCTTCAAGGACCTCTGGTCAAGTATCCCGCCACAGAGCCCCGTCGCCTGGTCGAACTTCATAACCGGTAAGAACCCCGGCGGCCACGCCATATTCGACTTCATCCACAGGGACCCGGCGACGTACCTCCCCTACCTCTCGACGTCCGAGACAATCCCGCCGGAAAAAACATGGAAAGTGGGCGAATATATCATGCCCCTCTCAAAAGGCGCGGTGGTTCTTAATCGGAAGGGAAAAGCCTTCTGGGCGTACCTGGTCGAGAACGGCATCCCCGCAACCATATTCAGGATCCCCTCGAACTTCCCGCCCGTCGATTGCGGCGCCGAGTCCGTCTCGGGCATGGGGACGCCCGACCTCCAGGGCACCTACGGCACCTACCAGTACTTCACGACCGAGCCGGCCGACATACCCGAGGACCCGTCCGGGGCGGAGTTCAACGTGGTTAGAGTAATGGACGGCGCGGTGCGCTCCACCATAAGCGGGCCGCCCAACAGCTTCAGGAAGGGAAGCCCCAAGATAAAGGTCGACTTCACGGCGTGGGTCGACCCGGAGAACCCCGTGGCGCGGATCGACCTCCCCGGCCAAAATATCATCCTGAATGAAGGCGAGTGGAGCGGGTGGATCGTCCTTAGCTTCAAGCCGCTCGCCCTGGCCCCTCCCGTGAAGGGGATATGCAGGATGTACCTGAAGGGGGTCCACCCGCACTTCAGGCTCTACGTCAGCCCTATCAACATAGACCCGAAGGCGCCCGCCCTGCCGATAGACACGCCGAGGGGGTTCGCTAAGGAGATAGCCGACAACGCCGGCTACTTCTACACGCAGGGGATGCCCGAGGACACGAAGACCCTCTCCAACGACACCTTCACCACGGAAGAGTTCTACACGCAGTCGCAGCTCATTCTGAAACAGCGCGACCGCATCTTCGACTACCTCTTCGGCAGGTTCGAGAAGGGGCTCTTCTTCTTCTACTACTCGAGCACAGACCTGGGAACACATATCTTCTGGCACCTGAGGGATAAGAAACACCCTGCATATGACCCCGAGGCGCGGGCAAAGCTCGGCGACGTCATCGAGGAGATTTACGAAAAGATGGATAAAACAGTCGGGAAGGTCCTCGACAGAATGGACGCAGACACGACACTCATAATCATGTCCGACCACGGCTTCTCCCCCTACTACAAGGGCTTCAACCTCAACACCTGGCTGCTTCGGAACGGCTACCTCGTGCTGAGGAACGGCGCCGCAACCGGCTCCCTCTTCAAGAACATCGACTGGTCCAGGACCAGGGCCTACGGCCTGGGGCTCAACTCGCTCTACCTCAACCTCCGTAGCAGGGAGGGAAAGGGAATCGTAGATCCCGGCCGGGAGAGAGATATCCTGCTTAAAGAGCTGGCCGGTAAGCTCGGGAAAGTCAAAGACCCGGAGAACGGCGAAAAGGTGATCAAGCGCGCCCACATAACGAGGGAGGTGTACTCCGGCGATTACGTCGATAAGGCCCCCGACATCATCGTCGGCTTCGACTGGGGTTACCGGATATCCTGGGAGAGCGCCCTCGGAGACATAACCGATGAGCTTATAAAGGTGAGCAAGGAGAAATGGAGCGGGGACCACTGCGGGGCTACCGAGATAGTTCCCGGCATCCTCTTTACCAACAAGAAGATAAACATGGACGGCCCACACCTTTACGACCTGGCCCCGACAATCCTGGGGGAATTCGGCATCCCGAAACCGCCGGACATGATCGGGAGTAATATATTCGGCAAAACGCCCCCGATGGACGAGAAGGCAAAGAAAGATATGGACAAGAAAATGAAGGCTCTTGGATACATATAAAAAAACGAATAAACAATGTTCAATGAAAAAATGGAACCGTAAAGACCTCGCCTGAGGCATGCAAGCTTAAAAGACATGAAGAGGAATTAAAGGTGAAGAAATGGAACCACGGATTTAACGGATTAGACTGATTAAAAGAACAGGTATAAATACAAATCCGTTCAATCCGTATAATCCGCGGTTTAATATTTATTTTAATTGCAAGGGTTCCTTTCTTGAATTTGCGAAATTGGTGAAAATTCGTGAAGAAGAAAGAAGGAATACTATCCATGAATAAAGACAGGGAGGGGTAATATGGCGAAGAAGATAAAGATCGAGAGCGATTTATACGAGAAGCTCGAGAAATGCGCCGGAACGGCGGGCTACTCGAGCACCGAGGAGTTCATCATCCACATCCTCGAAAAAACCGTCCGGGACATCGACGCCGGCGACGACGAGGAAAAGGTGAAGGAGAAACTGCGCGGACTCGGCTATCTATCATAGAACTCAGTAACTCATTGAACTCATAAAACTCATATAACTCATATAACTCATAAACTGAATTAATCATGTACGCTTTATTCAGTATCCTGGCCAGGGCGTTTGATGTCCTGCTCTATCCTTTCAGAAACCTGGCGCCCGTGTGGGGCGTGGCTTTCCTGGCACTCCTGACGGCCTTCTTCGTCCTCTATATCTACAAGCATGTCTCCAACCAGCAAGCTATAAAACTGCTCAAGAAGCGGATACAGGGCCATTTCCTCGGCATCTACCTCTTCCGGGACGATATTTCACAGATACTCGGCTCGCAGGGGAAGGTCTTCTCGAACGTGCTCCGCTACATGGGTCACTCCCTCCTCCCCTTCGCAGTGGTGCTCGTCCCGATCCTCATCGTCTGCGTCCAGATGCAGCTCAGGTACGGCTACTCTCACCTCGCGCCCGGCGATGTCGTACCCGTGTCGATCAAGCTCTCAGAGGGGACGAAAGCCGTGAACGCCGGCGTGGAGCTGACGGCCTCCGAAGGCCTGACGGTGGAGACTCCGCCCCTGAGGATAGCGGCGCTCAACGAGATAGACTGGAGAATCAGGGTCGAGGACAGGGGCATGCACGAGGTTGTATTCAAGATCGGCGGCGCCCGGATCGGCAAGGGCGTGGACGCAGGGAAAGGGGTGCGGAGGATCTACCCGGTCAGGGAGAGGTCCGTCGTCCTGGGCGCCCTCATCTGCCCGGGGGAGCCCCCCATAGAAAGCAAGCTGCCCGTACGGAGCGTATTTGTGGGCTACACTCACGCGACTATCGGTTTTTTCGGCCTCAACCTGCACTGGAGCATCGTTTATTTCCTGCTGGCGATAGTATTCGGTATAATATTCAAACGATTTTTCAAAGTTGAGTTTTAGGAGGAGTTGTAATGGATTACCTGACGGAGCTTGAGAGCAAAACAATCTACGTGATACGGGAGGCCTACAGCAGGTTCGACAGGATCGGCATGCTATGGTCCATCGGGAAGGACTCGACGTCCCTCCTCTGGATGTGCCGGAAGGCATTCTTCGGCGAGGTTCCCTTCCCCATAATTCACATCGATACGAGCTACAAGTTCAAGGAGATATACGAGTTCCGCGAAAAGTACGCAAAGGAGTGGAACCTGGACCTGAAAGTCGCCAGAAACGACAGGGCGATCGACGCCGGCATGGGGCCGGACAAGGGCGCCAAGCTGGACTGCTGCAACGCGCTCAAGACCCAGGCGCTGAAGGACTTCCTGGCCGAGCTGCAGCTCGACGCCATACTCCTGGGAATCAGGCGCGACGAGCACGGCATACGCTCGAAGGAGCGCTACTTCTCTCCCCGCGACGAGCATTTCAAGTGGAACTACGAGGACCAGCCGCCGGAGCTGTGGGACCAGTTCAAGTCGAGCACCGAAGGGCACGACCACCTGAGAGTCCACCCGATTCTCCACATGACGGAGCTTGATATCTGGCGCTACGTAAAGAAGGAAGACCTCCCCGTCGTGGATCTATACTTCGCCAAGAACGGCAAGCGCTACCGCTCAATCGGGTGCGCCTGCTGCTGCACGACCGTGGACTCCGACGCGGACGATATCGACAAGATAATCCACGAGATCGAGACGACCGACGTCTCGGAGCGATCGGGAAGGGCCCAGGACAAGGAGGACGCTTACACCATGCAGAAGCTCCGCGCCCTCGGTTATATGTAGGAAAACGGTTAAAAGTTTAAAGAGGAAAAGAAACTGGCTTGAACCGCGGATGTAGCGGATTGTAAAGAATCCCCCTGGTAAATTATTCCAAGTAATCAGTCTAATCCGTTTAATCCGCGGTTAATTAAAAAGATTATTTAAAGAGAGGTTGATATGGGCAAGAGAGAAAGCATGAAGATCGTCATCGTCGGCCACGTGGACCACGGCAAGTCCACGCTCATCGGCAGGCTGCTCTACGACACGGGCTCCCTCCCGCCCGACAGGATGGAGGTTATACGCAAGACGTGCGAGGAGATGGGAATGCCCGTTGAGTTCGCATTCGTCATGGACCACCTCAGGGAGGAGCGTGAGCGCGGCATCACCATAGACACCGCCCAGACCTTCTTCAACACCCCGTCGAGGGACTACGTCATCATAGACGCACCGGGGCACAAGGAGTTCATGAAGAACATGATCACCGGCGCGAGCCAGGCCGAGACCTCGATCCTCGTTATAGACGTGGACGAAGGGGTCCAGGAGCAGACGAAGCGCCACGCCTACATACTCGGCATGCTCAACCTCAAGAAGAACATCCTGGTAATGAACAAGATGGACCTCGTCGATTACAGCCGGGAGCGCTTCGAGGAGGTGAGGGACGAGGTAACCGCATTTCTTAAAAGGCTGGACATCACACCGTCGTATATAGTGCCCGCCGTCGGGACACTCGGCGAAAACTTCGCGAAGAAGTCGGACAAGATACCATGGTACGACGGGCCGACCGTATTCGGTGCTCTGGACGCGCTGGAGAAGGACAAGGACATCTCGGAGAAGCCGCTCCGCATGCCCGTCCAGGACGTGTACGAGGTCGAGGGCAAAAGGATAATCGCCGGAAGGATCGAGTCAGGGAAACTCAAGGACGGCGAAGAGCTCGTCCTCCTCCCCGAGGACATCAAGGTCAAAATAACCGGCGTACTGGAGTTCAACAGGGAGAGACACTCCGCGGAGGCCTGTGAAAGCATAGGCATCACCATCTCCGATGACGGAACAGCCAAGAGGGGCGACCTCCTGAGCGATCCCGGCAACCGCCCGCGGACGGGAAAGAAAATCATCGCCACCCTATTCTGGATGTCCCCCCAGGCCTTCGATATCGGCGAGAAGCTCACCTTCCGCGCCAACACGCAGGAGACCCCCTGCACCGTCAAGGAGATCATGCGAAGGATAGACTCCTCCACCCTCGACGTAATCGAGGATAACGCCAGGGTGCTTAAGGAGAACGAGGTGGGCGAGATACTCATAGAGTGCGAGAAGCCCGTCTCCTTCGAGCTGTTCCGCTTCATCCCCGAACTGGGCCGCTTCGTCCTCGAGCGCGGGAACGACATCGTAGCCGGCGGCATAATAACGCACAGCCTTTAAGGCGGTTGCTGGTTTCTCGTTGCTGGTTGCTGGAAGTACAAGATTACTACTTCCTTCCAGACACACGCAGTGTCCTCTCTCCCGCGAGGACGTTCCTACACCTGCGAAATGAATTCCACGGTTTTTTAAAACGCTGAGCTTGTCGAATGTGTCGAAGTGAGCCGTTACAAGAAAGCCACAGTTCCCTTCGGCTTTGCTCAGTGTCTTCGAAAAGCGGTGGCCTACAAAATATAGGTCTTTCCCGAATAGTGTGGGGTAATCTTCAGTATACACCACGGAGAGCACGGAGTTCACGGAGAAGATAATCGGAGAATAAAGCAATCACTTTCGAGCTTAGCTTCGTAACTATAGTATGGGACGCAGATTCTCGCAGATCTTCGGAGATAATCAAAATCAGATACAATCCTGATAATCAGCGTTTATCTGCGTCCTATCTTTCTGGATTCCGACGGCAGTGACTCAGCCTCTTGTATTTCACTCCGTGGTCTCAGTGTGCTCCGTGGTTTTACAGAAAAGCTTCTACGCACACAAAGTGAAAGAGAACCCAAAGTATTTATACAACTATGGCATAGAAATTCACTGGAAAGATAGGAAGAGAGCCTTTATTGTAAGACTTCTGCAATACGGAAATACGGAGGTCGAAGATGGCGGGAAAAAGACGGGGAATCATCATAGGCATGGACGGCGTGCCCCACCCCCTGATAACGAGGTACGTGTCAGACGGAACAATGCCCAACATGGGAAGAATCCTTGGAGACGGGACGCTCAGGAAGATGGAGTCCACCGTGCCTGACATATCGTGCGTGGCCTGGTCCACCATAATCACGGGAAAGAACCCCGGCGAGCACGACATCTACGGCTTCATGAACCTCGCTCCCGATACATACGACTTCTCCTTCCCCAACTTCAACGACCTCAAGGCAAAAACATTCTGGGAGGAGGCCCCGGAGCGGCGCTATGTCATCGTGAACATACCCGCCACCTACCCGGCGAGGGAGCTTAACGGCGTCCTCATCTCGGGCTTCGTCGCCCTCGACCTGCCGAAAGCCACCTATCCCAGGTTCCTCGTCCCGAGGCTGCATGAGCTCGGCTACAGGATAGACGTGGACGCGATGAAGGGGCACGAGGACATGGACGCCTTCATCGAGGATCTCGACAGGACCCTGGAGGCGAGGATACGCACATATCGTTATCTCTGGGACAACGAGGAGTGGGACATCTTTTTCTTAGTCTTCACCGGGACCGACCGCCTCGGCCACTTCCTCTTCGAGGCATTCGAGAACGAGAGCCATCCCTACGCCGGGGCCTTCCGCGACCATTTCAGGAAACTCGACGATGTCGTAGGAGAGATATACGGGAAGGTCGGCGCAGACGACCTCTTCATGATGCTCTCCGACCACGGCTTCGGCGTGATCGAGAAGGAAATTAACGTCAACTACTTTCTCAAGGAGAAGGGGTTCCTGAACATAGAGAACGCAACGCCCGACTCCTTCAACGGAGTCGCGGACGGCTCCAGGGCCTTCGCTCTCGACCCCGCACGTATACACGTGAACCTTACGGACAGGTACCCGCGGGGCTGCGTGAAGCCGGATGACCGTGCGAAAGTTGCCGAGGAAATCGCCGCCGCTTTCGAGGAGTTGACAGTTGACGGCCGCCCTGTCGTCAGGAAGATCTGCCGGAGAGAGGAGACTTTTTCAGGCCCATACCTCGATAAAGCCCCCGACCTGGTCGTCCTTCCACACAAAGGATTCGACCTGAAGGCCCGCCTCGTCGCGAAGGGGCTGACCCGGAAGGGCGTCTTCACTGGAAAGCACACGCAGGACGACGCATTCCTCTTCGTCCGCTCGAGCGCCATCCCCCAGTCGGACATCCCCGGGAGCCCCTGGGTGGGCGACGTCCGCCGCCTGATCGAGCAAGGCGTTTCCTGACTAATATTTAACTTTTAAGACCCGGACCCTACTGAAGGGATAACCGGGGTTAATACCTTTTGACGTAAATCAGCTTGTCGTCGCCGGGGGAGTAGAAATCGCGGAGGGCGGCCTCGATGGAGAAGCCGCACTTTTCGTAGAACCTGCACGTCGGGCGGTACTTCTCCTGCGACGAGGTCTCTGCGACCATCATGCGCAGGTCATCCCTCTCCTTCAAATACTTTTCCATAAAGAGGATCAGCCTCTTCCCCACGCCCTCGCCCTGGAACTCGCCGTCCACGCATATCCAGTACATGTCGTAGACGCCCTCGCAGAAGTCGGTCTTCCCGAAACAGATCCAGCCGACTACTCGCTCACCTGCCACGCTGACGTACGAGATGTAATCCTCCTGTTCGGCATCCCCGGCGCACTCTTCCATCATCTCGACGGCGACGTCAAGCTCCTCTTCCTTGAACATGCGCGTCGCTTCTAAAAAATCCCTGATCGGGACTATGTCGTCCTTTATCAATTTCCTGATCATATCGAGTTCAACTCCTCCCTGAAGATGGCGTAAAGGGCCTTCCGGTATTCGGGCGGGACGAGGGGCGTCTCATGAGGGGCCAGGAAAAGCTTTCGGAGCCTCTTCTCCCTCCTTCTTGCCTCCTTCAGGTACCGCCTCTTGAAGATGTCCATGCAGTAACCCTCGACGCCCCTTTTATAGGCGAGGTAGAAGGCAAGGAGGTTCTCGTCCCGCACGTTCCGCGACTTCTCGTAGGCGGTTATGTCCTCCCCGTCGAAGAGGGGGAAGCAACTCTCGAACTTCTTCGCCAGGAGGTCCTTTTTCAGACCGAACTTCCCGGGGTCGAGGCCGAACGCTTTCAGGTAGAGATACGTCTCCGTGCAGGTCGGGCAGTTCTCGCACCAGTGGTTCTTCTTCCCGTCCGCCGCGTCGTCGAGGGTGCAGGACATCTGGTACCTTGCAATATCGGGGTAGCGGCCATACAGGACCTTTATCTCGGCAATGCTGGGAAGGGGTTTGACAAGACTTATGACACCGAGCTTGCCCCCGGTAAGCAGCCTCATGAAGACGTCCTGCTGGAGCGTCCACTCCTCCGTCTGCTCGTATGAATAATAACAGGTGTAGCCCTCATCATCCATGAACGGGTAGTCCAGGTTCTTCTCGTTGCCCAGGGCAATGTAGCGGGCGCTGCAATGGTGCGCCACGGGAACGAGGCCCAGGAGAAACGAGTTCATGGCGTTGGACTGGCATATCTCGAGCGTCGCGACGTTTATCCGCTCGTCGTTGTAGAGCTCGTCGCTCCTGTCGATGACCTCTATCATCTCCTCTCCCTGCTCTTTCATGAACCGCTTCGCGATACGGAGCTTCATGTCCATCTCATCGTCACCGTGGATATCTCGTATGAAGACGAGCCTGTACGGGATACCCATCTCCCTCGCCAGGCAGTAACTGAGGAGGCTGTCCTTTCCGAAAGACATCGTCAGGAGAGCTCTGTTCCCATCGCACGAGAAGTCCCCGGGCGCCTCGAAGTCGTTGCTGAGGAAAAGAACCGCCGTGTCTAGAAACCGCTGAAATAGGGTCTCGTTCGTCATGTAGTCGGACTGGTCGTTGACACGCGCGATGTCCCCTATCAAGGCACTGTCGAAGAAGGGCTTGAGAACGGGAACCGGGGTCCGGTACTTCATGACCCTGTTATTTTTTATAAGGCGCAGTGGAATGGTCTTGGCGTAAACGAGGTTGGCGCAGACGAGCTTTTTCTGGGGGAGGGTGAGTTTCTCGAAAACTCCCTGGGGGTAGGTGATGGAGACGGAAACACCATCGACGGTGATGCTCAGGCCACGCTTGAGAAGATGATATGATATTTCCATGGATACGCGTTCTGGCTATACTGCAATCCTGAACCCTGGATATACTATGCGAAATAGTATTCGCCCTGAAATCGGAAAACGGTTAATGGAAAACCGAAAACTGTAGGGAAAACAGAAATCGGAAAGAGGTAAATTTATGTCAGTCATCCTTGTGGAAATCTCGCCAAACCTTTTTCAGATTGTATAATTGAGCGCAGGAAATATCGTATAAATCAACGGCATCTTTACATAAAGCAGCGTTCACGTGATCAGCGTACACATCTATACAAACCGATAAATGATGTATCATCTCATTGCACTCACCCCTGGTGTCATCGAGGTATTTCTGCCAGTTCTTCTTCTGATATCTTTTCGCAAAGCCTTCCGCAACTAAAGCAGGAGCAGCTTTACAAGCTCTTCTCATCTGGTCCTTCAGATCGTATTTCTCCTCTTTCGGCAGCTTAGGAATAATCTTGGTTAAAACCAGTATCATCGCCCGGTAAAGATTCTGATAAACATGTAGATCCTGAAAACTCTTTATGGTCTTTTTCTTGTCTTCTTTTTGTTCCACTTTTCTGTTTTCCCTACAGTTTTCCGTTTTCCAACAACCGATTTCTGAAAAAGATGCTGCAGTAACCGCAGCATATGTCCTATCAAATTTATTACATACCAGGATACATCCCGTGCCGGTCGCACGCGCTGTTGACAATATAGCCTATCAGGTCCGCGTAGGACATTCCCGCGGCGCGGGCCATGTTGGCTAGGCCGGCGTCCTCCGATATGTCGGGGTTCGGGTTCACCTCCAGGATATAGGGAACCCCCTCTCCGTCGATCCTGAAATCGATCCTTCCGTAGTCCCTGCACCGCATTATCCCATAGGCCCTCAGGGCGATTTTCACGAGCTTGTTTCGCAACTTATTATCAACAACGGCGGGACATTTCGGCGGCGTCTTTCTGAACTCGACGCTCTCCTCGATCCACTTCGCCTCGTAGCAGCAGATCCTGTCGAGGTGTTCCGGGAGGCCGTCGAAAATGATCTCTGAGAGCGGAAGAACGACCTTCTCTCCGTCCCCGATTATACCGACATTGATCTCCCTGCCATCGATGTACTCCTCTACGAGCGCCGGCTGCTTGAGTTTCCCTATCACCGCACCGATCTTCTTCCTCAGGGCGGCTTCATCATAAACAACGGAGTCCCTCTCGATACCTATGCTGGCGTCCTCACGGCAGGGCTTCACTATCAACGGAAAGGACAAACTCTTCTTGAGCTTCTCATCCACCCTTTCGAAGAGCTGATACTTCGGAGTCCTGATTCCGTGCGCCTCCATAAGCTTCTTGGTGAGATGCTTGTCGAGGCACATACCCAGGGAAAGATAACCGGCGCCGGTATACGGTATGTCGAACACGTCCATGACTGCCGAGACGTGGGGCTCGAGCTCCGACCGGCACCTGAAACCGTCGTCGCAGAGATTGAACACCAGCTCGTACTGCCCCTGATGAAGGCCCTTGAGCCAGTCAATTGTCGCGTTGACCTTGAACGCGTCGTGGCCCAGCCTTCCCAGCACCTCAATGACGGAGTCGCAGTGGCTCGTGTCCTGCCTGGAGTCTACTACGGGAGGGGATGCGTGAGCGACCGGCTTTTCCTCCGTGGCGGGTAATTTCGGGATATCGAGCGAAAGATCCCTGTAGAGAACTGTTACTCTCATATTCCGGGACAAATGTGCAGAAATAAATGAACTTTCAGGTATATTTATTGCTGCTTCCCATCGTGCTTATTGGGGAAGCGATTCTAAAAGCTAAATATCAATGGTTTCTTTGAAGTACTTTATGGCCTGCCGGAGCCCCTCTTCGAGGGATACCACCGGCTCCCACCCGAGCTCGGCCTTCGCCTTGGTGATGTCGGGCTTTCGCACCTTCGGGTCGTCCTTGGGCAGAGCCTCGTGGACGATCTCGCTGCTGCTTCCTGTCAAAGAAAGGATAACGTCCGCGAATTCTCTGACGGTCAGCTCGTAAGGATTGCCGATGTTGACGGGAGTGGAGATGTTTGATTTCGCCAGCCGCCATATACCCTCCACCAGGTCCGATACGTAGCAGAAGCTCCTGGTCTGTGACCCGTCGCCGAAGACCGTGATGGGCTCCTCCTTCAGTGCCTGGCAGATGAAGGCCGGGACCACCCTGCCGTCACGGGCCCTCATCCGGGGGCCGTAGGTGTTGAATATCCTGACAATACGACTCTTCACGCGGTGGTACCGGTAGTATGCCATGGCCATGGCCTCGGCAAACCTCTTCGCCTCGTCGTAAACTCCCCGCGGCCCGATCGGGTTGACGTTCCCCCAGTAGTCCTCCTTCTGGGGATGGACCAGGGGGTCGCCGTAAACCTCCGACGTCGAGGCGAGCACGTGTACGGCGTTCTTGGCCTTGGCGAGCCCGAGCGTCTTGTGAACGCCGAGCGCCCCAACCTTCAAAGTCTGGATCGGGAACATGATGTAGTCTATCGGGCTTGCCGGGGAGGCGAAATGAAAAACGAAATCGAGCGGCCCTTCTATCGAGAGGTAGGTCGTCACATCCTGCCGGATAAAGGAAAAGCGCTCGTTGCCCTCGAACTGCTCTATGTTCCTCATGGAGCCGGTCAACAGGTTATCGATACAGATAACCTCGTATCCCTCATTTAAAAGGCGGTCGCACAGGTGCGACCCCAGGAACCCGGCGCCGCCGGTCACCACGCATCTTCCATTCATATCTTCACACTCCGCAGTTATCAAGTTTTTGCAAAATACAACGTTAATTAGAAATGCTTAAAATGACCCCGACCGCGATAATCCAGAGGATTATATCGACCATGAGCGGCATGTCTGAGAGGAGGAGCCTCTCGGGGCTCCCTCCCTTCTCCTTCTGGTGTACGAGATAAAGGTACCTGAAGATACCGTAGAGAACAAAGGGGATAGTCAGGTAGAGATAAGGGCTCACCTCCTCTATCGTGCGGGGCCACATCGTGTAGAGGGCATAGGCCATCACGGTGGAGGATGTGACGACGGCGATCATCTGGTCTAGAAGGTAGGGGGAGTATTCCAGCAGTGTCCTCCTGTGTTTTGCCGCATTGTCCTCGAGGAGGACGAGCTCGTGCCGGCGCTTGCTCAGGACCATGAAGAGGGCTATCAGGATCGTACAGATCAACAGCCATGGCGATATTACAACGTGGATCACGCAGCCACCGGCCGCCGCCCTGAGGACGAAGCCGGAGGCTATCACTAGCACGTCCACAATAACGACGTGTTTGAGAAAGAAGGAATAGACGATCATCAACGCGAAGTAGCAAGCCGCCACGACGCCGAACGAACGGCCGAGAGAGAACGCGGCGACAAAGGCGGCGGCGGCAAGGACCGCCGCGAAAAGGGCCGCCGTTCCGCAAGATAGTCTTCCTGAAGCTATTGGGCGTGTGCGCTTGAGCTCGTGCCGCCTGTCCTTCTCCCTGTCGACTATATCATTGATGATATAGACGGCTCCGGAGAGGACGCAAAAGATGATGAAAGAGCCCAGCACCCGAAGGGTGTCGCCGGGTTCCAGGAACCTCCGTGAAAAGACAAGGGCCGCGAAGACGAACAGGTTCTTCGTCCACTGCCTCGGCCGCATCGTCTTTATAATATCGAAAAACATCATTTCACCGGATTGGTGAACTATTGTAGAGGAAACGGCGAAGCGTTAACAAGGCTAAACCGGCGTATCTCGTGGAGCGTGAAGCGCATAAAAATCCCACTTCGCCTTCCAGGCGAAGTGGGATTTTTATTAATGGTGGAGATGGGGGGACTCGAACCCCCGGCCTTCGCATTGCGAACGCGACGCTCTCCCAGCTGAGCTACACCCCCATATTTTTGCTTCGCAAAAATATCTTAATTTCTGGCTGTGCAAAAAATCGATTGGACCGCCATTTTGGATAAGTTTATCAGTGACAGGATTATTTTCCAACCCTAGATTCTACCCTTTCGCCTCAAGCAGCGAAAAAATCAGCCGGCAAGACGCTCCTTCTTCTCCAGTACCTTCGAGATCCAGACACAAGCCTCGTAAAGCAGGATCATCGGGCCGGCAAGAATTATCATGGTGAAAACATCGGGAGGCGTGAGGGCGGCGGAGAGTATGAGGATTCCGACAACGACGTAGCTTCGCTTCGATTTGAGAAACGCGTGATCCACTATTCCCAGCTTGACAAGGACAAGCACGACGACGGGCATCTCGAAAGCAATGCCGAAGGCGAGCATGAACCTGGCAAAAAAGGAGCAGTACCGCTCCACGGTCCACATGTTGACGACGCCCATCCTGAGTGAATAATTCCAGAGATACCGCAGCGCTATGGGGAGGACGATGAAGTAGCTGAAAAGAACACCGGCGACGAAGAGGACAAACCCCGATGCGAAAGCCGGACGGAGGCACCTCTTCTCGGTGTCGGTGAGGGCCGGCAGGATAAATCCGCCAACGCACGCAAGGAGGAGGGGCATTGATACAATCAGACCGGCGAGAAGAGAAATCCTGAGAGAAACGACGAACGAGGCCGTGGGGCTCAGTGCCTGGAGAAGCCTGCCCTGCTCCTGAAGAACTTCAACTTCCGATGTGGCCGCTCTCAAAGGCCTGACGACAACCCGTAAAAGCTGAGGGTGGAATACGTAGCAGATTACCGTGGCAACAGCGAGAGCGGCGAGCATCCGGATAACCGTCCAGCGGAAATCCTCAAGATGCTCGAGGAAAGGCTTAACATCATCCCTTCTTCTCTCCACCCTCCGGCTTCTCTTCTTCGCTCTCCTCCCCCGCGGCCTTCTTGAACTCCTTCATCCCCAGCCCGAGAGACCTCATGACCTCGGGAATCCTCCTGGCTCCGAAGATGAGGAGAATCACCACGATAATAAGGATAATTTCCCAGGGTCCTAACCGCATACGCCCCTCCTTTATACATATCTACCACAGGATGCCGGTATTAGCAAACCCATTTCGTCAATCTTCAATCTTCAATCTTCAATCCCCATTCTTCAATCCCCATTTTTCAATCTTCAATCTTCAATCGTCAATCTTCAATCTTCAATCCCAATGCCCCCTTCATTTACAGGCACGAACCTGACTGCTATAATCGGCCATGCCATGCCGATCAGGATATGCGCCATAGACGTGGGCACGCATTCAACCCGCTTTCTCACCTGCGACGTAGTGGATGGGGAGCGGTGGCGCGCTGTCGACAGGGGCCTCAAAGTCACGGCCCTGGGAAGGGGTCTGTCTCAAGAGGGGCGGATATTTCCCGGGGCCGCCGCGATTTCGGCGAAGGCAATCCGCAGCTTCGCTCAAAGGGCGCGCGATGCGGGTGCCGTACACATACGGGCGAACGGGACAATGGCCCTGCGGTCCGCCGCCAACTCCGGCGATATAATTGCGCTCATGGAGGAAGAAGCCGGCATCCCCATTCATATCATCAGCGGCCTGGAGGAGGCCGAGCTCACCTACTCGGGGGTAACCAGGGCACTGAGAATAGAAAGCGAAAACGCTGCAGTCATCGACATCGGCGGCGGCAGCACGGAGATCGTCTGGAAACCGGGTGAAAAAGGGCCCGACATCATAAGCTGCGAGACGGGATGCCTCACCCTCACAGACCGTTTCCTCGTCTCCGACCCGCCCGCTCCATCGGAGATAAAGAGAATGGAGAATTCGATATACCGCACTCTCGCGGCCGCCCTCCCCCATCGTGAGCTTCTCCCCTCCTCGCTTGCCGGGGCGGGGGGGACAATAACGACCGCGGCGGCCATTGAACTGGGCATGAAAAAGTACGACGGCAGCCGAATACACGGAATGAGAATAAGCCGTGAGCAGGTAAAAAATTCCTACGAGAGGCTCGTCCGCATGAAACTCACCGAGAGGGAAACTGTCCCCGGCCTCATGAAGGAGCGCGCTCCCGTCATCGCGGCCGGCCTCGCAATCGTATCCGGCATAATGGATCGGCTGGACAGCGAGGCCCTGACCGTCAGCGATTACGGCATTCTCCTCGGCGCCATCATGAAAATATTCGAAGAAGAAATAAAAAAATGATATCCACGAATTGCACTTTTTACTTATTATGCTGATTGGAAGTGATTGGAATATATAAAAATCCGTTAAATCCGTATAATCCGCGGCTCTATAATTCGTTTTGATTGAAGAGTATTTTTTCCCTTAAATTCGTGAGAATTAGTGTCCGTCAATAAGCCGGATTTTCAATAATTCGTGGATAAATAGATTTTGTTTTGCATTGCTTTTTCCGTATTATTACCTCTGTGCCCTCAGTGCTTTTTAACTCCGTGTCCTCAGTGGTTTATTGTAGTTGCTTCTTAACAAGAAAGGGAGATAAGCAATGAAAATGATTCTTCCGGACGATCTTGTCGTGCAGAACGACTCGAAGATAATATTCCTCATCATAGACGGCGTTAGCGGCCTCCCCTTCCCGGGGAAGGCGGGGACCGAGATGCAGGTCGCAAACATACCCAACATGGACACACTCGCGAGAGAGTCGCTCTGCGGCGTCCTCGACCCGGTATCGCCGGGTATAACCCCGGGAAGCGGGCCGGGGCACTTCTCTCTCTTCGGCTACGACCCGGTCAAGAGCAGCGTCGGACGCGGGGTCCTGGCAGCGGCCGGCATAGGCTTCGAGCTCACCGGCAGGGACCTCGCGGCCCGGATCAACTTCGCGACGATCGACTCAAGCGGCAACATCACGGACCGGAGAGCCGGCAGGATCGACACCGGCACGAACGAGCGGCTCTGCGAGAAAATCATGGAGAAGGTGAGCCTCGGCGACAAGGCGGATATATTCGTGAGAACGGTCAAGGAGCACCGGGCGCTACTGGTCATCCGCGCGGACAACCTGTCGGACCTCGTTCACGACACGGACCCGCAGGAGACGGGTGTGCCCCCTCTCGACCCCGAACCTCTGGCGAAAGAAGCGGAGTGTACATGCGCGCTGCTCGCAGAATTTATCTCCAGGGCCGGGGAAGCACTCTCTGACGAGCCGAAGGCGAACATGGTGCTCCTCAGGGGGTTCGCGAAGCACAGACCCTTTAAAAGCATGAAGAAGAGATTCGGCCTGAGCTGCCTTGCAATAGCGAACTACCCTATGTACAGGGGGATTGCCAGCCTCATCGGTATGACGCTCCATCCCCTGACGAAAACGCTCGACGAGCAGCTCACCGCCCTGAGAGAAAACTACGGCAAGTTCGACTTCTTCTTCTTCCATGTCAAGGACACGGACGCGCGGGGCGAGGACGGCGACTTCGACGCCAAGGTGGCAGCACTGGAAAAGATAGACGCCATAATACCTGAAATTTCAGCATTAAACCCGGATGTTCTCGTCGTTACGGGGGACCACTCCACGCCTGCGTCCCTGGCGGCGCATAGCTGGCATCCCGTTCCGGCAATAGTTCGCTCCGGATGCTGCCGCCCCGATACTGTCGAACGCTTCGACGAGATCTCATGCCTGGCGGGCGGGCTGGGAAGGATGCCCACAGTGCACCTGATGTCGATCGCACTGGCGAACGCGCACAGGCTCGCCAAGTTCGGCGCCTAATAATTCCGTGGACAAGATACTCAAATGAGTATCGTTCCCGCGGAATTATCTATCAAACAAAATAGCGAATCCTTCGCCTCAGGCCCTTTCTCGGCCTGAGGATAAGTATCAGGAGCAATCCCCCAACAAAACCGCCGATATGGGCGAACCACGCTACTGAACAACCCGCTATCGAGTAGATCACCAGGCCGATAAACCACATGCCTATGAGGAAAAACGCCGGTACCGCCCCGATCCTGATGAAGTAAAAGAAGGGCAGAGACCTGAAGACCCGGTAGTTAGGATACAGCAGGAGGCAAGCCCCGAGTATGCCCGAGATGGACCCGCTGGCTCCGATGGTGGGTACTTCCGAGCCGCCATTCGAAGCGATATGGCAGAAGGAAGCCATGATACCGCAGAGCAGGTAAAACCAGAGAAACCTCAGGTGCCCCAGGTAGTTCTCTATCCTGGGACCGAAAAGCCATAAGAAAACCATGTTCCCCGCCAGGTGAAGAAGATTGGCGTGCAGAAACATGGAGGACAGTATCGGGAAATACGCCTCCTTGAGAACAGACCGGGCGTCAGGAAAGCCTTCCTCTGATACCTCAGCCATTACCTGCAGGTCTCCCGTGCGCTCATCCCTTACCAGGTGGCGACAGACAAATATCACCTGCCGGCCGCGGGTCACTTCGTAAGGGATCAGGCCAAAGCGATACACGAACGCCTCAAAACGCGGGCCCAGGGAAAGTCCGTAGAGCAAGACCAGGCAGTTCAGAACGATAACGGCAATGGTTATGAAAGGAAAGATGCCGCCCGGTTTTCTGTCATTTACATGAATCATTTTCGGGCTCGCCCGAAACCACTTCGTCAATCCATCCCAGGTAGCCTGAGCTTCCGCTCTCTTTCATTCCATCGACTCCCCTATCGCATTGAAGACCTCCGCCGGAATCTTTACGGGCTTGCCATCTGAGTTCATGAAAGCGTGGACCGTGTAGCCGGTGGCCACCAGCTTGCCACTTGATTTATTCCTTACCTCGTAATGGAAGCTTATCCGTGTCCCTTTGTGCGCGGCTATGAAAGCGGTTACAGTCGCCTCGTCATCGTACCCGAGGTGGGACTTATATTCGCAGTGAGCCTTGAGGACTGGGAGGAAATATCCTTTCTCTTCAAGCTCCGAATACGGCAAACCGAGGGCCCGGAAAAACTCGGTCCGCGCAACCTCGAACCACACGAAGTGGTTCGTATGATACACGATCCCCATCTGGTCGGTCTCGGCGTACCTGACCCTCACTTCAATGGTGTGCTTCTTCACTGTGCAGCCAGGATCTCCCTTACCAAGTTATCCTTTCAGTTATACGGTAGCCGTCCCGAATGCTTTCGGGGCGCACCCTACCTTTGAAAACATAACCAATTCCTATCCCATCAAGATACTATCAAAAATGAGCTATGGAGGACACAGGGGAAAAGACAGTTGAAAGTTAAAAGGTGAAGGTTTCAATCAACTTAGTCCGTGAGAAGGTGTGAAAAAATAAAATTATTTGAGCAATTGTACCAATCGAAAAAAATGTCATTGCGAGCGAAGCGAAGCAATCTCTTTCCTTGGAAGCAGTTGAGATTGCTTCGTCCGCCACACTTCGTGTGGCGTCCTCGCAATGACGCGCTGAAACAGATTTTTTCACACCTTCTGAATTACTCGGATCACTCATTTAACTCATTTAACTCATCAACTCTTATCCTCCGGTACCTCCCGAGATTGAAAAATGTACCGGCTGTGTGGTACCTTTAGCCAACGCAAGCTCAATCATGATGACCTACACCGAATTCATCCGGCGCATCATAAACAG
The DNA here is from genome assembly GCA_030765135.1 of Candidatus Tritonobacter lacicola. GTDB lineage: Bacteria > Auribacterota > Tritonobacteria > Tritonobacterales > Tritonobacteraceae > Tritonobacter > Tritonobacter lacicola. The sequence continues at coordinate 66,170 of JAVCDC010000080.1, read as the reverse complement.
GTTCCGCCTCTGGCTGGGAAGGACCCTCGCCGGGATCGGCGCGACTCCCAATCTCCTCACCTGCATGGGGACCGTCTTCTGCATCATGGCCGGGATAAGCTTCGCCCTCGGACGTTACAGGCTGGCCGCTTATTTCATCATATTGGACGGCTTCATGGACATCCTGGACGGCACGGTTGCCAGAGTCCTCAACAGGGTGACGAAATTCGGCTCCTTCCTCGACTCGACAATGGACAGGTACGCGGATATCGCGCTCTTCACCGGTATAATCATCCATTTCTCCCGGATCGGCAGCGAGTTCTATATGGTCCTGGCTTTCGTCGCCCTGGCCGGCAGCATCCTCACCAGCTATGCCAGGGCCAGGGCGGAAAAATTCGGGATTGACTGCGCGGTCGGCTTCTGGGAGAGGCCCGAGAGGACCTTCATGATCATTATGGCCGGCCTCTTCAACAGGATCCCGTCAGTCATGTGGGAGCTGGCGATATTCGCCAACGTTACAGCCATACACAGGATCCTTTACACGAAGAATAAGCTTGAGAGGCCCGGCACCGAACTCTACAAGCCGCCCATCATAGGCAATCTTTTATTCTGGGAGTTCCCGCGCTACTGCTGGCAGTACGACATCTACATCGCCCTGGGAATACTCATCCCCCTGCTCATCCCACTGCAGGCCTGAGAAACAGCGCTTCTTGCGGTGTATCTGACCGGGGTGGAATGAAAACTGCCCCCTCTTACTCTTACTCGTAATCCCCTGCGCCCTACAATCGATTACGATTACGAGTACGAATCAAAGGACAAATGAATAGAGCGCGTACACCCTTACTCGGAGGGGGTGCCGCTGGAGGCGAAGATTGTGGGTAAGGCCGCGATGAAGCCGCGCAGCGAATAAAGGGACTCGACCTCTCCCCGGCAGTTGTACCAGCAAGCCCTACAGCTGTTTTCCTTATATGCCGTCTTCAAGCCGGCCATTATCTCTTCCGGTGTGTTCTTCAGGATGTTGGCAACGGGCTTATCCAGCGCCTCGACACACATTGCGACATTGCCGTAATTATCTATATTAAAAAACGCCTTCCCTGCAACACAGCCGGGGACGCCGCCATCGAGCGCGGCATCGAACCTGCTGAGGAACAACGGGTTGGATAGAAAATTCTTGTGCTTCTTCCTGAGTTCGAGAAGACGGGCGCTAACCTTCCCCTCCGGCCTGTATACGTCCTTTCCGCTCTTTATGTCGCAGTAAGGCTGGACCATGAAATAAGCGCCGTGTTTCTCCGCCAGGCGGATGAGCCCTTCCATTTCGCCCAGGTTGTCGTCCTTAAGGACGGCCATGAGGTTCACCCTCTGGAGGGGGCTTTGCCTCTCCTCCGAGAAAATTTTGATCGCGTTCAGCGCCCTCTCGAACGCCCCCTTCACTCCCCTCTGGGCATCGTGCCTGTCCGGGTCGCAGTAATCCAAGGAGACGCTGACGCCCCAGAGGCCCGACCGGAAGACCTCACGGGCCAGTGACCTTGTAATGAGATAACCGTTCGTCGTGACCAGGGGAAGGTGGTGCAGAGAAAGAGCTTTTATGATGTCCGGAAGGTCATCTCTCAGGAAGGGCTCGCCCCCGCCTATCGATATAACAAACGAGCCGAGCCTTGAGATATTCTCAGAGCCCCGTGCTATTTCCTCCAGCGAAAGCTCCGACCCGGCCGCGGGCTGATTTTTCCAGTAGTCGCAGATCCTGCAGCGGAAGAGACACCGGTAGGTGACCTGCCAGGTGCACCAGATAGGGCGCCCCCTGACAAAGCTGGAAACCAGCTTAAGCTTCTTCCTCGTCGCGGAAAGTGCCTTGGACACGTCAACGTACCTTACGTAGCGAAGGTAAACCACTGAAGACACTGAAAGCACTGAAACTTTACGGAGGTATTTATTCTCCTCAGTGTACTCAGTGTTTTCAGTGGTTGCTTCTCTTTATTCGCCAGCCTCTCCCTGTTTCTTCCTCCACTCATCCAGGGGGACGGAGAAACGCCTTTCCGTCGCCGTCCTGTAGGTGGGTCCCGAGTTGTACGAGCAGAAGGATATGAGCTTTCCCTCGGGCGTCGCGAAATGTATCACGCATCTCTTGATACGGTCGAGATCGTAGTTGTAGGCGTCCATGAAGTGCATGCCGCCCACCATGAGCGTCTTGTACGTCTTCTTCTCACCCTCACCCCGGCCCACGCTCTTGTCCACTATCCCCGAGAGCGTGTGGGCGAACTTCTCGAAGGTCAGCCCCTCGGGCGCCCTCTCCTGGTGCCAGAATTTTTTCAGGGCGTAGAAGGTCTTCACCTTGGCCAGGGATTTGAGCCTGGACTTCTTCAGCTTATCGGCGAGCCTGTATAGGGCGTGGAAGAAGTCATCCATATCGAGGAACCTGCTGAAGCAGTGTGCCCTGCCGTGGGGGTCGACGACGAGATACGTGCATAACGTGCAGTGCGGGTGGCACGTGAACTCGATGTTGGCCTCGCCCCTGATGGCGCCGAACATCTTCGAGAAGGGGACCGAGCAGCAGACGGGATAGAAATCCGTCGGCCTCGTTATCCCCGTCTGCTCGCAGAGGCCCTTCATGACATCCGGCAAGGTGATCCTCTTCGCCATCCTCTCCTCCCGGGATATCCTTCCCGTGAAGCAGACGGGCTGGAAACTTATGCCCGCGATAACGTCGACGTTTTCGATCGCGAACTTCAGTATCTCGCCGACGTGCCGGTCGTTCAGGCCCTTGACGACCGTGACTACGAAGACGAGCTTCATACCGGCCCGGCGTATGTTCTCTATGGCCCTGAGCTTCTCGTCCAGGACGGCTCTTCCACGTGTAACCTTATAGATATCATCGCTTAAACCGTCGAACTGGAGGTAGATCGTGTGAAGGCCCGCCTCCGCCGCGGCGTGGGCAAATCCCTCGTCGGCAAACTTCAACCCGTTGCTTGCTACCTGTATATGGGTAAAGCCAAGCTCCCGCGCGAGACTCAGGGAGTCGAGGAAGATGGGCGATAGAGTCGGCTCGCCTCCCGAGAACTGGATAATCCTGCCGGGGACGGGAAGGCAACGGCGGTAGGCCATAAGCATATCCCGGACCTGGTCAAGCGTGGGCTCATAGACATACTTCGTGACGTTCGCGTTGGCGAAACATATCGGGCATGTGAGGTTGCACCTGTTGGTGAGATCGATGTTTCCCAGCCCCGTGTGGCTCGTGTGGATATTGCACAGGCCGCACTCGAAGGGGCAGTTCCCCGTGCTCTCCGTCTGGGGATTAGAGAGGCCTTTTCCATCGTGAAAATACCACTTCTCGGCCCGTAGATAAAGATCGACATCGCCCCAGTAGATATCCGTCCAGGAGCCGTGACTCGGGCACGACTTCCTCATCATGACCTTACCGTCTTCAGGGTATAGCTCGGCGTCTATAACGTTCATGCACTCCGGGCATATGGACTGTATCGTCTTGGGAAGCCCCTTCTTTAAGGGGGTAATCTCGCCTCCTGAGAGCGTCCTGTAAGACACCTTTGTATCGACACCGTTGATAAGCTGCTGGTTGCCCACTTCTTGCACCTCCCTCTCGATAAATTAGCTCACTACGCTCGCAAATTTATTAAAATATATCAAATTCCCTAGCTTCGTAACTATATGGTAGCCGTCCCGAATGCTTTCGGGACGCACCCTACCCCGGTCCCGGTGGGACTTTCCGTCAATAACTGCCGGATCTTAGACCCTCCGGCGGGATCCCTACCGGGACCTCTGTAAATATAACAAATTCCTATACGATTAAATTAGCCTGAATATAGAGTACTAAGCATCTACTGTAGCATCTTTTTTTCCTAGGAATCACTGTCCTATATGGTGATAATGACATACTTATTTATATATACAACGAATGAGCCACAAGTTCAATATAGTAAATAGATTTACGCCTGTTCTGGCCGCCATCTTTTCGCTCATCTGCGGGTGTGCAAGGCACGAAGTTACGGGCGGATGGAGCTACCCCGACAGGCCGAAGGGCGCATCTGAACTCCGGCAAGTCATTAACGAAAAGGCCGGGGGGGCACGCCCCCTGAAACTCAAGGGAATGCTGACCTACTGGGCTGGACCCGATGCCAGGCCCCGGTCCTGCCGCGCGCTCATAATCGCCGACCCTTCACGGAAACTCCGGGTCAAGGGATACAGGAGCCTGGGACCGACTCTATTCGAGGCAGCAGCAGACGGGGATGAGCTTCTCATGTACACATATTCCACGGGCGAGTTCACCAGGCCGGGGAGCTCCGGTGAAGGGGCCCTCTGCCGCAGGCTCCTTGACGGGGCACTGGGTTCCCTTTTCGCGCCATCCATTTCAGACGACGAAATCATCCTCCTGGAGTGCACGCCGAAGTATTACATACTATCTCTTGCCGGGCGGGAAGAAAGCGGCTGTAACCTCGAAAAGAAAATATGGATAGACAATAAATCGCTGCGGATCGCGGGCCTCGTGCACTATGACGGGAGCGGTATTCCCATCATGATGGCGACGATGCAAGACTACACTAAAGGGGAACCGGGCCTATCCCCCACTCCCACACAGATAACCCTCTTCTGGCCCGGGGACGGGGCAGTTCTGGATATATCCCTTAAATCCGTCGATAGGGCCGGCAGTGTCCCCCCCGGGGCCTTCTCCCTCAGTGACCTGCCGGTCAACAAATGATCTCTCTGGCCATTTCCAACTTGCAGCGACGCAAGGTGCGAAGCGCCATCTGCATACTCGCGGTCGCCCTCGGCATAACGCTCCTGCTCGTCCTCGTCGGCCTCTGCAGCGGCGTGATATCCGAATCATCGAGGAGGGTCGTCAGGATCGGCGCGGACATTATTGTTCAGCCGGCCGGGAGCTCCTACTTCCTGGGATTGAGGAGCGGCAACCTTCCGGTCGCCTACGCCGGAAAGATCGAGGAGATCGACGGCGTCGCCGGGGTCTCGCCCCTCATGACGTGGACGACCACGATAAACAACGTCATACACGTCATCTACGGGATAGACCTCGAAAGCTTCGACAGGATCGGCGCGGGCCTATCCCTCAAGAAGGGAAGATACTGGACGAACGACAATGAGGTAATGGTTGACGAGCGGCTCGCGAAGGCGACGGGCTACAAGGTGGGAGACGAGGTGACGTTCCTGGCGCGGCCGTTCACGATCTGCGGAATCTACAGGGCGGGAATAGGTTCTCGCGTCTCCATGCCCCTGCCGGCCCTTCAGGATCTCCTGAAGCAGAAAGATAAAGCTTCGCTCTTCTTCATCAAGTGCGCGAGCCGGGACGAAAATGTCGTCTCCACGGTAGCCGAAGAGATAGCCGGTCGATATCCCGGACTGCGACCGACCGAAGTCGCCGCCTACGCGGAGGCACTCCAGGGTAACATCGACTATCTCGATGAATTCATAGGGACCATAATCTCGGCCGCTTTGATAATAAGCTTCCTGGTGATTCTGCTGGCCCTCTATACCACAATACTTGAAAGGACGCGCGAGATCGGGATCCTGAGGGCCATCGGTGCAACAAGATCCTACATCATGAGAAGCATCGTCCTGGAGTCGGTCATCCTGTGCGCCATGGGTGTACTCGTCGGATACCTTCTCTCATTCCTCTCAACGCGATGGATACTGTTCGCCCACCCGCTTCTCACAATAGAGACATCGACAGGGTGGATCGTTATAGCCGGTGGGCTGGGAATTCTCGGTGGAGTTCTCGGCGCGCTCTATCCCGCTCTCCGGGCATCATTCTTGGATCCAATCGAGGCGTTGCGGTATGAATAAAGAGACAGTCCTTAAAGCCGAGGACGTGGCCAAGACCTACCATCCCGGCAATGTCAGTGTCGAAGCCGTTCAGGGTATTTCACTGTCAATTGAAGAGGGGGAACACGTCTCAATCGTCGGTCCCTCCGGCTGCGGCAAGTCGACCCTTCTATACCTGCTGGGGGCCCTCATCACGCCCACATCGGGGAGGGTAATCATCAACGGGATACCTACTGAAAATCTCAAGGACCGGGATCTAACCGGGCTGAGGAGGAAGTCGATCGGTTTCGTCTTCCAGCAGTTCAACCTCATCCCGACCCTGACGGCGCGGGCCAATCTCGGGATAGCGACACGGCTTCGCGGAATGGCCGCCGGGGATGAGATATGCCGATACCTCCAGCTCGTGGGCCTGGAGGACAAGATGGACAGGCGTCCGAACGAGCTCTCGGTCGGCGAGCAGCAGCGGGTATCGATAGCAAGGGCCCTCGTGTGCAACCCCGCCGTCATTCTGGCCGACGAGCCGACGGGCAGCCTGGACTCGAAGACATCGCGCGGGATCATGGAGCTCCTCACGAAGCTGAACAGGGAGAACGGACGCACACTCATTATCGTAACGCACAATAAGAAGATAGCGGGCATGGCGGGCCGCGTCCTCCACATGCTGGACGGAAAGATCAAGGGATGATGGAACGGATGTCTTATCGTTGTTCCGGAACCCGGACGCTAGAAAGCAGGGAGGCCGGGAACAACAGTCAGGCGGTTAGCACCCCGGCAGAAGCACAATCCCGAAAGATAACACCCTCCTGTAACCGGACGGACGTATCGAGGGCCGTAAAAGCTCTGAAAAAATGGTTCATATTTTACGGCCTCCTGGTGCTCGGCATGGGCGCCGTTCTCCTTATTCTCGGCCAGGCCGCCGGGGAAACCCCTTCCAACCTGATCTACTTCTTCCTCTACATGAGCGTGGCATCCACCTTCTGCCCCCTGCCGACGGCGCCGCCGTGTCTCATGCTCGCCGAGGCATACCACCCGCTCATCTTCGCCACGTTTCTCGTCGCCTCCGTCGGGGCCATAGCATCGGCCATAGCCAACATGCACGACTACCACATCCTCACCTACACCTTCAAGTTCAGGCCCGTGGATAAAATCCGGCAAACAAGGACGCACGAAAGAAGCGTACGCTGGTTCAATAAGGCGCCTTTTATCACAATAGCCGTCGCTTCTTTCCTCCCCCTGCCCATAGACGTCATAAGGATGCTCGCCATCTCGGCCGTGTACCCGAAAATGAGATTCTTCTTCGCCTCCCTGGTGGGAAGATGGCCCAGGTACGCGATCCTGGCCGTGATCGGCTACGAATGGAAACCGGGATGGAAGGCCCTCCTGGCCATCGTGGCGGCTTCCGCCCTGGCGGGCCTTCTCAAGCTTCTTCAGAAAAAAGGCTGCTTTTCCAGGAGAAAGCCGGCCTGATATAATAAGTTATGAAAAAGGTCTTATTCCAGTCCCTCTGCTTGATCCTTATATCCTTTGCCGTACCTTCATACGGCGATCAGCTGGACAGGGTCCTCGCCCTGATGGAGGAGAAGGGCGGTAAGATAGAGACCCTCACGGCGGACTTCACACAGGTCAAACGCTTCTCACTCTTCGATGATAAGCAGGAATCCAGGGGCAGGATATACTATAAAAAAGGCGGGAAGATGGCATGGCACTACGCCCCACCCGACTCGAACGAGGTATACCTCAACGACGGCGTCGCCTGGACGTACATCCCCGACATCAAGCAGATACAGAAGATTGACCTGGGCAGGGACTACAAGATATCGACGCTCCTTATAGGATTCGGCGTACCTGCATCGGAGCTCAAGAAAAACTTCGCAATCAGCCTGGTCAGCGAGGATGAAGGCGGCGCCTTCGTCCTGGACTTCTTCCCCAGGAACAAGGAGATAGCGAACGTCCTGGAAAAAATACGCGTCTGGCTGGACCGTGAAAAAATGGTCCCCGTCAGGACCGAGCAGTTCGAGAGGTCGAAGGACACGACCGTCTTCGAGTTCACGAACATCTCCATCAACCCGCCGATCAAGGACAGCTTCTTCAAGTTCAAAGCCCCTAAAGGGGTGGAGGTCGTGGACTACTCGAAACTATAGATCAAACACCAAGATACAAGTAACAATAACCGAACAAATCACAAACTCCAAATTCAAATAACCAAACCCGGTAATTAATTTCTCCAGATAGAAGTAGATTCCGTTTGGAGACCGGTTATTGAATATTGGGCATTGTTTGGTGTTTGTTTCTTGTTACTTGGTTATTAGCTGCCCCCGGAGTTTCATCCCTGACCTACTGTTCGGCCTTTGTATCCGGGGCAGTTGAGCATCCTCAAGATGGGTCAATCATGCGTCCCATGAAGAGGATGCTGCCGGTCTTTGTGTCGCGGATGATGAAAAGGAAAGGGTGGTCGGCCCGGAATACTGGGACCGGCTCCGGCATTGCGGCTTCCAATTTCATCACAACAGCGGTGGCCGCGGCGGCCTCAGTCCCCTCCTCGTTCACATCGACGAACGCCTTGTGGATAACGGCAGAGATAAAGAGGTCCTTCTTTCCGTCCATTCCAGAGAAGTCGGCGGGCGGCAGGGAGAAGGCGTCGGTCATTCCCATCGACTTGAGTACATCTGCCAGGCCGAACTCCGAGGTGAACTTAAACCTCGGCAATGCGACGACGACCTTCCGCTTATGCAATCGCGACAGCCACTGTGACAGGTTTTTCGCCGTGAGAGATTTCTCGAGGACCGCCATACCATCTACCTTCTTCGGCAGTAAGACAACCATGGACAACCTGTCACCGATATAGGGAAGCTCCAGGGCCTGCATATACCCGTCCTCCATATAACCGAACTCCTCCGTTTGGTTCATCATGGGGACGGTAACCTTCTTGCCGGAGGAGAGCGTGAACGGCCCGTCCTTCGTCGCTTCCTCCTTGAACCGTGAAGCCCACTGGCCCTTGAAGTAGATTGCGTTTGTCAGGACAAGCCGCGTGAGGGAGGACAGCACGCCGGGCTTTATAAGGTCCTTGATCTTATCTTTGGTTTTTTTCTCGACCCAGGCATTGATGGACTTCCGCGCGGCCTCCGCGGCCTTCTCGAAATCAACCTCGTGGAGACCTGCTCCATAACAGGACCTTGTTAAATCCAGGTATTCCTTGAGAAAACCGTAGCCCTTCTGTCCCCACAGGGCGTTGGCGACGACGAGCTCGTAGCCCCGCCCTTTTTTATCCTCATCCAGACCCCGTATCAGTCCGGCGAAGGCGGAATGCAGCTCTTCACCCGGCAGCGTGAGATGAAGGGCCTTTGCCATCTGTGCCTCCGTCCCGCCACGCGCCCCGGCGTATGTCATCGCCAGCGCCGTCGAGATGCTGAAGGGAGAGAGAAAAAGGTTCCCCTCCCTTCCGCGCAGCTTCGCGTAGAGGTCGAAGGCGAACTCGTTGTTCCCCTTCACAACCACGGCACGATCGTTCCCGGCCTTTACAGCCGGCTTCTCCTCAGACCATACCGTTCCCGCCACTACAATCACTAACAATACGCCCAATATCTTCTTAGCCCATTCCATAGCAATTTCCTTCTAGGTACTTACCAATCCATTAATAAGACACCTGATCATGTCATAAAGTTCCATTAAAATCGAAGCTCAAACTAAATGCCCTTCACGGGATTGATGAGATACCATACACCCTTGACCGACTGTATCCAGAGCCTGATGAACTCGTCGGGCTTTGACAGGAGCCACCGGGGACGGCTTGACAGAAAACCCCTGGCCGGGTTCGTAAGAGCGACCTCATTCCCCGCCGGGTATTCACTGTAGTTGATTGGCTTGTCGCTTGGGAGAGATGGTTCTCCCTTCGGGGAGAGCCAGACAAGATATTCGAGGTTGCGCAGTGTGTAAACGTTGAACGGCCTGTTCGAGGAGATAACAGCCTTGGATTTGAGCTGGCTGTATTCCGTGACATAAGCTCCTTCTCTCCTTAAGTAATTCCCGTCAGGCGCCCTCGCCCCCGCCCCCGCAAGGAGGAGCTTTTTGATCGCGTAAATAAAAGCGTTGTAGGAGGCACGGCGGCGGATAAACGTGTGGAAGCCCAGGCCCGCGTTGTTCAGTGACTCCGTTATGGTCGAGGCGCAGTTGTTGGCTACCGGGTAGAACTCGTCGCGCACGTGGTCCCGCCAGTACTCGATGATCCTCGCCTCCTCCTCTTTAGTGGTGGGGTACACGATGCCCCACGCCTTCCTGATATAGAGTATGCCGTAATCCTGGCCGAATCCCGAGATTCCGGGCCCCTTCTTGTAAAGGAAGCCGTATTTATCGTTAAAAATATCGAAGGCTTCCTTGATATCTTCCCTGCTGACCGAGGCAGGCAGGGCATCCGGATCGAGCGGTCCGTAGAAAAACTCTTCCCGCGGGACTGCTGTAAAGAAGGTATCCTTCAACTGCTTGTCGACCGTGAGCACCAGGCCGCCCCTCTCCCCCTCGCGGCACTGGCGGACGACCCTTTCATCATCGGGGCAGGCGCTCTCTATGTAGAGCGCCGTGTGGCCGAAGGGAGTTCCGCAGAACCAGTTCTCGTCGCCCAGGGGGGGCGGCCTCAACCCCCTGGTCTGCCCCATTAAAATGATCTCTATCCGCCCTTGGGCTTGCAGGGGAAGGAGTAAAGCAGTGCTGATCAAAAAGCTGGCAAGTAAATACGGCAATCGGCACATCCTCGTACTCTTAATCGTAACTATGGCATCCATCGTCTATGTCCCGTGCAGCGGTGACCACTCGCCGATAACAACCTGACTATTCAAGGTCGGCGCCCCGCGCCCTCGCGGGAACGGTGATACTCGCGCACCTGGTGCATGAAGGCCTCGAGCCTGGTCACCGCCCCCATCTCTTTTTGCCCCTCGTAGGCGATGGATATTACCGGGATGGAATCGTGGTCCGCCCGGAACTGCTTGAGCATGCCGCTCACGATGGTGCCTGGCATGCACGTAAAAGGCATCACGTTTACGATGCCGGAGGTCCCCTCGTGGTAAGACTCGATCGACTTGCCCAGCGTGACGGTCGTCTCTCCCTCGAACGAGTCGTGGATGTACCTGTTGCTGAGATCCAGGTATTTCCGCGGCCTCGTCTCGCGGAGGGGGCTGAAGAGACCGCGGAAATACCTGGACATCCGCATCTCGTCAACAAGCTCCACCGTGTCCTTTACGCGCGTCTGGAAATAGTGGCGGTAGTCCCCGAACTCCCTGTTCTGCCTCATCCCGGTGAAGTTGATGTAGTAGATCCACTCGGCGAAGCTCGATAGGACGACCTCCGCTCCCTGCCCCTCCAGCTGGCGGATGAGATCGTTGTTACTGAACACATGCTGCCTGACAAAAATCTCCCCGACCACGGCGACCAGGGGCCTTGAGCCCCTGCCATCCGTCGGGATCTCCCTGAACATGTTCGCGCACTCCCTCACGGCGGCGAAGGTCCTGCCGTTCATGATCCCGTAGCAGATCCTGGCAATAGCCTCCTCGTGCACCCTGTCGGCCAGGCCCTTCTCCGTCTCGTAAGGTCTGATCGCGTGGAGGGCCTTCGTGATGAGGTCCGACGATAGGATAGCGTGCCAGGCGTTTCTGCTGGGGTCCGATTTCAAATCTTTAAAATCCTCGTAGAACTTTCTGCCCTGGTTCAGAGACATCACCGGCACATCCCCGAACCCGAGGTCGGTGAGAATGATTTTGTGCAGTGTATTGTACTGGCCGAACCGGCAGGGACCCGTTCCCGACGGCATGAAGAACGCGCTGGCCGAAGGGTCGAAATCGGGCGAGGAAATCTGTCTCAGCATGTCGCCGGTGGTGATGATGGCCGGAAAGCACTCCTTCCCCACCGTGTATCTCCTGCCGAGCTCGAGGCTCTCTTCGTCGGAAGGCGGCATGACCCTCGCGTCTATGCCGGATGTCCTGAACGCCGCCGCCAGGCCATGGGCATGCTCGCACATATGGGGGATAAACAGTATCCGTCCATCGACGCTCTTCTTCACGAAAAACGAGGCCGGTGAAAAGGGCCATGCTTTCCTGCCGTCGACGTTCTTCATGCTGTCCAGAAAAGCCTCGCAACGTGTTCTAATGCCCGCATCGGCGCTGTGCTCGTCGATCTCCAGCTGCAGGAACGGCTTCCCCCCCATCGCCTTCCTGAAGAAGGTGGTAAGAAAGGAATCAGGTCCGCAACCGAAGTTGGAGAGATAGACGGCGTTGATGCGCTCGTCCCGGTTGATGATGCCGGCGGCCTTGAGTATCCGCTGGCCGTACTTCCAGAACATGTTGTCCCAGTGGTCCTCATCGCCCCGGGCATCTATCTCGAGAAAATCCATGGGTATTGCCATCACACCCAGATCGCGCAGCTTCCCCGGAAGGTCAAGGTTGATTTCCGGGTCGCAGCCGTTGTAGGCCCTGCTTACGATAACACACGCCCTCTCCCCGGACTGCAAGCCGGCAAGGACCTCCCGTCCCCTCTCCTTCAGCCGCCGGTTGAATTCGTTCTGCGAGTCCCAGGCCATGTCCACGGCCCCGGCCACGTCCTTCCCGGACACCCCGTACGGCTCCAGGCACCCTAAGAGGGCGCTGACCATCTCCTCCCTGTCCCTGTCGAGGTAGATGACCGGTCGTATCAACGTACTCCCCGAAAGCTCCACGCGAAGCGCGACGCTCACAAGATAGGGTATCGTCTGGACATAGGGGCAAAAGAAATTTCTCTCCTGTCTTTGATCGTCCCTGGTGCTCGTGATAATGCTGGGAATAAATATGTGCTTTATCCCCTTCTCCACGAGATCGATCACGTGGCCGTGGGCGGCCTTGACGGGGAAGCATGTCTCGGAGAGGACCGACTCGACGCCCCTCTTTATCACGGTCTTGTTTGTTCGACGGGACAGCACGACCCTGAAGCCCAGGGAGGAAAAGAACGTAGCCCAGAAAGGCATGTATTCATGGAAGAAGAGGGCCCTCGGAATGCCTATGTCGATCCCGTTGTAGTTATAGGGGGCCTTTAGATAGCCCTCCAGAATGGCCTCCCTCTCGAGGAAAAGGTCGGGAATGGTGTTATCCCTCTTCACCTTTTTTATGTTGTAGCGGTCGCACCTGCTCCCGTAGTACAGGGGCTGCTCGCCCTCGATGACAACCTCTTTCACCTCGCACATGTTCGGGCAGTGGGAGCAGGTGAACGATTTGAGAGCGTACTTCCGGGAGGCGAGTTGAAACCCGCGGAAACCGCTCCTGAAATCCCCCGCTGAAGACCCGGCATGCTCCCTCGCGAGGAGGGCAACGCCTATGGCGCCCGTCACCTCGTGGTGAGGGGGAACAACAACGGTCTTGCCCACGACCTTGTTGAAGGCGGCGACCACGCCTCTGTTCGCTGCCACCCCCCCCTGGAATAAAATCCTCTCGCCCACCATCCGTTTGCCAACCACCCTGTTCAGGTAATTGCGGACTATGGAATAGGAGAGGCCTCCCACCAGCTCGTCGATGGAGGCCCCCGCCTGCTGATAGTGAACGACGTCGGACTCCATGAAAACGGTGCAGCGCTCTCCCAGCCTTACCGGAAAGCGGCTTTTCAGTGCCAGGTCGCCGAACTCGGCCTTGATGTCGATGCCCAGCTTCTCCGCCTGCTCCTCGAGATACGATCCCGTCCCGGCGGCACAGGCGTGGTTCATCTCGAAATCTATCACGACGCCGCCGGCCAGGCTTATGTATTTGGAGTCCTGCCCGCCGATCTCGAAGACCGTGTCGACATCCGGGTCGATGGCGATCGCCGCCCGCGCCTGGGCGGTTATCTCATTCCTCACCACGTCCGCTCCGACGAAGTCCCCTGTGAGGTACCGCCCGGAGCCCGTGCTCCCCACCCCTCTCACGTTCACCTGCACGCCGAGTCTCTCATGAACCTCGGCCAGCCCCTTCTTAACCGCATCGAGGGGACGCCCGGACGTCATGAGATAGCTTTTCGCCAGTAGTCCGCCCTCCGCGTCTATCGCGACCACGTTCGTGCTGATGGAGCCCACGTCAATTCCCAGGTACACGTCCATGCCGGCCACTGCCCGGCCCGTGGACAGCCTCTCTTTCACCTCCTCCACACCGGAGGAGAGGGGCTCCAGACGGTAATCAATCTCCTTCATCGACGCGAGCTCCCTTCCTGCCCTCTCCAGCCCCTCCATGGACAAACCGCCCGTGGAGAAACCCTTCTCTGCGGCTTCGAGGGCGGCACCTATGGCCCCCATGGAGGCGTGGTGGTGAGGGACGATAAGCTCTCCGTCTTTCAGGTCGAATACATCCTTGAGTGCCTTGACGACACCGATGTTTGCCGCGACGCCGCCGTGGAAGGCCACGGGCTTGACGAAGTCCATGCCGCGGCCGAGATTGCTCTTGAAATTTCTCGCCATCGCGTAGCACAGGCCGGCAACGATGTCGTAATCCGGCGTGGCCTGCTGCTGGAGGTGGATCATATCGGTCTTGGCGAAGACCGAGCAGCGGCCTGCTATGCGCGGGGGGTTCTTCGACTTCAGGGCCAGTTTTCCGAACTCGTCCTCGATGGAGAGGTTGAGGCGGCTCGCCTGCTGGTCCAGGAACGATCCGGTCCCGGCGGCGCATATCGTGTTCATCGCGAAATCCTCCACCGCCAGCCCGCCGTCTTCGCTCTTCAGGTTGATCAGCTTGGAGTCCTCGCCGCCGATCTCGATGATCGTCCTCGCCTCCGGCTGGATCGCCTCGGCCGCCTTTGCCTGGGCCACGATCTCGTTGACATAGGGAACCGACAGCGCCTCCGCCACCTTGCGGCCGCCCGAGCCCGTCATCGCCACGTGCCGGACGGCCCCCTCTCCGTAACGGGAAATCACCTCCCGGAGGGCCTCCAGGGCGACGGTAAAAGGCCGGCCCCTGTGCCGGATATAACGCTCGTCAACCATATCCCCGTCAGGCGCAAGGACGGCTACATTGACGCTCACCGAGCCGATATCGATACCGAGATTTATTTCCTTCAAGCGAGCTTGTTCCATATCATCAAGTCGGCTATTTCACCACAGTTCGAAAGAAAAATGATTATCCACGAATTAGCATATGAACCTGTATGAAAAAATGATTGAAGAACAGCAAGGGCCACAAAGAGCTAAAGAAGAAGCAGCAACCTTAAACTATTTTTATGCCAAGCTTCTTCATGGCAAGTTTGGCGCCCTCGCGGCCGGAGAGGAGCATGCCGCCGAAAGTGGGCCCCATGCGGGGAAGCCCGAACGTAGTCGAGACGGCCATACCCGTCACGATCAGCCCTGGGATGACTTCACGGGTGTGATGGACGATGAGGTCCTCCGACTCCTCGACCCACATAGCCCCCATGCCGTACGTCTTCACCAGTCCCCGCTCCTCCAGTCTTCTTATATCATAGTTGCGCTTCTACTCTTACTCGTAATCGTACTCGTACTCCTACTCGTCATTCCCTTTATGTCGTTAATACTATAACCGATTACGAGTACGAGTAAGATTACGAATGTCTGCTTTTTTACCTATTCTTCTCGTCTCGCAACCCTAATGTCTCATTCATGCTTCCCGTCCGGTAGCCCTCCAGGTCCAGGCAGACGTGCCTGTAACCGAGTTCCTTCAGCGCCCTTACTATGCCGTCCTTCATTCCTCTCCCGAAGAAGCGCTCCACCTCGTCTGCTCCAACCTCTATCCTGGCCATTGTGCCGTAGTGCCGCACCCTCACCTGCCTGAATCCCAGGTCAAGGAGGACCTGCTCCGCCCTGTTCACCGTATCGAGGGCCTCCTCCGTTATCTCCGTGCCGCAGGGGAACCTTGAAGCGAGGCAGGCAAACGGCGGCTTATCCCACGTGGAGAGTCCCAGCTCTTTCGAGAGGGCCCTGATATCTTCCTTCGAAAGGCACGCTTCCCGCAGGGGTGAGACGACGCCCAGTTCGGCAGCCGCCTTCGAGCCCGGCCTGTAATCTTTGAGGTCGTCGCAGCTATCGCCGTCCGCGACAAAGCGTATTCCCTCCGCGCGGGCAATCTCCATGAGCTTGCCGAAGATCTCCTTCTTACAGAAGTAACACCTGTCGGGGAGATTCATCCGGAACCCCTCTATGCCCAGGCACTCCGAATCAACCGTTATGTGGCGCGCGCCGATATTCCGGGCGATTGATTTCGCCGCCTCGTACTCCCTCTCCGGGAATGATTTCAACCTGGCAGTTACGGCAGCAGCTTTTTCTCCGAGTGTATCGTGTGCAACCTTCAGGAGGAGGGTGCTGTCCACACCACCGGAGAAAGCAACGATGAGGCTGCCGTAGCCGCTTATCAGGGCCCGAAGCCTCCCCAGTTTACCGTCGAGAACCTGCTCCATCGCCGATCTGGACCTCATCGCCGTTCAGCCCCAGGAAATGGCTCCAGCTCTTGGGCCTGCTGGCATCGAACCCTCCGCTCCAGAAAGGCTGCCAGAAGGGCTTCTTGGGCTGCCTTATCAGGCGCATCTTCACCTGGCCCAGCATCCTGTGCGCCTTACCGAAGTTACACTCGATACAGCTGCATACGACATTTTCCCATGTCGTCTCACCACCAAGGTGCCTGGGAAAAACATGATCGATATTGAGGTCTTTCTTCGGGAGACGCCTGCCGCAATACTGGCACGTATCCCGGTCGCGGCGAAAGACGTTTTCCCGGCTGAACTTTACCTCTATGCGGGGCAGCCTGTCGTAGTAACGAAGGACGACCACGTGCGGGATTAAAAGCTTAAAATCAACCGTGTGGATAACCTCATCGCCATCCGCATGCTCGGAGAGCTTCCTCCACTTCCGGAAGTCGAACGTGTCGAATGTCCCTTCTATCTCCATGACGACATGGGCGTGGTCCATGTACAGGAGGCAGAAGGCCCTTTTCGCCGGGCACAGGTTTACCGCCTGCCACAACCTGTTCAGTACAAGGACACTTGAATCAAGCATTATCCGATCACCGGAACTAACGTTGCCGGACGTTCACTCTCCTTTTTCTTTTTCAGGAGAGGTTGATTTCTTCTCCGTAACCTTATCCATACAGCGGATGAGCTCGTACTCATCAGGGATATACTCGCAGTTCTTCCTCATGATGCAGTCATCGCATATCTTCTGTTCAACCTTCGACGCGGGCTTGTCTGCCATTGCTTCCTCCTTTGATCTTCTATTGTCCTATTGTCAGAATCTTAACACAGTCCCCAAGTCCTAGAATATTCAACCACGCGAATCGTGACAACAACGGGCGATGTGAACTATCCAGCGGCAACAGGAGACAAGACTGGAAACGGCTATCCTCTCGTCCACTGTATGGGCCCCCTCGTAGCCTATGCCCAGCACTACCGCCTCGATTCCCCGGGCGTTAAGGAAATTGCCGTCGCTGGCGCCGCACGAGGAGCCCGCCGCGACATCGAGGCCGGCGCTCTCCGCGGCGGCGGCGGCCAGGCGAAATATGGTTTTCTCCTCGCTTATAAAGAAGCCATCGTAATCTCTCGAATTCCTGAAGTCAACCTCCGCCCCGGCGGCGAACGCCTCTTCCTCGAAACACTTCCACATATGCTCCACCTGCTCCATTACCGCTTCCTGCGAATAACCCCTCGCCTCGCCCTGGATCGACACGGAGGGAGGAACGATATTCGTGGCAATACCGCCCGAAATAAGTCCTATGTTGGCCCTGACATCTTCAGAAACGCGACCCAGCCTCATCCTCGCGATGGCCCGGCTTGCAAGCACTATGGCGTCTATGCCTTTCTCCGGCTCGGCGCCGGCATGCGCAGCCCTCCCCTTTATCTCCACAAGCAGCTTCTCCCCGAAGGGCCCCCTGTTGATAATTGTTCCCGGGGGCTGATCGCTGTCGAGAACGTAGGCCGTACGGCCCTTGAGAATACTGTCGTCCAGTGCCTTTATCCCGCTCAGCCCCACCTCCTCGCCCACGGTGAAGAGGAGCTCCAGGGGAGGATGATCCAACCCCTCCTCTTTCAGAACTTCGGCCATCTCGAGCATCGCGGCCACGGCTGCCCTGTCATCGGCGCCGAGGATCGTTTTTCCGCAGCTCTTTATGTAGCCATCCACTATCCTCGGATCAACCCCCCCGGTGGAGGATATCGTGTCGATGTGGGCGGAAAATATTATCGGCGGGGCAGATTCGGCGCCGTGAACCCTGGCCACGATATTGCCTGAGTTCCCCCCTGTTTTCGGACCCGCGTCGTCCTCGACAACCTCATCGGCCGTCTTCTCGAGACATTTCTTTATATAATCGGCAACCTTCCTCTCCTTCTTCGACGGCCCGTCTATTTCTACGAGCTCAAGGAATCTCTCGATAAGCCTCTCTTCATTAATATTCATGGATATAACCCCGCCGCTGCGGATGGAGTATATCAAAAAAGAAAGAAGAAAAGCAAACAGGGCACGGGCGGTATTGTTTGCTTATCCGGCAATAAATTAGCTTACTTCCTGCCTGCTAACAGGCAGGAAATAAGCTAATTTATCTGGGAGCATCCCGGCAGGGGGATGTTTCCTCTTCTGACCGTTTCTCGAGCCACTTAAGGCGGTGCCTCGATCTCCTCCGGGCCTGCTCGAGCTCAACCTCTGATCTGGTATACCTGTCTAAAGCGCGATCCATGGCCTTCTTGGAAACCTCTACCTTCTTCTCGGCCAGAAGAATCTCATATTGAGAGAGCTTTTCGACAATTCTGCGCATCTCGTTCTTGATCCTGGCTTCTTCCAACCCGTCCCGCGCGGAAGAAAGTTGTTCCCGCAGATCCCTCAGCTTCCGCGTATTCTCGTCAATCTCCCTTTTCAGAAGGTCGAACTCCGCCTTGACGGCCTTGAAATTCTCCCTGAACCCCCTTTTCTTCGGCCTCCTCCTTCCCGTGGCTCCCCTCATGCGCCCCGGCCGTCCCGGCAAACCGGCAGAACCTACAGGTCCCCGCCCTTGCTCCATGAGCGCCCCCCCCTCGAAAGGAATGCACCCCTCCTCCTCTACATCAGCGGGATCGACCGGCTGGCCGGAGCAGGCTGTGAGCCCGAAAGCAACGACAGTAAAAGCAATCAACCATATTTTCACGATTTCCTCCTTGCATGAAAAAATTAAAACACTGAAGCCTCTGAATTGGTATGTATTCACTATTAAACTACAGCTAATAAAATCCGCTTAATCCGCCTAATCAGCGGTTTCTTATTCTTCCTAGGCATTATTTCTCAGTGTCCTCAGTGGTTTTGATAAATATGTTAATTATGTGGGGATATTCTCAAAGCGCCCTTTGTCCAGCGACACCTCCCCCGTACCGATGTCAAGCTGGGCATACGCCGTGTCTATTTCACGCATTAACTCATCTATCTCGGAAATAAGCTCATCGTATTCCCTGTCTGTCACCTCCAATTCATCGAGAAATGCCAGATCCGCCTCCTCGCCGCCCGGGGCGCCGGCCACCCGCAATGCCCGCGGAAGCGATTCATCGAGCGGCCCGGGCCTGAAATACACAAAGCTGACCGCGGAGATGATGAGGGCCACGGCCGCGATGGCACCTGCCCTTGCCCACGACACCCGGGACAACGACGGCCACGCCACCCCGTAAACAGGGGCCTTCTGCCGCACTGCCTCATGGATCGCGTCCCGCACCTCCGACCATTTCCGTTCGCCGGGCTGATCCGCTTCCAGGACGCTCAGGCCGGCGAGAGTCTCCCGGCACGACCGGAGGTAGCTCCTGCACTCTTCACATGAGTCGAGGTGGGACCTCAATTTCACATCCGTCCTCTCCAGGCGAAGAGCCAGCTCCCTCTCGTCCCCGGTCTCCATCGCCAGCGGGAGAACAGCCTTTCTGAATTTAGAACATCTCATTTTTCTCTCCTCTCACTCCTTTTAAGCACTTATCCCGGCTTCGCCGGGGACTTTTGCCACTAAGACACAAAGAATAATTATTATTAGCTTTTCTTCGTGTCTTCGTGCCTTTGTGGCTAGTCTAAATAACAAATTCCTATACGATTAAATTAATTTGGCGGATTAGACTGAATAAATAAATAATACGTTCTGGTTCCTGGATTTTAATCCGTTCAATCCGCATAATCCGTGGTTCCATTTTTTTTAAGTATTATTCTGAGCTTGTTGACCGCATGGAACAGGTTCGCCTTGATTGCCCCCTGGGAGCAGCCCTGGATTACGGCGATCTCGGCTATAGTCAACCCCTCGAAATATTTCAATATCAAAGCGGCCCTCTGTTTCGGTGGAAGCGAAGAGACCGCCCGTCTTATGAAGGTCCTCGTCTCTTCCCTCGCGACGCTCTCGAACCCGCCGATATCCCGGGAGATAAGCCTCTCGTCCCTCTCCTCGGGCACAATATCTCCCGTGCGGACCTCCCTGCGGCGGGTCTTTTTGCGTCCCCTGTCTATCGAGAGGTTAATAATCACCCTGTAGAGCCATGTGTAGACCGAAGCCCTGGGTTTCCACCGCCCCAGGACCTTGTAGAGTTTTATGAACGCCTCCTGGACGATATCGAGGGCGTCATCCCTGTTCCGGGTCCATGCGTACGCTGCCCGGTAGGCTCTCTCCCGGTACATCTCAAAGATCTTGTCGAAGGCGCCGCCGTCACCGCCCTGGAAATCTGCAATAAGCTTTTTCTCTTCAGGACACATTCCGGCCACACTTTTTTAAACGGTAAAACATCGCAGGAAGTTTAATTCTTTTCCCGATTCTTTCTCTATTCACATATGAAAAGCCGAAGAGCAAGAGTTAAAAAAGGACGGTCGTGGCTACTGTCAGCGCAGTAGGGTCAAGAAGCAAATTCTTTGATGAGCGTTTCGTACATTCCGTCGAGTGACTGGGGAATAACCTTCGTACCTGCCGTCACCGGCATGAAGTTCGTGTCGCCGCCCCACCTGGGGACGATATGGACGTGAACGTGGTCGGTGATGCCGGCTCCCGCGACCCTGCCGACGTTTATACCGATGTTGAAGCCGTCCGGCTTCAAAGCGGCGTTAAGGGCCTTCATGGCCATCCGCGTGACCTTCATCAGGTCAAGGAGTTCTTCATCATCGAGGAGCTCCAGCTCCCCCACGTGGCTGTAGGGGGCCACCATCACATGACCGCTGTTATACGGGTAGGCGTTGAGTAGGCAGAAGGACTTCTTCCCCCGGAAGAGGATATGGTTCTCCGGGTCCTTATTCTCCTTCAGCTTATCGCAGAAGATACAGCCGTCCCCGGCCCCCCCGAGGATGTACTTCACTCTCCATGGCGCCCATATGATATGCATGGCTACCTGCAGGTTGTGCACTGGCCGGGCGAAGGCGCACACGTGGAGCACGAAGCAGCCCCCGCCGATGTTACGACCCTGTTCCCGGATTTAAAACCGAACTTCGAAAACTTCTTTGTCAGCTTGCCGCTCCCGCAAGCCGGGCAGCGAGGCCGTTCGCTCCCCCTGATAAGAATCTCGAAGCTCTTCCCACATTTGTTGCACTTATATTCAAAAATAGGCACTGTAAGCGCTCCATCGGCTTTGGGCCAACTTATCCGAGCATTTACCTTATTTTTCAATAATCTTATAGTATTGCGCTTGATTATACAAAAAAAGCATATTTAGATTAACTTAAATCCTTGGCTGTACTCGATCATCAATGTTAAAGTTTGCCCAGAGCATCTCATGAAAATCCACACATGCAAAAAGTGCGGGGAAGATTTTGCTGTCTCCAGCGGATCTGTAGCCCGCAATTGCCCCATATGTCTGTCGCCCCTCAGGACCGGGCCGACCGATTTAGAACTATCAATATGCGCACCCATGTGGTGCGAAGAAGGCGTTATCGATGAGTTCGTGGAACGCTGTGCCCGGGCTGCCGCAAGCTGCACGACCAATTTTGAGATTCTCATTGTCGACGACGGCAGCAGGGACGAGACCTGGGGAAAGATAAATAGACTGGCTCAACAGAAACCATTCCTTCGAGGCGTCCGCCATTCGCGCAACTTCGGGCTTCAGGCTGCCGTCACCACGGCCCTTGAGAGGGCGAGGGGCCGCGCGGTCGTCATCATTGATGGCGACCTTGAGGACCCTCCCGAGCTCATACCGGAGCTCTTTCAGAAGTGGCGGAACGGAGCGGAGATTGTTTACACGGTTAAAGAAGGGAGAAAGGTAAGCGTCCCTAAGAAGATCCTTTTTAAGTTATTCTACTACCTCTTCAGCCGCCTCTCCTCACCTCCCATGGTTCCCCAGTCAGGCTTATTCTGCCTACTCGACAGTCGGATCGTTCAGTTGATCAACACCCTTCCAGAGAGAGTTCGTTACATCCCCGGGCTTCGCTCCTGGGTGGGATTCCGCCAGGAAGAGGTCCGGTATTCGAGGAACAAGCGGTACGACACCGTTCCACGGCAGTCCCTCCTGAAACTCTTGCAATTGGCTATAACCAGCATAACATCCTTCTCCAGCGCCCCCCTCCAGTTCGGACTGGTCGTCGGGCTCCTCAGTCTGATGCTCAGCTTGATCGTCATTCTGGGCATCGTTTACACCCGCGTTTTTACCGACATGGCGATACCGGGATGGGCTACCTACAGCACCCTCCTGGTAGGGCTCGGCGGGTTCCTATCACTCTATATCAGCATTATCGGGTGCTATCTGGGACACGTATACACCGAGGTCAAACGACGGCCCCACAGCTTCATTGCAGAGGAAATCTAGCCCATCCCATGAGCGAGATGCCAGAGCTCAGATACGAGCTCCACCGCGAAATAGAGGATCGACATTGGTGGTTCCTTGCAAGAAGAAAAATTATCCTGGACCGACTTTCCTTCTACCTGCCCCGTAACAAGGGCCTCACCGTCGTGGAGGTGGGGTGTGGAACGGGTGGGAACCTCGCTCAGTTAAGAAAATACTACAGAGCGATCGGGACGGAGATCTCACCCCGCGCTGCAAATATAGCGAGAAGAAAAACAGGGTGTCCCGTATTCCTGGGCGACAGACTCGATGTCATGGGAAACATGACCCAAGAGGTCGATGGAATTCTACTCCTCGACCTTTTAGAGCATCTCCGAGATCCCGTTCGCTTCCTCAAACAAATTAACCGCTCTTTAACAGATAGAGTGACCCTCCTTGTGACGGTCCCGGCCGGTCAATGGTTCTTCAGCGAACATGACCTCGCTTTCGGCCATATAAAAAGGTACAATCGACGCCTGCTCGAGCAAGAGCTTCGAAAGGCCGGCTTTAAAATCATCTATATCTCCCGATTCAATACGATCTTATATCTGCCTGCTCTTATCGTCCGTTTGACCAGGAAAGCGATCATGCCATTCAGGAGAGGGAAACAATACAAAACGGATTTCTGGATCCCGCCGCAAATCCTCAATAATGCCCTTGCGGCAGCTATGGGCCTGGAGAGATTTCTCCTGAGGAAAATCTCATTGCCATTCGGCCTCAGCATAGTCGCAATTGCGAAGAAGACAGCCATTCCGCCATCCCATCCATTTTGACAAGCATGGCAACTTTGACGCAGCCTGATATGTATTCTGGTATGCGTCCAGGTCTTTGAAGCTCGTTATCCTCTTCTTACCCGTCATTTACGTCACCGTTACCGTTACCGAAACCCCGATGTTCACCGGGGCAGGCAGGGCTTCGTCACCGTAACCGTGACCTTGAAGTTGGAGCGGGTGAAGGGAATCTCCGTCACCGCCTCCGGCGGTGCCGCCTGTCCGGCAGGTCAACTCGCCTGACGGAGATCAGGCACCCCGCGTTCAGCGGGGTGACTGAGAACCCTTTTATTTAACCACCCTCGATAAATATCCCGCCTAAGATTGTTTTTGGAGCGGGTGAAGGGAATCGAACCCTCGTAGTCGGCTTGGGAAGCCGGAGCACTACCATTGTGCTACACCCGCCAGTTTCTCACCTATTATAGCAAATACTCTCTCCTGCGTCTCGGAAAGGGTACAATTTCAGGTTAATCACTGAACAAGGGTGCTACGACGAAGCCGGAGCCGGATAAATTAATGAGCGCCTGCCTGCCGGCAGGCAGGAAGCGAATTAATTTATTCAAGCTTCTCCCTCCTTATCCTGTTCGCGCCCCTCTCGCTGATATATATCTCCCTACCCCTCACGGCCAATCCTGTTGGCCCCTTTAGTTGCCCCTCGACCCTCCCGATCAACAAACCTTCGCCGGAGTATCGAAAGACGCTCCCGGAAAGTGGATCCGCGATGTAGACATTCCCCGACCCGTCACACGCGATATAGGCCTCCTTAAGATGACTGTCATTCCATCCCTCCACCTTCCAAGAGACCACGAAATCACCCTTGCTGTCCAGCTTCTGGATCCTGTTATTAGCGGAATCAACGACATACACGAAACCCTTTTCATCAACGGCTATGCCGACAGGCTCGGCAAACTCTCCCGGACCGGTACCCCTTCTCCCCCAGCTCACCTTATGCTTCCCCTTTGTGTCAAAAACCTCAATCCGGTTATTTCCCGAATCTGCAACATAAACCCGCTTCCCCTTCACTGCAATCCCACGGGGACCATATAAACCGCCAGGCGATGTCCACGCTTTTAAAAACTCCCCTTCCGGAGTGAACTTCTGCACCCTGTGATTCCACGTGTCGACGACGTAGACATTGCCTCTGCGATCCACAGCAATTCCCCTGGGCTCGTTGAACTCTCCCGGCCGCGCCCCTGCCCTCCCCCATGAGAGAAGATACTTGCCGCGCGGGTCGAATTTCTGAACCCTCCTGTTCACCATATCAACGGCGTAAATGTTGCCCTTCCCATCCACGGTGAGATCCATAATGTTATCAAAGAGGCCGGGTCCGCTTCCCCTTCCGCCTATAAAGATACGCGGCGCGCGCTTCCTTTGCTCCTCTTCCCAAGTTTCCACTACCTTAAGGGGCACCTTGTTCTTCAGGGCCTGTGGCCCGATGAGGACGACCTTAGCGATGACCTTATCGGGATCTTTGAGATTAATAACTTCCTTGAGTTCTATGAGCTGCGATCCCGGGTACCGGGCCAGGAGCCTTCTGAAAACAGGCTCGTTCTTTCGTATCGGCTTCGCGATGAACGCCACGCCTTTTCCGGAAGGAGGCGCTAAATCCTTCTCGAGGATCCTGTGGCCTCTCTCCCAGAGATGGTGAAAACGGGGGACAAAGTCCCCCCCGCGATAGGTCAGGAAGGTTAGCGCATCTATGGGATAATTATCCGCTACGTAGACATCGTATTCATCAAGGATAGTATCCATATATTCCCCCACCACCCTCGTCTCGGGGTAAACCCCCCACAGTTCCCGCCGGGTATCCGGAGATATATACCACCGGTAGTTGCAGTATGTAATGACCAGTCCGATGGTAACGGCAAGAACGGCCAGGACTGTGCCTGCCCTCCTCCAAAAGCGCGAAAGCGTGCCCCAGAGAGAAGCGATGGCCGTATCGCAGGCAATAGCAGCAATGATCATCGCGGGCGGAAGGGCGCCTATATTGCGATTGGCATTGGGCGCTGTCAATAAGCCGGGAACCAGCGACATGAGGAACCATATCAGCAGAATGCCATAGCGGGGCCGGTTAAAGAGGAGGCAGCATATGGCAAAGCCGAAGACAAAGAATACGGAGAGGGGGAAATCGAGGATGGGCTCGTTCACGAAAAAATCGTTCCCGCCGGCGCGGTAGTTGAAGTTCAGGACCGTCCTCTTCAGGTTCTCCAGGAGAGGTGCAATACCTTCCCTTCCCAACCGGCCGGTAATGAGGATCGCGCGTGCACGGCCCTGAAAGGCCTCCATGTTGTTAATTGCGTAATGCACAACAGGAAGAGAACAGACAGTGAAAACGACCAGGAAAAGCACGCCCGGTTTCCAATATGACTTGATGGTGATTATCTTCTTAATCCACAAATACCCGGCTATGGCCAGTTCCTTTACGATAAAAGTTCGGCTTACGCTATAGGTTAGCAGGTTGATGGCTGTTGCCGCGCCCGCTAAGGCAAAGAGAGCCAGCTTCCTGCGCTTAATGGCCGCAAAGAGGAGAAAAAGAGCGACAATTTCCCAGAGGGGAACAGCTATGCAGCGCCAGCCGACACGGCTGAAGATGAAGTGCCAGCCGCACACCGACATAAAAAAGGCGGATATGAGAGCCATCCTCTTACCAAACATGAACCGCACCAAAAAGTAAAAAACAATAAGGGCTGCCAGGCCGGAGGTCGCCGACGAAAGCTTGCACGCAAGGGGGATAACACCCAAGAAAGTCATATAGAGGGCGGTCACAAGAGGCTGGAATGTCTCGTTGCCAAAGCGGCCAGGTGCGACATAGAAAGGCTTCAGGGTTTCCTTCCCTTGTAGAAACTCTATGGCGTACCGGCTTTCCAGTGCCGCATCGTGATTGAACCCTGGCGGCACTGCGTCCAGCTGATAGAAGCGGAAGAATATCCCGATGGCGATGACGGCAATGAAACCGACGATCTCCCAGAGAGGTTTAATCTGGGGCTCCAACCGTCGATTATCGAAGAAGATGTTCTCCGACCGATAGCCCGCCGCCGGCTTTGGAAACGCTCTCCAGATAGGCTTCGCCAGTACAACGGCGAAGAGGATCAGGCTCGACAGGTACAGGACAGCGGCGAGGCCGAAGTACATCTTCCCATCGAAGAAGACCTGGGCCGTGACGGCGCCCGCAACGGCGACAAGGAGGAGGGAGACCGCCAGCCACTTCCACCACGCTCTCTCTCCTGAAGGGGAGGTCATCTGTATGGGCTTTTCCAAGAGGTTGATCTCTCGATTACCTTAAGTAAAAAGGGGAGTGTTTTCAAGTAATACAAAGGCGGAGTAAGCACTCGCCGCAGACATAGCGGGTATCACCCAAAACGATAGCCCCTGCAGCCCGCATACTTGTCTCCTTGCTATTGATTAAGGAGTTGAATAATAATTAATAAGCAGCTGATAAGAGGTGCCTGTCGACCAATTACTATAGCCACATGGATAAGTACAAAATCAGGTCCATTTATGATTAAGACACTTAAAGAATGGCTGCCGGAAGTTATGGCAAGCCAGATAGCCTTCTTCATCCTCGGCTCGTGTGGCGCGTTTGACCAGCTTCTCTCGGGCAGCGCGCCCCGGGCGACGGAGCCCTTGGAGGCGTGCCTACTTCCCCTCGGCATGATCGGCCTCTTTCTCCTATGGGGAACCCTCGTTGGGATACTCGAGGGGGTTCTCTTTCGGATCGTGAACGCGTGCCGCACAGGCGGGGGCCGGTTGCTCAGGAATTCCATATGGGCGCTGGGCATCCTCATCCTGGTCATTGGCCCCGCCTACCCGTTACTGGAATCCATTCTGGAACAGCGACACGCGCTCTGCGGATGGTGGGCGTACCTATCCGTGGCTCTTGCCGGAGCTCTCATCGCCGTCATCGCACTGAAGCTGCTCGCCTGCCGCTGTGCTCATCCCGCCCGGCTTCTCCTGGCGACCGTGCTCGCTTCCGCGCTCTTTTTTACCGCGGCTTCAGGCACATCGCTCTTTTCACTGCTGCATTACCGATTCAGGCCAATCCAGATCTCCTTCTACATGGGAATATGGTGGGCCTCGCTCCTCTCTTTAGGGCTCCTCTACTTCATCGGGGCATTGCGAGCGACGGCGGGCGGGGGCGGGGAGATGCGCATATCCCGGCTCGCAAGAACATGCATGCTCGTTGTCTGCCCCGCACTCGCTGTCTGCCTCTACTGGCTCGAATCTCATATGTACGTCGGCCTATACGGCGGGGCGCATCTTTTAATCAGGATCCTGGCCTACCTGCTGCTGGACCTGTTCGCGCTCTCCCTCATGCTCAGCGTAAAACTTCTAAGTGATCGGCGGGCGGCCGCCCGCGCCGTCTTTGCCCTGTTCGCGGCCGTCATAGCCGCTGCGGCGGTTATAGCCGTTCGCCTGGATCTGCGCCCCGCGACGCGGGGCGACACCTCGCTCGAGGGCAGCCTTCTCCTGCCGCTGCTTCACGTCAAGCACGCAGCCATCACAGCAATCGGGAAACACGGTGTTACGGCACCTGTGCCGGGAGAGCATCCGGTGCCGATCGCCCGGCCCGCTGCGAGAGCCGCCACGCCGCGCATTCCGCGCCCGGAGTCCCTCAGGGTCTTTCTCATCATAATCGACGCACTCCGCGCCGACCACCTCTCATGCTACGGGTACTCGCGCGAAACCTCCCCCACTATCGACTCGTTTTCCGAGGAGGCCGTCCTCTTCAGGTACTGTATCGCCCCGGGGTGCCGCACGTCGGAATCAATCCCGACGCTCTTTACCTCGCGAGATTTCCGACACCTCTTTCTCATGCATGGACCGGATTACAAGATCAGTTCCGACACCTCCCCGATGCTCGCGCAGGTCCTGGAGCAAAACGGCTTCTACACGCTCGGGGCCGGAACCCTCTTCCCCGCATACTGGGGCTACTCCAGGGGGTTTCACGACTGGGCGCCATGCACCGATAGGTCTTTGCTGAAAAAGGTGAAAGAGAAGACAAGCGCCATTAAGGCGGGAAAGTCCTTCTGCTACCTCCACTACCTGGGCCTCCACGGTGCCGTCGACCCTGGGTACTCCCGCACGAGGGATCCGGAGTTCCGCGAGATATCCTTCGGCGCGACGAGTGTGGACAACTACGACACGACTATAAAATTAGTCGACCGTGATTTCAATAAGCTGCTGGACCACCTCAAGGACGAGGGCCTCTACAACAACAGTATGCTCATCGTCACGGCAGACCACGGCGCCGGCCTCGGGGAGCACGGCTACTGCGGTCACTCCCGCGGCTCCTTCAACGGTGAGGTCCTGGTCCCCCTCCTCATCAGGGCCCCGGGGTTCGAGCCCAAAACCGTATCAGAGACGGTTGGGCTGATAGACATCTTCCCGACAATCCTGGACATAGCCGGAGTGCAGGGAATCGAGAGTCTGCGCGGGAGAAGCCTCGTGCCGCTCATGGCATCCACGGGCGGCAGCGCCGAACCGCGCAGGACCTACTTCCATATCATCCACCGGTCCAGGACTACCGCTACCAAGGGCGACTACAAGCTGATAGACCCCGGCCATCCGCGCAGCCGGCTCTACGCCTTCAAAGACGACCCGCTGGAGCAGGTTAACCTCATCGACGATATGCCCGGCGTCGCCGACGAGCTAGCCGAGGAAGTGAACAAAATGGACGGAGCGTCGGTGAAGACCGAACAGCTTCCCGCCGCTCCTGTCGATCCCGCGAGCCTCCGGCAGGGCCTCCTGATAAAGCGTTACGACAATCCCCGTTTCATGGGCGCGCCAGTTTCTGAGGCCGTCGTCTCCGGCGAACTCCTTCCCAGGTGGGTCAGGGATGATGCGCGGATGCCCGACGAAGGGATTTATATACAGTGGGACGGTTACATCAATATACCGAAATGCCCGTACAACAAGGCGTTGAAATTCGCAGTGCAGGGGCGGTCTGAGATCGAGATGTGGATGGACGGACTCAAGATCATGGACGCCACGGGCAGACAGCGGCTCCACAACCCGCAATACTGGGAAGGCTACATACCGGCAGCACCGGGCTTCCACGTGCTGAGGCTCCGCCTTTCGGAGAAAAGGAATCCGCAACCCGAGCTGGTGCTCCTGTACTCCCCCCACGGCAAGAAGATTCCGGTGCCTCCGGATGCGCTCTTTCACGCCAGGGAAGAAGCAGTAGGTGACACGGTCGAAAGGCGGTCTCCGCAAGCGCCTGCTTGCTCAAGTCTGCTCCGGTTGCTACACTCTACACCGTGAAGAAGTCACAGCGTACACTGAAGGAGTAGTTAATGATGAACTATACGAAAGTTTTCTTTACATTGTGCCTCGTTGCGCCTCTCGTGATCTATACAGGATGCAAGCGGGATAAAAATGGCGAAGGGGATAAATCCTCTTCCCCGGCAGAAGAGATAGCGAGCAAGAAGCCGACTGAGAGTTCTAAAAATGTAGCCTTGAATAAAAGCTACACGGTCAATCCGAGTCCAAACGGCTACGCGGACACCTACACCGCCGACGCCACCGACGGCAGGAAACCCGTGGCGATGGAGTCGTGTTTCGGGTATTCCAGGAACAACGACTCAATGGACGTAACCCTCGACATCGACCTCGGCCGGGAGGAGAAGATACACGCCGCAACCCTCTACACCTTCTTTAGCAAGTTCGACTTGCAAGACAACGTATGCGATTACGGCGCAAACTACGTCGAGGTGTACGGCAGCACAAACGGGAACTTCGGCGGGGAGGAGAAGCTCCTCGGGAAGGCGGGCGAGCCGGAGAGCGCCCTCGGTGAAGCCGGGCAATGCGCCTTCGAGACCCAGTTCGCTCCCTATAAATGCCGGTATGTGAGGTTCTCCATCAGCAAACAATTCGGTGACGGCGCAACCGGAACCGACTGGCTGTTCATCAAAGAAGCCGAGGTCTGGATGGCATCCCACTAAGGGAGGCCGTCATCCGCCCCCCGTAAGCGAAGGATTCCGGCGCAGCGGCCCCCTCACTGTATATAGCCAAGGGCTTTCAGTTCCTTCACAAAATCCTTCTCCAGCTTGCCCTCCGCTCCCGGCCCGGCCAGGCGCGGCCCATAGCTGTCAACATACTTAATCTTGCGGCTGCCCTCGAATATCTCAAGAAGAGGATTGCCCTCCAGTTCCCTGCTCACGGGCAGACCCATGGTCACCAGCGTCGTCGGCATAACATCCAGAATTGTCGCACCCTCAATTTTAAAACCTTTTTTTATACCGGGCCCCGATGTAATTACGATGCCCTTCGGTATAGGAAAGAACCTGTGATCCCGCCCGTCGTAGGAGAAACCGTGATCCGAAACTACTATCGCGATCGTGTCGGGACCACTTTTCTTTAAAAGGTTCCCGAGTATAGCGTCGCAACGTTCATAGTAATTATAAATCGTCTGCCAGTACTCTTTTTCCTTTCCTTCTTCGGCCAATATCCTCTCGAAGGGGGGCTGCCCCTTTTTCTTATACAACCTGTCCGTTAAAACATGGCTTGAGATATCAACCACCCTCAGGTAGAGAGAAAAAATGTCCCATTTCTCACCTATGAGGTAATCGGCAATATTGGCAAAAGCCGTATCCCATCTGTGGCGGAACTTAATCCTGTCATCGGAAAGAGTATCGGCAACGGGTTCAGAGTCTTTCAACATAGCTTCTTTAAACTCCGCGAATCTGGAAGCCGGGTAAATAACGTCTTTTTTTCCGGTTCCCTTGATGAGGTTGCCCGCCAGGGCTTGATCCGAGATAATAATACCATTCACCTCCTCGGTAGGGTACGTGGCCCACCAACCGATAAAAATACCTTTCTTGCCGTAGTCGGAGACCACGTTCCACAATGCCTTAACCTTTCTCTCTCCAGAGGTCGTGTTATAACCTTTCACACCGTGAACATCTTTGGACCGGCCCGTTGCTATCGTGGTCCATATCACCGGGGAGTCCCTGTAAAAAGTCTCTAGATACCCCGAGGCGCCATCCCGAACCATCTTCTTCAATACCGGACAACGGCCCTGATCGAACATCTCTCTCAATATGTTCCAATCACCTGCATCCAGGCCGAAGAGCAGCACCTTCGGCTGACTCTCCTTGGCGAGCTTGATCCAGCCGTCAGCGCTCACGTTTAACAAAAGTAACAACGCGAGCACCCACCCTACTATCAATTTATTTCTACAATTCACAACGTTAAACCAGCATCGAAATAACACTTTCATCTCATTCAGCAACGCGAATCGCTGACATCTCTACTTCTCTTTAACACCGGGATCTTTTTCACCGGGCGCGGAAACGCGGTTATCCAGGGTACAGACTGCTATTCGCAAATCATTTCTGTCCGGGTCGGTGTGGTATCTGCACGATGCGCCGGGGTGCATCTTTCCGAACCTTTTGGCAAGCGCCTCCACATTATGCGGGGCCTGAAAGATAACGATGACATTTTCTTGCTCCGGCAGGGGAAAGATCTCATCGAAAGTGCGAACGCACTTCCCTTGCGCCTTGTACATCCACTCGTAGTCGTTCGGTATAAACAAATTGTGTATGATCGGGCTCATGACAACAACGTAGCTGTCCTCATGGAGGTCTTTTATATGCTCGATCAGGATCGTGTAATGGTTCTTCCACGACGCGCGAACACTTTTATCGCTGATCTGGGCGCAGAAGAATGTGGTGTAGTTGTACCAGAAGGAGAAGAGACAAACGGCTACCACGAGGGCGATGAAGACACCGCGGGCCGGCCGGGACCCGCGGCTGCTCACATACGTCCAGAGGGCGGAGAGGGAGAACGCGACGAATATATAGAGGAGGGGAATAATGCCGATCAGCCGGCGCGGGTCGAAATTGTGAACGAATATCGCCCCCAGGAACACTCCAGCCAGCAACACCACCGCGAAGAACAGGTGTTCGTCCTTCCCCATCGTGACGATACAGTATGCGAAACCGAGAAAGAACAACAAGCCGCTCAGGGGGTCCATCATGGGCTCGGACGGAAGATTCATCGTCCGAGCGTCGTCGCCGCGGTACGTGAGCAATCCTGCGGTGGCAACGATCCTCCTCCACCTCAGCTTAAGGTACTGGTGGAAATCCTTCTCGGCGTAATACCCCCCATAGGGCTGGGTGGTTCGGCTGGCTGCCTCGAAATAGTAGCGAGCCGACTGTACCTGGTTGAACATGGGAAGCGCGATGGCGAGCGCGACGCCCAGGGCGATAAGCAAGCCGAGGGCGGTTCTTCCGAGGGAGGCGCAGACAACGTCGCCGCCCCTCCCCGGACGCTTCCTCCACCCCCACGCCCCCCGGACGATCTTCTCGACGAGGTAGTAACCAGCAATGATGATCGTCGCCCGATAGCCGGCGTAGGAAAAAAGCAGGACGGCCGCGAGGAGGCCCACCCACACGTAGTTGGACGGCTTCCACGAATACCGGGTCCTCACCAACAGGTAGATGCACAATATTACGAAGAATACGGGTAAAAAGACGTTGTGGGATATCCTCGCGTAGCACAGGTGCCAGCGGGAGACCGAAAACAGAAAGGTGACCGCCAGGGAGACTTTCCACCCCATCATGAGCCTCACCAGGAGGTAGAAAGGAACGAGCGTCAGGCAGGCCATTACCACTGCGTTCACCCGTAAGGTAAGTAAGCTCATACCAAGGGTCTTAAACGTGAGGAGCGTTACCAGATTGGACTCGTAGTACTCCCAGGGGTGGGACTTGCCGTATAGCATTTTAAACGCGCGGTGCCCCTGCTGGGGCTCCTCGACGCAGGAGACGCCGTCGGGAGGCGGATAGTAATCCAGCCTGTATGACCGCATGAAGACCCCCACGGCGAGGACGAGCACGAGCAAGGTAATTTCCAGCTTACGGCCCGCACGCCAGGGGAGGCGCGCCTTCACCACAGACCGCCCCACGTGGTTGAGGCCGACGGCGAGGAAAGCGAGCCCCGCACCGTACAGCCCTATGGATATGAAATAGTATTCCCCCCACCTATAGAACATGAGCCTGGACGTGTAGACGAGAAGGGCTATACCAGCAGCGCTGAGGATGAACGCGGTGAGGCGGGCGAGGGAGCCTCTCCCCCTCACAATCTTCCATGAGGGGGCGCAACCCTCAACCAGCCCCGGCACCCCGCTTATTCCCAACAATAGCGCGCACCCCGCGACGGAGGGGACAAAGAGCCAGAGGGCAAGGGTGAGGTGCTGCCTCGTGGTTATGAAATACTGGCCCAGGCCCGAACCGGAGATACACAGCACGAGACAAATATCACATGCACTCTGCCAAGAGAATGCCTTCCTTTTGGAATCGGGGAAATTCATATGTCACACGCAGTTCATTCCGGCGAGGAGCGTATGCCGGGAGGGAGATCGGTTTCGCCCACATGCTCCCGGGAAACGTTATCCTTGTAATCTTTTATCATGAACCATGAGACGTTGCCTCCATCGACGTGGGAGACCGTGAGCCCCAGGGGCTTGCCGGGGGTTATAGTATCCTTGGGAACCGCGAGAAAGTAGAGGCCGCAGTGGCCTGCGACGGTTCCCATGTCGAGCTTCACAAGCCGGAACCCGCCGGAGCTCCACTCGCCGTCACCCGCAAACCCCGTGTCGAAGGCGAGGACCGGCTTCCCGTCACAGGAAAGCTGCGCCCTCCCCGCGTCCTCGCCCGTCTGCCCGTAGAATACGAAGACGGTCTCCTTCTTTTCCGGACACGGTGCCGTCTCCCAGGTCACCTCCTCGCCGCCCGCGCGGTAATACTCCCACCAGCCCTCGGCGCCGCCCCGCCCGTCAGCGTACTCCCCCTGGGTGTTGTCATAGCTCACCACGTCCGCGAATCCCTCCACGATCTGGAACTCCCCCTTCTTTTCCCTCCTCTCCTTCGTGCGGATTCGCTCCTTCGAACGTGCCCGCGCCTTCGGACGCTCCGGCCGTCTCGCGTGCGGACTGCGCGGGCTGTGATGAAAAGAGAGGTCGTCGAAATCCTCACCGAGGGGGGAGACGATCCTCACCAGCAGGTGCCAGCCCCCGACGCTCTCGTAGGTCTTGACCAAAAGCTCGTTCTCACCCGCGGCAAGCTCGACGGGATAGGTATCGACTGCCATCTCCGAGCGGATGAAGGCGTTCCGCACGACCTTTTTCCTGTTCAGCCACAATGAATAGCGGTCGGGAGAGCCGGCGACCTCGATCACCGCCTCCCTCCCGGAGGGACAGTCGAAGTAGTTGACGGCGTAGGCGCAGACGTTCTCGGGGTTCCCCCGCGTGCCGTCGGTGGGCTGCCTTGCGTAAAAGGCGTTGAAGTTCGCCTCGATGAATTGTTTATTCATCCGCCGCCACTTCACCCCGCCGTAGCGTCCGTCGTAGCTCTCCGAAAGGTCAAAATTATAGACGTCGATAAAGTCCCTCCTCCCCCTCCCACCCCTGTTGTCAAACAAGCCCACGGTCATCCAGTCCGTTATGTAATCCTTTCTCTTCCGGATTTCGGCGACCGTGAACTGCTTTCGACCGTCCGGGGAGTGAGTCACCTTTTTCGCATCAAGATCCGAGAAAAGCTTTAAGTCCTCCTCCCTGAGCAAGTAGAGGATTTTTTTATCGAGCGAGTAGCGCCTGTACTCTTTCGGGGAGAGGATCAGATAGCCGGGATACCTGGTCTTCAGGTATCTCGCAGGATCCATGCCGGAGTAGAAAAGGGCGAAGATATACGGCTGGTGCGTACTCGTCGTGGTGAGCATCAGCAGATCGTAATCATCCCGCCTGCTCTCCATGTAACGGATCGCGTCGCGGTAACCGTGCTGAAACCCGCCCATGCCGGCGGCAGAATACTTCGGGTACTTAACAAAGTATTCGTGTAGATAAAGCCTGAGATCATCAATAAGGTAATAGCCGACAGCCAGTAATATTGCACCTTCTATGCCGAAGGCAACCCATCTCCACCTGATCCCGCCAACCAGCGTAAACACGCAGTACAGGCCATAGCCGCATATAATCGGCAGAACAGGGACCCCGATAAAGCTTCGCGACGCGCTCGGTATCTCGGTCATCAGGCCGGCAGCCGCCGGGTACAGGGCAAGCCAGATGAGTACAAGAAACATGTTCCTGTCCCGCCTGACAAAGATAAACAGCAAACCCAGAAGTGAAAGAGGTAAAAAGTAACGAGGGTAAACGCCGAAATTTCGCACACTATGCCTGATGACGGGGTCACGTTGATCTTCAAACAAAAACTCCCTATCGTAAAAGGCCCTGTAATTTTTCCAGAAAGTCGACGCCAGCTTCCCAGTGTCATTCTCGTTCCTGAATATAGACGTCGATTTGAAGTACCGCTGGGCCCGCGCCTTGTTCTTGTAACTGAAGTGCAGGGAGGGGGCAACGGTAAGGGCAAAAACCGCCAGCGCCAGGAGAAACCCGATTTTCCTCCGCCATACTTCCTTTATGTAAATTATCGCCGCGCCTAGCAGGAAGAGCGGAACCTGGAGTTTGGAAGGCGCGTACGCGTAAAAGCACAGGCCGAAGAAGACGGCGCTCACGTACCAGCACCAGTTCTTCTTCCGCTTCACCCCCCTCACCAGGAAATAGAAACCGAGGACGAAAAAGGCGGGAAGGGAGACCAGCTCGAACGCTATGCGGCTGAAATGGATGTGCCAGTGAGTTACCGCCAGCAGCAGCGCCGCCACCAGACCTGCTTTGCGGTCGAGAATCTCCGAAAGAAGAAGATATACACCCCAGATGGTTAAAAGACCAAAAAAAACAGATGTTAAACGGAGGCTGAACTCGTCAAGGCCAAAGAGCGCAATCGGAATGATCGCCGTGTAGATATAGATCGGGTTCTTGTAGCCGCCGAACGACCAGATGTAAAGGGGGAACCTTACGCCGTTCTCGTCCCTGCCGGTCTCGAGGATCGAATAGGCGTTGTAGCCGAGTGCGGCCTCATCGCAGAAGAGGCCGGCGGGATTGTCACGCAGATTATAAACCCGGATTATCCCGGCGAGGGCCAATATACCCAGCAGAAGCAGGCCGGCGGCATAATGCCGGCTTCGAAAAGCTCGATTCTGCGGACCGGTCATCCTCAACCTTTCTATCTCCCCCCTATACTTTTTTTCATCGCCCTGCTCCTCCATACGAGCACGAAATAGCCCAAGATAGTCCGCCCAGGACGCATCTTGCTCTGCCCCTCCCTGCGGTCGTAGCGGAGCTCGAAAGGTACCTCGGCAAAGGCGGCGCCCAGCGACGCCGCCTTTACTATCGCCTCCACCGAGCATATAAAGCCGTACCCCTTTATTCCGAGGAACCCGTCGCCGTAACGGTCCAGGCAATCCTTTAGCAGCCGCCCGCGGAATACCCTGAAACCGCACGCGTAATCCCTGATATTGTCTATATGCAGAAAGACGCGGCAAAGCAGGTTGGCGCCCAGGCTGAAGACCCTTCTCAACAGCGGCACGCCCATGACCCGCGAACCTTTCCGGTACCTCGAGGCGATAACAACATCGTACCCCTCGTCCAGCTTCTCGATCATCGTCTTTATGTACGCGGGATCCTGCGTGTCGTCGCCGTCCATCGTGACGACAACATCATCCGGCGCGGCAATCCGGACGGCTGCATCGTAGCCGTCCTGCATGGTCTTCCTCAACCCCTCGTTGGCCGGATGGGTGACGCAAATAACCTCCATCTCATTGCCCGCATCCCTGATAATCGAGGGAGTGGCATCCCGGCTGCCGTCGTCCACCGCGATAACCACAACGCGCCCATCCAGTTTCTCATCGAGACCTCTTATTTTTTCAAGCAGCGCAGGAAGCGCCCGAGCCTCGTTGAAAACAGGCAATACTATAATCACCTTCCTCATAAATTAGCTCGCTGCGCTCGCAAATTTATTAAGCAAAATATCAACTATTTTCCTGGCAGCCTTCCCGTCGCCGTATGGGTTTTTCGCCCGGGCCATTTTGCGGTAAATGCCGCCGCGGTTATCCAGCACCGCCTGGCTCTTAAGAATTATCCCCTTCGTTCCCGTCCCCACGAGCATACCGGCGCCCGTGGCGAGGACCTCAGGCCTCTCAGTTACGTCCCTGAGTATGAGAACGGGCTTATCGAGGGAAGGCGCCTCCTCCTGTATCCCTCCCGAATCGGTGAGAATCAGATGGCAGCTCTTCATCAGGTGCACCATCACACCGTAGTCAACGGGCTGGATAAGGTGGATACGCCTGGTCCCGCCGAGGAGCCTCTTTGCCATGTCCGCCACGTTTGGATTCATGTGAACGGGAAACACCACCTCAACATCCTTATTTTTCTCGACGATAGTCGCTATGGCGGTAAAAATATTTTTAAAGGGAACGCCGAAACTCTCCCTCCTGTGACCGGTGACCAGCAGCATCCGCCCGGAGGGAGCGAGCTTTTTCATTATAGACCGGTATCTCTTGCTCTCCGGAATATCGGAAGTCAGAAGGAGGGCATCGATCGCCGTGTTGCCGGTCACGAATATTCTCTCGGAGAGCACGCCCTCGTTCAGGAGATTGTCCCTTGCCACCACGGTCGGTGAAAAGTGTATATCCGCCAGGGCGCCCGTGATCTTCCTGTTCATCTCCTCCGGGAAGGGTGCGTGCTTGTTGTAGGTCCTCAAACCCGCCTCGACATGGCCTATCTTCACCCCGTTGTAAAAAGAAATCAGGGACGCCGCGAAGGTGGTCGTGGTGTCACCTTGAACCAGGATCAGGTCGGGCTTGACCAGTGTGACAATCCTCTGGAGCGAGAGGAGAAGCTTTGATGTCAGCCGGGTCAGGGTCTGATTTCGACGCATAAGCTTGAGATCATAATCAACCTTTATCCTGAAGAGCCTAAGGACGTGGTCGAGCATCTCGCGGTGCTGCGCTGTCACGCAGACAATGGTCTTGAATTGCTTCCTGTGCCGGCGCATCTCGAGTATTACGGGGGCGAGTTTGATCGCCTCAGGGCGGGTGCCGAAAACCACCAATGCCTTGATCAACGGAAACTCCTCCCCAGCACAACCGCCGTGGACTGCGCCAGGATCACACTACCATTCGCCATGCACG
Source organism: Candidatus Tritonobacter lacicola (assembly GCA_030765135.1). Taxonomy (GTDB): domain Bacteria; phylum Auribacterota; class Tritonobacteria; order Tritonobacterales; family Tritonobacteraceae; genus Tritonobacter; species Tritonobacter lacicola. The sequence continues at coordinate 27,918 of JAVCDC010000080.1, read as the reverse complement.
ATCTCCTTTCCAAACTCTTTCATTGCCTGAAAACAATCCGCCTAATCCGTTTAATCCGCGGTTACTTTTTCCTTCACGCAGTAACTATTATTCTAAATATAACCGCGGATTATGCTGATTAAAAATAACCTATTTTGTTTTTCCCAATCCGTCTAATCCGCCAAATCCGCGGTTTTCTTTTTTTTATACAGTATTCCCTTTCACGGAGCACCCGCGTGACGGCCGCCGCTCCTCTACCTCCTGACCTTGCTGATCTTGTTGGCGCCAGCCTCCGATATATATAGAAAACCGTCGGCGAGGGCAAGGCCCATGGGAAGGTCGAGGCCGCCTGCTATTTCCTTTATCTCTTTCCCGCTCCCGTCATACTTGATGATGCGGTTGCCCGTCGGGTCGCTCACGTAGACGTTGCCGGACCTGTCCACGGCGAGGAAGGGCTCCACGAAAGAGCCCCCCTTCCATCCGGCGATGCTCCATTCATCAAGGTATTTTCCGCTCCTGTCGAAGACGGCGATCCTCCCGTGGCCAACGTCGGCAACGTAAACCCGGTCCTTCCTGTCGACGGCGATACCTACGGGCCCCTTCAACTTGCCGGACCCTTCTTCCTTTCCCCACGTAGTTAATTCCTTCCCTGTCCTGTCGAACTTCCTTACCATCCCGTTACCCGTATCAGCGAGGTAGATGTCCCCCCTGCCGTCAACAGCTATGCCCCGGGGCCCGTAGCAGCCACTCCCGAACGTTGCCAGCTCCTTCCCTTCCTTCGTGTACATGACGCCCCTGTGGTTCCAGGTGTCGGCCACGTAAACCACGTTGCCTCTGACGGCTATGCCGCAGGGCTGGTTGAGGTCCATCTCCCCCCACTGTGCCGCGAACCTGCCCGCCTCCGCGCGTCCATCCTCGCCGCCTGCGCCCCGGAGGACGAACTTCTGAATGCGGTTATTCATCGTGTCGCTGACATAGGCGTACTTCCCATCGACGGCTATGGCTCTCGGCTGGTCGAACTGGCCCGGCAGGTCCCCCCGGTCACCCTCGAACATGGTAACAGCGGGAAGCTCGATGACGTGGACCGGAGCATCCGGCTCGAAATCCACGTCCTTAACCCTGTAGAGCGAAAACGAGCCCCCTGAATAGACCTTGTCGAACAGCTCGGGCGCCCTGTCAAACCCGGCCGTCCCCTTATCCCCGTAGGTCCTTCTCTCCAGGTCTCCCGCTACGACATACCTGATGCCGTACTTCTGCAGGAGCGTCAGAACGGACCTTTTATCCGTAGACCTGTAGATCTTCCGTATATCGGATTTCCTCATGGATATCTCCTGGCGCGTGTTCCCGCGCTGGAATACGTGGTGCTCCCAGCCGAGGACCGTCGGCAGGCCCGTGTTCATCGAGATCCTGGTGAACTCCTGGTACGAGGGGCCCCACGCCTCGAGCACGATCGGCGTTCCTGGGATATTCCCGTTCATCCACGCGATCGCCTCGTACTCGTCGGGATCGTTAAGCCGCTTGAAGTTCAGGCCGTCGAGCCCCGGCCCCCCGGCCCTGCGGACCCAGCTCTTGTCGGCAACAGCGTGCATGTTTGTTACGGAGCAGAATGCGCCAGCGGCAAGAAGAACGATGAGGCAGACGGCCCAGGTTATTTTCAGCTTCCCGCCTGCCGGGAGGCGTGATGCGAGGCAGATAAAATACGCCCCGCCTATCGAGAAGAAGAGCCACGCCTGGACGTAGAGTTTGAACACGGTGTTCATGTGGTCGATGAGGAAGAAAAACTCCGCAATTATGCAGAGGACCAGCCCCGTGAGGACGATGATCATGCCGAATATCCGCTCCCGGCCCTGCCCCCTAGCGAAAGCGCAGGAGGCCGTCAAGGCGAAGACGACCAGGTAGACCCACGCCGCTCCGTAGGCCGTGAACTGCCTCCCCTCCGGGCCGACGCGCGGGCCGAGCCATCCCCAGAGTGCGATGAAAGCCGCCGTGGCGGCCCCGGTAATGAAAGCGGTTAACATCCTCTTTTCCTTCCTCCCAGCCGCTATGTGGAAGAGGGAAAAGGTGAAGAAGATGAAGAGAAATACGCCGAAGTGAATGAGAACGTGGTGGATGCCGGCTGTCTCGGCCGCGCCTATCATGCCGTACCCCACGGCGCTCCCCGCCCTGAGGCCCTTGAAGTAGGGGAGGAAGAAGAGAACGCTCAACACGAGCACGGCGATGAGGGGAACAACCCCCTCCCTGACAACCGAAGCAGCCCGGGCCGCAATTCCCGCGGACCGGCCTTTCATGGCCGCGCCACGGAAAAGCAGAACAACGGCGAAGAGTGCGGCGCCGACGGGATAGTTCCAGATATTCGTGAAGAGGAGCGCGCCGAGAACCAGCCCCGCTACAAGCACCTTGAGAACGAGATTTTCCCGTGCCTTGAGCAGGCAGTAGGCGACGCAGAAGCCCAGCACCGCGAAGGGAAGGACCATGACGTGGGCGTGAAGGTCGGCAAAGAGGAAACCCCAGTTCGGGTACTCGTTTATGGACGGGTGGGGAAGCACACGCGAGGTCGCCCAGAACCTGTCCCAGATGCCGGCCTTATACAGATGGGAAGAGGAAGAGACCGCGTACTGGCGAACCCCGTCAAGGTTTCCCATGATCGTCGCGAAGAAGACACCCAGCACGCCCCACCTCACCCGCTTCGTCATCTCGTGGACGAGGCTGAAGACGCCGCCGGCAACAAGGGCCGGGACAAGGGCGTTCGCGAGGTTGAATGCGACGGAGGTCTGCGCCGCCGACAGCTGCGACATGACAGCTGTAACGCAGTAGCCGAAATAGTAATAGTTCAGCGGTGTGCCGGAGAACCACGGCTCCATTGGAGGAAAGCTGCCGGATCGCATGATGATGTTGAGGAAGGAGAAGTCCATCGGCTTCTCACCCCAGTAGATGTCGGGGTTGAGCGCCCGTATCGACAGGTAAAGCATAAAGACGGTGAGAAAGACGAGCTCCTCGACAACGATGATCTTTCCGGAACCCCTGGGAAAAACGAAAAGCCCGCCTCTGTTTCTCGCAATCGCCGCCAGCGACAGTATCGCGAGGAACAGGACGGCCAGAAGCGAGCTCCGCAGGGAAAAGCCGACCCACCCCAAGCTCGCCAGGAGCCAGCTCGCGTAGGAGACGATGAGGATCGCCAGGAGCTTTGAAAGTATGTAGCCCCTGTCCCGGAAATCACTGAAGATCACAGCCGCCAGCGGTAGGGCGAGCAGGCCCAGCACCTCGACGACGAGCAGCCACCTGAGAGCCTGCCAGAGCTGCGAGCCGGCCCGGCCCGATATCCTGGGCAGCCTCCCATACTCCCATCCCCTGACGGGCTTGACGCCACCCTCCCCCGCCCTCAATATCTCCGCCCTGGTGATCGCCGCGACCTCCGCCGGCGGGGACTCGATGAGGGCCCGTATCTGGCCCGGATCGAGGTCGACCACTTTCTTGAAGATGACAACCTTCGGATGGTCGTAAACACTGAAGCTCTCGTCGGCGCAATCGTCGTTGAACGTGACCCCCATGAGCCCGGGATGAGATGTGAAGGTCTTGACGAGCTCGTAGCCGAGCTTCTGGCTGAAGAGCAGGCGGTAGAACATTCCGGTTACGGGGAACCTCCCGGGGTCCTGGAGGGTCGTGCCGTATATCCTCCTGGTCGACATGACGATGAAATCGGCTGAGGCGAGCTTCCCGGCAATCCCGGCGAGCTTGGTCCTGTCGTCGCGGCCGTAGAGCCCCAGCAACGCCTTCTTGTATCTGATGTTCCGGCACCCGGGAACGCTGACAGGCAGCTCGTCGTCCCAGACCTCCTCCCTGACAATGACGGAGCCGCGGGGAATATTCTCGTACATCCAGGCCGACGCCCTTATCCAATTGTGGGGGCCGCCGTAGATACGAACGAAAGCTACCGAGTAGAAAAGGGAACAGCACACGACGACCGCGAGCATTACGGCAACGGCCGCCCTTTTCAGACGGGCCCGCCGGCGAGAGGCGGCCGCGCGCCTCAGAAGAACGTCGAAGAGATTCCCGCCGAATACGCAGAGAAAGGGAAAGAGGGGAACGGTGTACCGGGGAAACTTCACCTTGAAGCCCCCGATTATCAGGAATACGGGGAGGAGCCAGAGCAGTATGAGGATATCCCTCCGTTCCGCCCTCTTCACGTTCCTGGCCATGACCAAAAGCGTACCGAGAAGACAGGAGAGCCCGAGGGGCCACCCCATCCACCAGTTGAGCAGTTCCCCCAGGTGGTAGAAGTACGGCATTGTGTTCTCGTACTGGATAGTCCAGGGGAGGCTGCAGAACTCGTACCCCTTCACCATGTTGCCCTGCTCGATAATATCGTGAGCGAACTGTCTGCTGAAGAGAGAGTACATCACCCTGTCCTTCATGGGAGCGTCAGGGCGCGCCGGGGCGCGTTCCCCCACAAACGCGTACGGCTCGCACACGAACCATACGGCAAGGGCGACCACGACGGTAACGGCGAAACCGAACCATATCTTTCGCCTGCCCGCGCGGTCCTTCAACCCCCAGACGAGAACTGCGCATGGGACGAGGAAGAGGGGGACGCCGCTGAACTTCGTCGCTATTGAAAGGCCTATGCACGCGCCCAGAAGAACGAACCAGCGCAGCCGCCGGGGACCGGGCCCCGTGAGACGGGACGCGCAAAGAATGGCGCAGACGCAGAAGAGGGCCATGACCACGTCCACGATATAAAAGTGCGAAAGCTGTATGTGCAGGACGCTCAGGCACAGGAAGAGGGCCGCGATGAGGCCCGTCCTGGTCGAATAAAGCCTCCTCCCGAGAAAGTAGGTCGCCAGTATGGTCAGGACGCCGAAGGCCGCGGCTATGTACCGCCCGGTCATGATCAGGGACTCGAAGGGGACGCCGGGCCCTCCTCCGAACATTGTGAAGAGCAGGCGGCACGCCCCGTAGAGGATGTAGAAGTGGAGCGAGCCATAGGAGAAAGTCTTCGGGTTCAGGTCCCGCTCTGAGAGCATCCTGCCCGTGGTCATCATGATGTGCCGCTCGTCCGGGTTGGGGTCCATGGGCGGAGCCCCCCAGTCGAGGCCGTAAAACCTGAGGGCGGCCCCGCAGGCCAGAATCGCAACGAGAATCAGAATGACTTTCTTCCTGCTCATATCAAATACTGTCTAACCGCGGATTTAGCGGATTATGCTGATTTAAAAGAACCCGTCTTTATTTTTTTCAATCCGCTGAATCCGTTTAATCCGCGGTTACTTTTTCTTTCACGCAGTACATGTTATTCTAAATATAACCGCGGATTTAGCGGATTATGCTGATTAAAAGGACCTTCTTTATTTTTTTCAATCCGCCGAATCTGTTTAATCCGCGGTTACTTTTTCCTTCATGCAGTACATGTTATTCTAAATATAACCGCGGATTTGGCGGATTATGCTGATTAAAAGGACCCGTCTTTATTTTTTCAATCCGCTGAATCCGTTTAATCCGCGGTTACTTTTTCCTTCATGCAGTACATGTTATTCTAAATATAACCGCGGATTTGGCGGATTATGCTGATTAAAAGGACCCGTCTTTATTTTTTTAATCCGCTGAATCCGTTTAATCCGCGGTTACTCATTTGAAGTACCTTTCACAAATAAACCGTTTCCACTCTAAGCTCTTTCTTCCAAAATTAACAAGAAGGCCTACATTCTTCCCTGTAGCTTTTAAATAATTGAATAGTTGGGCCTGATCCAACTCCGTTAGACCGGAAGAAGCCTTTGTATCGACAATCACACGGTCTTCGACAATTAAATCTGCTCTATAGGTATGCCTAAGAACAACGCCTTTATATGGGATTTTCAACTCTTCCTGATTAACATATTTCATACCTCTTTTATGTAATTCGATACACAAAGCCTCTTCGTAAACCGCTTCCAAAAAACCAGGGCCAAGGACTCTGTGAACTTCCATGGCAGCACCAATAATTGCCTCTGTAATATCTTTATGTAGAAGTTTTATCTTGCTCACCTCACAATCCGCCTAATCCGTTTAATCCGCGGTTACTTTTTCCTTCACGCAGTAACTATTATTCTAAATATAACCGCGGATTTGGCGGATTATACTGATTAAAAGAACCTGTCTTTATTTTTTTAATCCGCGGTTACACTCCTTAATTGAGGATAGCCCTTAGTTATCGAACTTCCCAGCGGGGCGAGGAATTCGTAGATGACGCTTTCGCGGCCGCGCCAGACAGGGCGCATGAACGACGAAAACTTCCTCAAGCCGGATGGCTTATAAATCCGCCTTTCGAGCTCGCCGACGTAGACGAGCCTCACGCCGTACCTGCCGAGCAGCTCGAGGGCGCGGGCGTTATCGGCCGTATTATACATCTCGTCCACGTCCCGCTTCCTCTTCTGAGGCAGCTCCCACGAGCTCCTCCAGAGCCCCTCGTGGTTTCCCCATCCCAGGACCGTCGGCAAGCCGGTGTTGGATGAGATGCGGGAAAAGTATGTGTACGGGTCTTTCGTGGCCTCGAGTATAACGGGCGCCCCGCGAACGTTCCCGTTAAGCCACGCGACAGCCTCGTAATCCCCGGGGTGGTCCCTCTTCATGTAGGCCATGCCGTTGAGATCGAAGCCGCGTCTGAAACGCCCGCTCCGAACCCAGGTACCGCAGAAGGTATATGTAAGAGAGGCGAAAAGAAGGAGAACGAACGCCGAGTTCCAGGCCCATCTGCCCCCCCTCTTTCCCAGGGCCGCGGATATCGACGGAAGCGAGCAGGCGGCGGCGATGGCGACGAGGGTCCAGGCCTGGAAGTAAAACTTGAATATCGTGTTCATCCTGTACAGCCTGTCCCCGTAGGTGTCCTTGACATAGAAGAACTCGCAACCGAGGAAGATAGCGAAGGCGACTAGGACAAGGATGAGTATGAAAGCCCTCTCACGCTCCTTCCTGAGTAAAAACAGGTTGGCGATGGAGAGCGCGAGGCCGAATGCCGTGACGACAATAACCATGTTGGACAGGCAGAAGACTCCTATGACTATAAGAAGAGCGGCGGCAACAGCGGGCGCCCACAGCTTTTTATAGCGCAAGAATACTCCCGGCCGGGGAGCCCTCATGATCGTGACGGCTAAAAGGGCCGTCAGTATGCCCGCTCCTGTGACTGCGAGAACCATGCTTGAGAAATAGAGGCCCAGCACAATCAGTAAAACGGCCCCGAGCCCCGTCGCCCAGAGTTTCTCGGCGGACCGGAAGGCGCCCGGCGGTGCCGCGCTCGATATCTCCGGTAAGGTCGCCCTTTTATCGTCAACGGCCTTCAATACCCCCGACCGGACCAGGTTCGCTAACAGGAAGGTGAAGAGGACGAAGAAGAAGAAACCCCAGATGAGGAGCATCTGGGGGAGGCTCGTGTGCGCAAGCTTCGCGCCGAAGCCCTGGGAAAATGACTTGAACGATCCGTGGAACGGGGCATAGAGAATGAACCGGTCGCAGGCAACGATGATTGCGGGGGCCAGTATGTATATAACAGCCCTCTGGAAGCCGGGCTTCTCCATCATTATCCGCAGCATGAGGACAAGCCAGAGGAGGAGAATCGAAAGGGGAAGGTCCCATGGGTTCATGATCCAGAGCCCCCCTATGAGAACGGCGAGATAGCCGAAGTAGAGCCACGGGACCCTTCTCCTGAAAAACATGATGTTCATAACGGAGGCGATCATCAGCATGAAAAACGGCAGGGCGTTCACGTGGGGATGGAGGTCGGCGTGAAGCAGGGTGAAGAAGGGGAACTCGTTGATAGTATCCCCCCGCCCTATCACGCGCGACGGGTCCCACCAGTTGTACGCGGCGAGCGACTCCGCCGATAAAAATTCCCTGAAACCGTCCAGGTTCCCCAGGAAGATCATGAAGATGCCGGCCGCGACCGCCACGGTCACCCTCCTCGACAGGTTATAAGCTATCGAGCTGACCGACACGAAAGTGAGGCCCGCAAGCGACGCCACGACAAGGTTATAGCCATACTCAGGGGGGACGCCCGACATCCTTATCAGGTTGGAGATAATCAAGTACCCGAAGTAATAGTAGTTCACCGGCTCCCCTGAAAGCCACTGGTCCTGCGGCGGGAACCCCGTATTCCTGGACAGGCCCGTTATAAACGAGAAATCCATGAACTTCTCAGTCCCGAAGATATCCGGATCGTGCCCCCTGATAACGAGGAAGACTAAAAAAACAACAAGGAAGAATACCTCGTAAAGGACCACGAGCTTTAAATTCGTCCTCAACGCGTCGATAATCTCCTCCCGGAACCTGAAGAGGAGCGCCAGGGAGACGACCAGCAACAGCAAGGCGGATGCCGCGAGGGTAAAAGTTGAATAGCTGAAAATACCGGTGCTGACGGCAATCCAGTTAAAATAGGTAATCAGGAGAACTGAGAGAATCTTCGATAATGGGTACCCCCTGTCCGGCAGACCACGGAAGACGACCAGCGTCAGGGGGAGGCACACCAGGCCGAGGACCTGCAGGGCGAGATACCAGCGAAGAATCAATAGACCTTGAGCCATGGTATTTTACAAAAATTTACTATAAATCAAGCGTCTTATTCAATCCCCAAAAAATTAGCTCAAGAACTTAGCTCACTTCCTGCCTGCCGGCAGGCAGGCTTTCGCAAATTTATTAACCTTTCCAAAACCCATAATAAGGTATACCATACATTTCTAATCACCCTATTTTGATCGTTTATGTAATTAACGATTCGGAATTTCTGAAAATTCATCACCTGATTAAACTTTAAAAAGCTAACTTGTTCATGAGGGAGATACGATCATGGAAAAGACCGCTTCGCAGATAGCATCGCTGATCGGGGGAGAACTGGTGGGAGACGGGGACGTCGTCATCCGGGGCGTCGCGCCGAGCGGCAGGGGGCGGGACGGCGACATCACCTTCGCTGAGAAGGAACAGCAACTCAAGGAGGCTGAGGAAACTCCCGTGTCGGCCATCATAGTGGGACGTGGCGCAAGGGAGTCGAAAAAGACCGTCATACGTGTCGATAATCCGCGGTTCTCATTCTGCGCCGTGCTGAGGACCTTTCACCCGAAAAAGAGCTACGTGCCGGGGGTGCACCCGAGCGCGGCAATCGGCAAGGGCTGCTCCATAGATCCAGAGGCATACATCGGGCCGCAGGTCACAATCGGCGACTCCGTGAAGATCGGGGCAGGAAGCGTGATTCACCCGGGAACCTTCATCGGCGACGGGTCGGAAATCGGCGAGAACTGCACGATACATCCCAACGTCACCATCTACAGGCGGACGGTCATAGGCGACCGGGTGGCGATCCACGCGGGAACGGCGATAGGCAGCGACGGCTTCGGCTACGTCAAGCACGAGGGGAGACACGTGAAGATTCCGCAGGTCGGGAACGTGGTCATAGAGGACGACATCGAGATAGGCTCCAACGTTTCGATAGACCGGGCGGCCCTGGGCTCCACCACAATAAAGAAGGGGACAAAGATCGACAACCTGGTCCAGATCGCCCACAACAACATCATCGGCGAGAACACGATCATCGTCTCCCAGGTCGGGATATCGGGGAGCGTAACGATCGGCGACAACGTCACCATCGCCGGCCAGGTGGGCATCAGCGGCCACCTGACGATAGGGGACAATGTGATTATCGCCGCCCAGGCCGGCCTTCCGACCGGCAAGGACCTGCCGCCCGGTACAGCCTGGCTCGGAAGCCCTGCGCGGCCCATTAAGAAGGCCATGAAGCAGTTCGCGGCCGTAAGCTGGCTGCCGAACCACTACAAGGAATTCGCGAAGCTCAAGGCAGAAATCGAGGCACTTAAAGAGAAGCTGATAGTCACGGAATAGGCGTGCTATCCGCCGGCTCTATCGCAGCCAGAAACCGCTCTCCCCTTTGTGGGAGAACCCTCTTTTTATCTGGCCGGCCTGCTTCGCCCACCATATCGACTCATTGTCCTTCTTCATCAAGCCGTATAAGTATGACAGATTGATGCATGCCCTGTAATAGGGGGACTTCATCTTAATCGCCTGATGGAATAACATCTCGGCATCATTGTATCTCCCCAGCTTGCCATATATGACGCCAAGGTTATTGTAGTGCTCGGGCCTGTCATGCGATATATCGATGCATTTCTCTGCATAGGGCAAAGCTTTCTTGTACTCCATTCTACCAAAAAGCAAAGCAGAGGAATCGAAGTACCCCCCCCACCAATCAGGCGCAATCTCAATTGCCTTACGGCACTCCTGCATGGCATCGTTGAACTTACCGGAGTCCTGCAGCACATCGGCCTTCACCAGGTGCTCCCCCGCAAACGCGACAGCCGAATCCCTGTCACCGCCTTTGCTGAAACAAATACCCAGATGATAATGACACTGCCAGCCAATATCCGGGTCATCGAGATATCTCCTGTAAACCTTCATCGCTTCATTGATATCCCCGGTCTGTTCACGACATATCCCGAGCCGTAACCATGCATTCTTGTTCCCCGGAGCCACTTTCACAACGTGAGCGTAATCCTGGATCGCCTTTTGAAATTCCTCCGCATCCTCGGCAACCCGCCCTCTCCCGTAATAGGCCTCGGACAACTCCTTCTCCAGCGAAGGCTTGTGTTTCATGCGCTCGACTTTCTCAAGCTCGGAAATGGCTTCATCAAAGAGGCTGATTTTTATTAATACTCTCACCAACTCAACGCGAACCTCAAGCGAACCCGGCTCCAGTGCACTGAGAGCGCGATACTCAGCGACGGCTCTTCCATAATTTCCCGAATCACCGAGTGCTTTCGCCAGAGCACGCCTGTATTCCTTATTATGGGGCTCAAGCTCGACAGCTTTCTCTAATTCGCTGGAAGCTCTATCGTTCTGGCCCCTCTCTGATCTGTCCCTTCCCAGCCAGAAGCAACATTCCGCAAGGGCTTTTCCGACATCAGCGGCGGGGTCAATGGATCGAGAAAGCTCGTATTCCCTTATTGCCCTTTCATACTCCTTCGTACGCTTCATCCCGGCAGCGAGAGATGCATGGTACTCGGCCTGGCCGGTGTCGGGTAATATCTGATTGTCCAAAATCAACCCTCTCCGCAAATGCGCAATGGCTCCGTCGATGTCGCCCTTTCTCGAATAACAGAGCCCAAGAAAATAATTGGCCCTGCCGTTTTCGGCATCTTTGCTCACGGCCGAAACCAGATAGCGCTCGGCGTCATCGAACTCGCCCTTTCTATAAAGTGCTTCCCCTTTCTGCTCGAGGGCATCTGAAATATCGGATGATTTACCGAGACTCTGATCCCTCGCCGAAGCCTTCTCAAAGAGAAGGAGCGCCTTGTCATATTGCCCCAGTTTGACCTCGGTTTTGGCCCAGAGGTCAATGACGTCCGCGCGCTCCGGGTTGTGGTCGTACGCGCGCGAGATATCGTATTCCGCCTGGTTGTATTGTTCCCGTCCGTATTTCTCGCGGGCAAGGCCGTAATAAATCTCGGCGAGGGCCTCACGCGCCTTCCCGTAATCGGGATCGAATCTCACAGCTTCCTTCAGCTGTTCCAGGGCGCGGTCCTCGAGAGCAAGATCCATATAGATCTTCCCGAGATTGTATCGTGCTTCGGGGAAAACCGGGTCCAGTGCTATAGCCCTCTCCAGGGCCGTGATCGCGTCCTTCTTGCGGCCTAACCTGGAGTAGATGACACCGATGTTGTTGTAGGCGGGAGCAAAACCGGGATCGTACGCAATAGCCTTGTTCAACTCGGACAGGGCGATGTCATACTTGCCCGTCATGGCAAAGTCCAAGCCGCGCCGGTAGTATACCTGCCGGCGGGGGGTCGTCTCCTTCCTGAATATATAGACGCACAGGACGAACGCGACAAGGAAGGCGAACACTAACCAGAAACGGGTTCTCAATTTAAGGCCGCGCGGTAATTTGCCCGAGCTTGACGGCGGTGCCATACGCCAGGATCTCGAAGGCGTGCAGCATTATGACGTTAGTGGAAAAGCGGATATTTATAACCGCGTCGGCTTTCACCTTCTCGGCGCTTTCGGCAAGGCGCTTCAAGGCTTCTGCCCTGAGATTCCTCAAAAGCTCGGTGTAGCCGACGAGCTCCCGGGAAGCCGCATCCTCCTTCACTTTTTTTTCATCGAGCTCTTCACTGGGAACCCCAACCTCCTCACCCGTGATAATGCTTGGACCGAAGCTTATGGACTGGGAGATCACCTTCTTCAGCCCTTCGAAGACCGGCTCGCTCACGCTCTTGGACTTAACGATGTTGCCCGAAACTACTCCCAATATCTTCTTCACGGGCTTGCCGGGGATCAAATCTGTTGTCGATAGGATCATATGCCACCTCCTGGATGCTCATTATATCAAATTTCCGGCCCCTTGCTAACGAACAAGGCCGGACTCCCTCTCGACCAGTCCGGCCACCGCCCGGGAGGAGTGAAACGCTATCGCCCTGAAAAGATCGAGCATGCCGGTAAAGAGCTCGGACGCCTTGACGGCGCACACTCCTTTGATCAACCTCTCCTCGTGCCTCATTTCGCCTTCGTAGATGTGCCTCTCCAGACCGCGGCAGAGGCGCTCCACCTCGCTACGCTCAACACCGTTCTCAACGAGTTTCGCGATGGCGTTTACAGTGCCGGCCGCCTCTGCGAAGAACTCCACGCACTCTCCGAATGCCTGAACGCTGAAGAGGATGTCCCGTTCTATCTTCGACCTGACCCGGTCGGCCAGCTCGGCGCTGCACGCGCATATTCTACCGATGTGGCCGATTGTGCCGATGAGAGCCTTCTTCTTCGCGTCACCGACCCGCTTCAAATCGAGAACTGAATTGATCAGGCCGCACTCGGTAACGCTCGCCCGCGAGGAGCAATCCCCGATATTTTTCATCTCCTCAAGACTCGAGTGCCGGAAAGCGCCGGAGGTTTTCTCTATCATCGCCCTGGCCTCCAGAATGAGTCCGTTAATCGATGCCGATATCGCGGTAACTTCACCACCATGGCTCAATCGCTTCTTCATGTTTCCGTCAAAACAACCTGCCGGACATGTCCACCGAAAAAATCCGCCTTGCAGGCCTACCTCTTCGGCCAACGGTACTTAAACGTTAAAAACGTTATCAGGGCGAAGGCGAAATACTCGTAGATCTGCACGCCCTGCTTCACCTGCTTTATCAGGGACGATTCGTAGATCTCGCCCCCCGTCCTTGTGAGCTCGGTGATAGCACTTACCATGAATATTACTAGGGCGAGGGCGAAGTGAAAGGCGGTACAGAAGACTGCCGATTCCACGCACCGCGCCACAAAAGCTCCCAAGTAGAAGAAGAAGCCGGGCTTCTTCCGGTCCACCTTATACCTGGATTCCCTTTCCAGCAATTCGATATGCCGCGGCAGGGGCCTCGAGTGAGCGCTCCCTAACGGCGGGGGTCCCGCAGCGGACGACTTTCCTCCATCCTCCGGGGGCGTCTTTCTCTCAACGAGCCCGCGCCCGCAGCGCGAACACCGCCCACCCCCGAATTGCTCTATCTTGCAGTCTGGACAGAATCCCATAATAACCGGACCCCGATAAAGGACGTTAACATATTAACACTCATCTCTTACTCTTAATCGTACTCGTAATCCCGCATAAACCTCCATGCAAATATCCGATTACGATTACGAGTACGATTAAGATTACGAATCCTGACAGTCAGCAAATACTTACGCCGAACACTCCCCTGTCTAATAGTCCTTCTTCTCAGCAAAGCTCCTGAGCGCCTCCTCTTCATTGTCGTATATATCGAAGATGGAATCTATTTTAGCGATTTCGAATACCTTGCGCGGATTCTCCTGAAGCCCCAGCAGCTTCAACCTTCCACCGTGCGATGTCAGCCTCTCCCGCTCCACGAGGAGCACACTGATTGTGGAGCTATCGAGATAGTCAACACCCCTCATATCTAAAAGGATATTACTGGTTCCCCTTGCGATATACGCGTCCACGAGCTTTTTTATTTCGCCCGAGTTATAGACATCTATCTCGCCCGATGCCTCTATTATGCCCACGCCGGACTCCTCTCTCACCACGACCTCCAGCTTCCCCATCATTCCCAGAATCTTTCTCTTCATATCTTCTCTCCTACTATGATTGCTTCAATAAAAAATATATACCGCGGATTTAACTGATTATGCTGATTAAAAAGAAACTTCAATTTCACGATCTCAAAATAATCCGTTTAATCCGTATAATCAGCGGTTTTCTTTTCATTTTTTAAATTGTTGTGAAAGCTGTAGCCGCAGGGATGGCATATCTGCTCCTCCTTATCGCGCGGGTACTTGCGGCAGTTGAGCGGCCTGAAGGGCCTTATAAGGCACGCTGCAAATCCTTCTTTATCGAATCTCAGAAAAGGGCAGCGATTCGGAAGGCTGCAGCAAGCACCGCAACGCAGGCAGCTTCCCACCCTGTCCGCGGAAACAGGGAGAAACGACGTCAGCGTCCTTTTAAGCTTAGCTCCCCATGTGTTCCGATCATCCCGTGAAGCTTCCATATTCATAAATAACTATAGCCTTATTAAAAGCCTATCTCAACAATACATGAAAACATGTAAATAAGGTAATATGAAAATAGCTTTTACAGCTTCATTTCCGCCATATAATATTTTTCTTTTTATTTCCATACTTCTATATTTTCATGTTTCCATATTTTATTTAAGGACCACGTTGACAAGCTTGTCGGGGACGACGACAACCCGGGCGATCGACCGCCCGGCTATATGCCTCTTGACCTTTTCCCGGCCCATCACGAGCCCTTTAAGCTCCTCACCGAGCGTGCCGCTCTGAACCTCAACCCTGTCCCGTAATTTCCCGTCGACCTGCACAACGATGGTGGCGGTCTTCTTCTCCGCGAGAGCCCTGTCCCACTGCGGCCAGCTGGAGCGAAAGAGCATGGACCGGCTTCCGACGGCTTCCCAGAGCTCCTCGCATACATGCGGGGCCATGGGCGAGAGAAGCAGGATAACCGCCTCTATGGCATCTCTCAGTACCTGTATTTCCCCCGTTTCTCCCGGTTTCATCGACGCCTCGTACAGGTACATCTCGTTGACGAGCTCCATTATGGCTGCAATCGCCGTGTTGAAGTGGAAGCCCTTTTCCATATCCTCAGTTACTTTTCGTATGGTCCGGTGGATTTTCCTCCGAAGCTCCGCCGCTTCGGGCGGAAGCCCGCCCCCCGGTGATTTGCCGGGATTGTCAAAAAGACCCTTATGCCGGTGAACGATCCGCCATACCCGCTTGATGAAGCGATGCGCACCCTCGACACCCGCGTCGCTCCACTCGGCATCCTTCTCCGGGGGGGCTATGAACAGCGTGTAAATGCGCACCGTGTCGGCGCCGTACCTCGCGACGAGCTTTTCGGGGCTGACGACGTTGCCCTTCGACTTGGACATCTTGGCCCCATCCTTGACGATCATCCCCTGGGTAAAAAGGTTTTTAAAAGGCTCGCCGAAATCCACCCATCCGATGTCCATGAGAAATTTTGTAATGTAGCGGGAGTAGAGCAGATGCAGAATGGCGTGCTCAATACCGCCTATGTACTGGTCAACAGGCAACCACCGGTTGACGAGATCCGGCTCGAACGGCTTCGTGTCCAGCCGCGGTGTGATATAGCGAAGGTAGTACCAGCTCGAATCGACGAAGGTATCCATCGTGTCGGTCTCGCGCCTGGCCGCCCCACCGCACTCCGGGCATTTCGTCTCCATGAAATCCTTGCTGAAGGAAAGCGGTGATTGACCCGTGGGCCTGAACTCCACGTCCATTGGTAAAAGAACCGGGAGCTCCCTCTCCGGAACGGGCACCGTCCCGCACCGATCGCAGTAAACGATGGGGATGGGGGCGCCCCAGTATCTCTGCCTTGATATGAGCCAGTCACGGAGACGGTAATGAACGGCCCTTTTACCGATTCCCTCCTCCTCCATCCAGAGGGCTATTTTTTCGGAGGCCTCCCTGTTCGGAAGGCCGTCGAAACGTCCAGAATTGACCTGTACACCGTCTCCGGTGTACGCCCCGGCCATCGGCGACGGGTCAAGTTCGCCGGCTCCCTCCTGGATTACCCGGCGCACGGGCAGGCCGAACCTTCCGGCGAACTCGAAGTCGCGCTGGTCGTGGGCCGGGACGCACATGATCGCCCCCGTGCCGTACTCCATGAGCACGTAATCGGCAATCCATACGGGAATCTTCTCTCCGTTGACGGGATTGATAGCGTAACGGCCCGTAAAGACGCCCGTTTTCTCGACATCCGCCTCGATGCGGCGGGCCATCTCCTTGCCGGCGGCCGTCGACACGTATTCAGAAACCGACGCCTCGTTACCGCAACCCCTTGCGATCTCTCCGACGAGCGGATGCTCGGGGGCCATGACAATATAGGTCGCCCCGAAGATCGTATCGGGGCGTGTGGTGAAGCACACGAGCCGTTCATCGAGGCCTTCCACGGGAAAATATATATCCACGCCGTCGCTCCGGCCGATCCAGTTGCGCTGCATCACCTTGACCCTCCCGGGCCACTCGTCGAGGAAGTCGAGATCGTCAAGCAGCCTCTGCGCGTAATCGCTTATCCGGAAGAACCACTGCCTGAGCTTCCTGGCGCCGACACCCGTGCCGCACCGCTCGCAGCAGCCGTCTACAACCTGTTCGTTGGCCAGGACAGTTGAGCACGATGGGCACCAGTTGACGAACGACTCTCTCCGGTACGCCTGGCCCCGCTCGTAAAGCTTCAGGAATATCCACTGCGTCCACCTGTAATAGTCCGGGTCGCACGAGGCTACCTCCCGCGCCCAGTCATAGCCGATGCCCCACCGGGTAAGCTGTTTCTTGATAACGCTTATGTTCCTCTTCGTCCACTCGGCCGGGTGGATGTCCGACTTGATGGCGGCGTTTTCGGCGGGCAGGCCGAAGGCGTCCCATCCCATGGGTGCCAAAACAGTGAAGCCCCTCATCATCTTATAACGGGCGACAACGTCCCCTATGATATAGTTCCGTCCGTGCCCCACGTGGAGAGAGCTCGAGGGATAGGGAAACATCATGAGGCAGTAGTACTTGCGGTCCGCGGAGCCGGTGTCCACCGAAAAAAGGCCGGCATCGGCCCAGAACTTCTGCCACTTCGGCTCTATGTCCCGCGGAGTGTATTCCGGTATCACCATTTTATGAATCTTTCTATCTAAACAAACATCTTCTATTGCTCTACAAGTGCCGTGTAACGTTTTACGTGTTACGCGGACCAGCTAACAGTGTTTTCACATTACACATCACACGTTAAACGTCATTTATCTTCTTCACCAAAGACGTCGGCGGTGTAGACGAGAACGTTGTATCTCTCGGGGTGAAGCCACGCGTCCGCCGGGAGACCTGCCTTGAAACGGCACAGGTGGCTCCAGAAGTACCCGGCGTCCCTGTCGGCGAAGTGGTCGCTCCAAACCTGGGGAAGGTACGTCCCGCCGCCGAAGCCGCGACTGTCCCTGATGTAAATACCGTGCACTCCCTTCCTGATCGAGAGCGGATCCTCCGCGGGCATGAGCGGAGAGAGAACCGATATCTCTATCTTTATGTCTTCCAATTCATCAGCCCCCACCGGCGGGAAGCGGGTGTCCCTGCTGCACGCCGAGACGGCCATCTCCCGCACCGTTTCGCAGAGAGGGCCGGACGCCGTGAAGTTCCCGATACAGCCCCTGAGCGGTTCCGGATGGACGGGGCTGGAGGAAGCGGGATTCGTGATTGTGACAAACGCCCCCCGCTCCTCTCTCAGGCAGCCGGTTATGGGGTAATTATCCAGGCTGGGAATCTTCCCCGACTTCACATGGCTCTCTATTGTATCCCGCGCAATTTGCAGGAGCGTCTTGCGCTCGCCGGGCGTGAGAGAATGCTCATTATCGCTCACAGCTCTCTCCTTTGTCGTTTTTTTAATTCGGGATTCTGTCAGTCTGCCCCCATCCGCGCAACAGGGAATTAGAAAAAGTAATAAGTAAGAAATAAGAAGTAAGAAAGTTGTTTCCCTCTTCATCTTTGTCCAGGACCCGCAATTCCATATTGAAAAAAATTTATCCACGAATACTTCGACTGCGCTCAGTACAAGTTTTCCACTAATTCTTTTTCCATAACTCAACATCGTTTTTCAAATTCGTATTAATTAGTGAAATTAGTGGATCTTATTTATTTTTTATTGTTTCAGTATGTTCAGTGATCTCTTTGGTTTTCTTTTCGACGTGTGTTTTCTCCTCAACGGTGAAGATTATCGCCGCATAGCTCACCGAGTGCGAGAAATCACCTGTTAGACCGCCCGACGTGTAGTAGTCGAGCAGATAACCCCGGGCATTCTCCGGCATCAGCTCGATGAGTATGGCAATGGCGTTTCTCCCGCAGATCGTGGCCCCCGTTTTCCGGATATAGCCGGTGAAGCCCGGAAGGTCCTTCCCTATAATGAAATCAATGGCTCCCCTGTCGAGTTTCTCAAGGTTCTTTCGCGCGTCCTGGCGGAAGGGGAGGTAGCCGAAGGCCGCGCCGTAGTGCGTGAAGTCGGAGCTTGCGACCACGAGCGTCTCCCCGTCCACAAACCTTTTCACCTCCCGGACGATTTGAACAATCTCCCCCTCGCTTACATCCCCGACGATGACCGGGATAAGCTCGAACTTTCCCAGGACGGTCTGAAGGAAGGGCAACTCGATCTCCAGTGAATGCTCGTTAAGGCTTGCGCGGGGCTCCCACGAGAACAGCTGCCCCTTCAGGAGCGCATCGCATGCCTCCTTGTCCAGGGGGATTTTACCGAGGGGAGTTATATAATTATCGAACGCGTCCACGGAGACGCCTCGAAGAGGGTACCGGTGTGAGATCCCCAGCAGAACGACGCGCTTGTACTTCCAGCCCTCCAGGGGCCTGAACGCCCGGCCGGCCGCCCTGCCGGACCACTGATACCCCGCGTGGGGGGCCACGACGCCGACGGGGCGGCCGGCGACATCAACGGGACCCGCTTCCTCAAGATAACCCCTGACTTCGGCGGAGAGGGCCTTCTTCGTCCCGGGGTACCAGGAGCCCGCCATGGCGGCCTTCCTGTCCCCGGCTTGTGAGCTGCAGGTAATAAGCAAGGCTGCCAACGATAGGCCGATAACTGAATATACCGCAGATGCTTTTACTATCACACTTCCGCCTCAATCCTTAATCGGCCTTGTTAGAACTATTTGATTTTTGGTTTTTGATATTTGATTTTATAACTTCACCCTTATTTCTTGTTTCTTTATTATAGTTCAATCGTCACTCGTCAATCTTCAATATTTTTCATAACCGCCACTTCATTACATTCATAAGGAAATTTTATGCAGTGGATGCACTCGCTCCATATTTTGTGGGGAAGCCGCTCCTTCGGGAACTTCTCAAAACCAAGCTTTTCGAAGAAAATCGTCCTGTCCGGAAGGGTCAAGGCAAAGACTTTCTTGACACCGAGGGACAGGGCCTCCTCGATGCACAGCTCAACGATCCTGGAGGCTATGCCTCGCCTCTGGTAATCCTCCTGGATGACAAGAGATCGTATCTCCGCTAGATCGCTCCAGCTGATATGGAGGGCGCCGCAGCCTACGATAGATCCAGCATCATCAGCTATACAGAACTCTCTCAGGTGTTCGTAGAGCTGGTTGCGCGAGCGCGGCAGAAGGTCGCCTATCCGTGCATAATGCCCGATCAACAAGTGGATACCTTCCACGTCATCAAGGCGGGCTTTCCGGTAGTTCATAACAATTAACAATTAGCGATTAACCATTTAAAATTAGCAATTAGTAATAGAAATATATTTTTGATTTTCTTGCCGTCATTATGCTCTTTGCGATGATGCCGCATAATGCATCGGATTCTAATAAGAGGGCTTTCATCCTATTTTCTTTCACGAGCTTTGAGCGCATAATGAGTTTCAGCCAAAACCTCGACTCCTTTTAGCTCTTTCATGGTTAATCGCTAATGGTTAATCGCTAATTGCTAATGGTTAATCGTTAATGGCTAATTGCTACTCCCTCATGTATTCAACCGTTTTCCGCAGAATCCCGGCGAGCTTCACCTTCGGTTCGAAGCCGATATATTCCCGCGCCTTTGATATGTCCGGGACACGCCTGAGGACATCTTCGAAGCCCTCCTCGTAAGCCTCGTCGTAGGATATATTCACTATCTCCGAATCGCTTCCCGCAGCCTCCTTCACGCGCCGCGCGAGCTCCCCTATCGTTATCTCCTCATCGCTCCCGAGATTGAATATCTCGCCCACGGCCCGCTCCGCCTCACTCAGCTTCACGATGGCGTCCACGATATCCTTAACATAGGCGAAGCTCCTGCTCTGCTCCCCGCTGCCGTAAACCGTGATCGGCTCCCCCGCAAGAGCCTGCTCTATCAACCTGGGTATAACCATGCCGTAGCGTCCGGTCTGGCGCGGGCCCACGGTGTTGAACAACCTCACGATCACAACAGGGAGCGAGTACTGCTTCCACCACGCTATGGCAAGGAATTCGTCTATAGCCTTGGAGCAAGCGTAGCTCCAGCGACCCATATTCGTTGGGCCGAGGACGAGATCATCGCCCTCGCAGAAGGGGACCTTAGGCGTCTTGCCGTAAACTTCGGATGTCGACGCGAGAACGACTTTCTTGTGCTTTTTTACAGACAGCTCCAGAACTATCTCGGTTCCCCTTATGTTCGTCGATATCGTCCTTACAGGATCCTCGATAATCAGGTTAACGCCCACAGCCGCGGCGAGGTGAAATATCACATCGCACCTATCGACAAGCTCGGCGATGACGGGATAGTTCATCACCGAGTCTATGGTATAGTTAAATTCCGGGTTTGTCTTGAGGTGCTCGATATTCAATATCGAGCCCGTACTGAGGTCATCTATGACATAGACCTCGTCACCGCGCTCCAGCAGCACCTCCGCGAGATGAGAGCCGATGAAGCCTGCCCCTCCGGTGATCAAAGATCTCATATAAATTAGCGATTAACCATTAACAATTAGCGATTAGCAATAGAAATTTATTTCGATTTTCTTGCCGTCAGTATGCTCTTTGCGATGATACCGCATAATGCCTCGCATTCTAATAAGAGGTCTTTCAGCCTGTTTTCTTTCACGAGCTTTGAGCGCATGATGAGTTTCAGCCAAAACCTCGACTCCTTTAGCTCTTTCAGTACTATGCTCATCTTGTGAATGAAGTCGGATCTTGATTGCGCTCCACGTGCCTCCTCATAATTCGCCCCTGCTGATGTGCCCGCTCTCAGAAGCTGGCCTCCTATGTGCCTACCTACAATAGTGTCTGGAAGTTCATTGAAAAGCTTGATTATATGCACCGCAAAATCCATCAGTCTGGCTGCAATATCTTCACCGTATTTTTTATATTCTGTCATTGCTAATGGCTAATTTTGAATTGCTAATTGTTATCTATTCCTCTATCGCTAATGGCTAATGGCTAATTTTGAATCGCTAATTGTTATCTATTCCTCTATTGCTAATAGCTAATGGCTAATTTTGAATCGCTAATTGTTATCTATTCCGCTATCGCTAATCGCTAATGGCTAATTTTGAATTGCTAATTGCTATTTATTCCTCTATCCCCTCTTCAAATACGCCCATACATCTGAATTTCCGGTATCGCTTTTCGAGAAGCTCTTCCGGGGGCAGCAAGGTGAGCTCCTTCAAATTGGTGATCAGCCGTTCCTTGAGCGCCGCAGCAACAGCCTCGGGATCCCTGTGAGCCCCGCCGAGGGGCTCCGGCACGATCTCGTCTACCAACCCGAGTCCGAGCTGGTCGCGTGACGTCAGCTTGAGGGCCACGGCGGCGTCCGCCGCCCTTGCCTTATCCTTCCATAAAATGGCCGCGCACCCCTCCGGGGAGATGACGGAGTAATAGGCGTTTTCAAGCATTATCACTCTGTCGCCGATACCTATTCCGAGCGCCCCTCCGCTTCCCCCCTCTCCGATTATGGTCACTATAACCGGCGTCCTCAGCGCCATCATCTCACGCAGGTTGACCGCGATGGCCTCCGCCTGACCCCTCTCCTCCGCTCCTATGCCGGGGTAGGCGCCGGGGGTGTCGACAAACGTCAGAATGGGGATGCTGAATTTCTCGGCAAGCCTCATCAACCTCAGCGCCTTCCTGTAGCCTTCCGGATGGGCGCTTCCGAAGTTCCTCATGAGGTTCTCTTTTGTGTCCCGTCCCTTCTGGTGGCCGAGTATCATGACCCTTTCACCGTCCAGCGTGGCGAACCCCCCTATGAGGGCCTTGTCGTCCGCGTAGCACCTGTCCCCGGAGAGCTCGATGAATTCCTCGAATATCAACCCCACGTAATCGAGCATGTAGGGCCTCTGGGGATGCCTCGCTATCTGGACCTTCTGCCAGGCGGTAAGGCTCTTAAAGACCTTCCTTCTCGCTTTATCCAGCTTGCTCTGGAGGCTCTTTATCTCAGCGGTGAAGTCTATCTCGCCGGCGGAGAGGCTCCTCAGTTCCTCGATCTTCTTCTCCAGCTCCAGTATAGGCCTCTCGAAATCCAAACCCGTGTTATTGCTCATAATAGGCCGTCTTTCTGTCTTTGCGAATTATCAATAAATACAAGCGTAATGGACGCTATCTTAATCCACTATCGTTACCGGTGTACCGAGCGGGATAATCATGAATAACTCCTCCACGTCCTCGTTTAAAAGCCTGATACAGCCCGCGCTCATCTGCTTCCCGATCGTCTCCGGCTCCCACGTCCCATGGATCCCGTATCCCGGCAAATCTATGTTTATCCACCGGGTGCCAAGCAGGTTCCCGGGATCCCCGTAGGGGATCTCGCCGCCTCCCGGCTTGTACCACACCGGCTCGACTATCTTATCGGTGACCTTGAACGCTCCCACCGGTGTAATGTTATCCCTGCCGGTCCCCACGCTGTATATCTTGAAGAGGTCACCGTTTGCAAGGAGGGAGAGCGTGCACTGGGATTTATCTATCAGTATCGCGAAATCAGCCGTCACGACCTTCAGCCTGTCGTTGACCCTGATGGTTCCGTCTTTCTTGTTGTTGCACGCCTTGAGCAGATCCACCGTCGTGTTAAATTTCTTGGTGATCTTCGCGAGGGAGTCCCCCGGTTTAACCACGTACTCCAGGCTCAACGGCTCATCGATCTTCCGGCTCAGGATCGCCTCGACGTTGATCTCTCCCATATTATTCTGGATTTCACCCACCTCCGGGGTGCCGGGATGCTCCTCCAGGATGGATTCGAGCATATCCCGGGCTTCCTTCAGCTTTCCCGTACTCCTGTAAAGGGAGGCCAGCTCGCGCATGGCGCGCACTTCCCGGCCGTCGCCGGAAGCGCTCCGTATAACGCCGTTGTACGTCTCTATCGCCTTTTCATTCTCGCCCTTTTCACGATAGAGGACTGCCAGCTCGAGCATCCCCGCTGCCCTGGCATCTCCCGTCGGCTCTCCATCGAGGAACTTATGCCAGAGGGCCATCCTCTCGTCGGTGGTCCCCCTCCCCATCCTGCAGAGATAGTACAAAGCTTCTTTTCCCAGCCTTGAATCCGGACGTTTATTGTAGATATCCTCGAAGAGCCTGTACGCTCCTTTCTCATCACCCGACTCGTACAGCGACCTGGCCCTCTCCAGGCGGGAACTGCCGGCAAGCCTCCCGGACGCGGTATATACGGCCGCCGCCAGGACCACGGCGCCAATAACCATCAGAAGCATCCTGTATGAAAATATTTTCATCTTTTCACATCCGGACTGTCTTTATTGTCACCCTTTATCATGGAGATATAGAGACGGGCGACATCCGGGTCGAACTGCGTGCCCGAATTTATCTCCAGCTCTTTGATCGCCGCCTCCACCGGCAGCGGCCCGCTTTCCGGACGGTCCGAGATCATCGCGTCCCAGGCATCCGCCACCAGGAGAATCCTCGACCCGAGGGGAATCTCCTCACCCCTGAGACCGTCGGGGTAGCCGCTGCCGTCGTAGTGCTCGTGATGATGCCGGATCAACTTGAGCGAATCTCCCAGTTCCTCTATCGGCTGCAGGATCCTCTCGGCCGTGAGCGGGTGCTTTTTCACATCCTCGTACTCGCTCGCTGTCAGCGACAGCTCTTTTTTTAATATCTCCTTTGAGATGCCTATCTTCCCGATATCGTGGAGAAGACCCGCGACCTCTATATCCGCTATCTCGCGTGCGGAAAAGGACATCCGCCCCGCAATGGCCGCAGCGCTCGCCGCCACGCGCCGGGAGTGACCCTCTGTTTCCGCATCGCTCACCGCCAGTGAATACGCCAGGGACGTTATCGCGTTCACCAGGAGCTTCCTCTTCTGCCGGGTTTTCTCAAGAAGCTCTCTCGTCCTCTCAATGACTTTCTCCTCGAGCTTCGCCCGGTACTCCCTGTTCTCCAGGATCAGGGTCCGCTTCTCCAGCGCCCGCTCGACGCAGATCAGTACCTCCTCGAAATTGAAAGGCTTGGTAATGTAATCGTACGCCCCCAGCCTCATGGCCCGTATGGCGAAGTCAACGTCGGGCATGGCGGTCACCATGATAACTGCAATATCGGCGTCCACGCTCCGAATCTCCTCGAGCAGGCTGATCCCGTCCTTGCCGGGCATCTTGATATCGCTCAAAACGAGGGAGAAATCTCCTCTTTCCACCTTCTTCATGGCGTCGAACGCGTTCTCGGACTCCTCGCACCTGTAGCCCGACAACCTGAGCCTGCGCGTCAGAACGTCTCTCACGATAGGTTCGTCATCGACCACCAGCAGCATGTCGGTTTCACTCTCCATGTCATGCCAATACACGCGCCGGGAGGGACACGGTAAACGTCGACCCCTCTCCGGGCCGGCTCTCGACCGATATATCTCCGCCGTGTTCCCTGACGACTCCATAGGCGAGGCTCAGGCCCAGGCCCGCACCCTCGCCCACCTCCCTGGTGGAAAAAAACGGGTCGAACACCATGGAGATGTTATCTTCAGTAATGCCGCATCCGGTGTCAATAACTTTAATCCTGATGAAATCGTCCCCCTTTGAAGTCGCCACGCGCAACCGTTTCTCATCCCTTCCCTCGATGGCCTGGATCGCGTTGTCGAAAAGGGCGTCGAGCACCTGCTGAAGCCGGACGCTGTCTCCGTCTATCGGGGGCACATCTTCAGGGAGATCGATCTCAAGCTCTATTCCCCTGTCACGGATCCGGTGGAGCTTCAGCCGCGCCACCTCACGGACAAGATCGTTGATATCGAGAGCGGAAACCCTCATGCGGTAGCCCCTGCCGAAGGCCCTCAGCTTCCGGACGATCCGCTCGCATCGCCTGGCCTCGTTGTAAACCTTCCGGATATCATCCTTCAGGGTCCCATCTTCGAGGGTTTCAAGGATAATCTGGGAATACCCAAGGACACCGGTGAGGGGATTGTTCAGCTCGTGGGCGATTCCGGAAACGAGCTTACCGAGAGCGGCCAGTTTCTCGGACTTCAGGATCTGCTCCCGGAGGGCCTTCGCCTTGGTGATATCGCGCGCGACCCCCGCATGACCCACCCGGCGGCCCTCCTCGTCGCACAGATAAAAGGTCCTCAGGTAAACCGGAAAAATCTCCCCGGACTTACGCCTGTTCAGGACCTCGCCATCCCAGGCGCCGCCCGGGGATCCGCTTTTCATCATGCCGTAGAGATCGGGAGGATTCCCGGGTATCCCGCCGAAAAAATCGGTCGATTCTCGGCCTGTCATCTCCTCGCTCGCGTACCCCAGCATCCTGCACCCCGCGGGGTTAACATAGGTGATCGTGTTCTCCAGGTCGGTCATGATGACGCTCTCCCCCAGGCTTTCAACCACAATCGACAGCCTTCCCGCTTCCGCCGTTCTCTCACGCACCCGCCCCTCGAGTTCCTCGTTCAGCTCCTTCAGCTTGCGCCTGTCTTCCCTGAGCTCGGCCACGACCCTGTTCAGCGCCATGGCTATCCGCCCCACCTCGCCGTACCGGCTCAGTATCTCATCCTCGGCAGGATCTATCCGGGCGACCTCCTCAATCCTTCTCCTCAAATCTACGAGCGCCGATCCGGCCTTTTTCCTCATCCAGGGCAAACCGAGCACCGCGATCAGGAGACCGAGGAAAGCAATCACGAAAAGGCCGGGGGCATGGTACGGAGCCGGATCCGCGAGGGAATAGAGATGGACGAAGAGAAAACAGAAAACCAGGACGGGAATAACCGTCATCAGGGCGAAGGCCACCAAGGCATATCGACGGAGCCTCCGCAGAATCTCGTAAAATGTACCCTGGATCATCCCTTCCATCCAATATACCGGAACAGAGCTTCAGGAGGAGGAATAAATCCACCGGGACGGAACGGAACCCGCCCGGCACAGTTATTCTCAGCGCGTTCCGGCTTTACCCGTCACGATCGATAGTCCCGTCCCTTTCGACGCCTTCCCCGGGCGCCATATCCATCCCCGGCTTCAGCCATTTCAATACCCTCAGCGACACGACTTTCCTGCATGGCCAGTAGAAGCAATACACGGCGAACAGGAAGAAGAGGCAGAGTTCCGGCTGCGCCACAAAGACGCACGCCAGAAGAATTAGAACGACGAGGTAAAAGAAGGGCCTCCTCTTCCATACACTGAGCGAGCCGGGGGCGGGATACCTGACGGTGCTCACCATAAGATACGACAATACCAGGACCCCGAATGGAAGAGCCGTCCTCCAGGACTCGAGGCCGAACTTCTGCGTTACGAGCATGAACGTGGCTATTAGGCCGGCGGCGGCCGGCGTCGGTAGGCCCGTAAAGCTGTGTTTCTCCTCCTTCTGGACCTGCGCGTTAAAACGGGCCAGCCTGAGCGCGCAGCAGACCGAGTAGAGAAACGCGACGCCCAGACCGACCTGCCCCATCTCCTTCAGCACGAGGCTGTAGATGAGAAGCGTCGGCGCTATGCCACAGGTGAGGAGGTCCGCCAGGGAGTCGTACTCGAGACCGAACCTGCTCGTCTTCTTTCTCGCCCTCGCTATGAGACCGTCGAGGACGTCGAAGAGCATTCCGGTCAATATCATCTGGGCCGACAGGACGGGATAACCGTTCAGCGTGAAGACCAGCGAGAGGAGGCCGCAGAAGAAGTTCGCCGTCGTCAGAAGATTAGGAACAAGGTATATCTTTTTCATCAGCGACCGTCCCCAGGATGGTTTCCCCCCCTCTCACGCGGCTCCCGATCTCCACAAAAAGGCGGCAGTGCGGGGGGAGATAGATATCGACCCTGGACCCGAACTTTATCAAGCCTATCTTCTGTCCTGCGCTCAAGCTCGTTCCTAAACTGCAATCACACACGATTCTCCTGGCGATGATACCGGCTATCTGCTTGACCATAATGCGGCAGGATGGCCCTGCTATCCCGATGGCGTTGCTCTCGTTCTCGAGAGGGGCTTTCCTGCTGTTTGCGGGGGCAAACCTCCCGGGAGAGTAACGCATATACGCGACGCGGCCGGTGACGGGAGAGTAGTTGATGTGAACGTTCAGCAGGCTCATAAATACGCCGACCCTCAGGGCCGCACCCTTGATGTACTGGTCCTCGGCGACTCTCTCGACCGCCACGACCCTGCCGTCCGCGGGGGAGATAAAATCACCCGGCCCGTAAGCGGGGACCCTGACGGGATCCCTGAAGAAGGCCGCCACGAGGGCGGCGACCACGAGGGTGACCAGGCCCAGCCACGGCAGATACAACAGCAGGATGATCCCTACCAGCATTAAAAGCGCAAGCGGTGCAACGACTTCCTTCGCGACAGGTATCCTCATAAAATTTTTCTTGGAAAAATTTTATTCATATAAATTAGCTCACTTCGTTCGCAAATTTATTAATATTACAACTG
The DNA here is from genome assembly GCA_030765135.1 of Candidatus Tritonobacter lacicola. Classification (GTDB taxonomy): domain Bacteria; phylum Auribacterota; class Tritonobacteria; order Tritonobacterales; family Tritonobacteraceae; genus Tritonobacter; species Tritonobacter lacicola. The sequence goes on along the minus strand of JAVCDC010000080.1, from coordinate 127 downwards.
TAAGGCTCCTGTAAAATAGTAACTGCTTTTATATCAATTGGTTAAACACCAAATTGTTTTCAATTTCCCTCACAATTTTCTTGACTTAATGAGTGGCATATTTTACTATATCACCTTGCAGTTCAGG
>JAVCDC010000008.1 GCA_030765135.1 Candidatus Tritonobacter lacicola | reverse complement strand
GCCTCGGAGGCCCCGACGAGCTGGGCGTGATAGAGAACTACGTCGGTGACTACGGCTTCTACATCTGGAACGCCCCCGAGCCGGGAGACTGGACCTACTGGGACGCGCAGGCGCGCAATCCTTCGCCTCTTGCACGGGACCTGTGGAAGATACCCGAGGGGAACGACACGGTGGGCGTTGCGGCGCCTAAATAACAGAGGACGGAAGTCGAAAGTCAGAAGTCTGAACTCGTCCAGCAGCACTTTCTTCCCAAAATGGCGGGTTACATTCATTTATTGATTTGACAAACAAAAAGGTCTCCCTGTAATCTTTCAATTAGTGAGTCCTTTCTTAATCGTTTTTTTCACTTCTGAGGATCTCTCCGATGTGTGAGGTTTGGTGCTCTGCGTAAAGGCGAAAAACGGATGAAGTATCGAATATTTTTTTATCTAATCTTTTCTTTGCTTATCCCGGTCTCCGGATACGGACAGGCGATTACCGTCTACGAGGAAACGTTTGACTCCCCCTGGAATACAGGCGATTGGGATCAGTACACTCCAGAAGGCGGGGCATGGGCAACACAGCTTGCACCTTTTATTTGTCAGGGAGACCAGGCCGTTTCTCACTGGGACAATGGAGAGCCGGTGAATGGGTGGATCATATCAGATTCCATTGCCCTGGAGGCAGGGATTACCTATACATGTTCGTTTGAGCAAAGGGTGGGAAACAGCAGCTTTCCTGAAAATATGGGTACGTATATCTACCAGGGCAATGGCGCAGATTTCACCCCGGGAACAGCGACGGCAACGATATGGCAGGCCGATAATTTGACGAATGAAACTTGCGCGACCCGCTCGAACACGTTTACCGTACCCTCGAATGGAAACTATAATATAGTTTTTCATTGTACGAGTGCCGCCGACGAGTTCCTCGCAATTTGGGACTATGTAAAAATCACCAAGCCGGCAGCTACGAATACTCCGACTCCGACGCCGTCCGTCACGCCCACGCCGAGTGTCACGCCAACGCCATCGGTTACACAGACACCGACTATTACCAATACTCCTACCCAGACAGCGACTGTTACGAACACACCCACTCAGACACCCACAAATACACCCACGGAGACTCCGACGAACACACCGACGATGTCTCCTACGTCGACACCTACGGCAACAGCCTCCGGCACGCCCACGGACACACCAACACAGACTCCCACGAGTACGCCCACCGCCACGCCCGTTCTTGTACTCGATCTCGAGTATTCCACCTACCTGGGCGGTTCCATCAGCGAGACCGCCAGAGCCATCAAGGCGGACAGCACCGGCGCGGCGTACGTCATGGGCTATACCAGTTCGACGGATTTCCCCACCGTGAACCCCTACCAGCCCTCCCGCGCCGATCCCACCAACTACTTCGATATCTTCGTGACCAAGTTCGCAGCTACCGGCACCTCCCTTATCTACTCCACCTATGTGGGCGGCACCTACTACGATTACGGCTACGGCCTCGACGTGGACAACTCCCTGACTGCTTTCGTCACCGGCTATACCCAGTCGAATAACTTCCCCGTGGTGAATCCGTACCAGGCCACTTATAACAACAATCGCGACCCCTTTGTATTCCGCCTCTCCTCCACCGGCTCCGCGCTTCTCTACTCGACTTATCTGGGGGGTAGCTCGGATGATCGGGGGTATGCCCTGGCCGTGGACAGCGGTTCTTCGGCTTTCATTGCCGGCTGGACGCAGTCGGATAACTTCCCTACCGAAAACGCCTACCAGCCCTCCCGGGCAGGGAGTTACGAGGGCTTTGTAACCCGCCTCTCCTCGACCGGTTCCGCGCTGATCTACTCCACTTACCTGGGCGGGGCGGCGGTTGATCGCGGGTACGGAATAGACGTGGACGGCTCCTCGACGGCATTCATCACCGGCGACACCAACTCGTCGGATTTCCCGACCGAGAACCCTTATCAGGCAACCATGGCCGGGGTTGTTGACGCCTTTGTCGCCAGATTATCTTCCACCGGAACCACACTCGTATATTCCACCTACCTGGGCGGGAGCGATTCCAGCGACGTCGGGAACGCGATCGCCGTGGACGGCGTTTCGACGGTTTTCATCACCGGTTACACCGCATCCGATGATTTCCCCACTGAAAATTCCTATCAGTCTTCCCTGGCCGGCGATGACGATGCCTTCACGACCCGCCTCTCCTCCGACGGCTCCGTCATTCTCTATTCCACCTATCTCGGTGGCAGCGGCGAGGATGACGGCTACGGGATCGCTGTGGGTGCCAGCGGGGAGACGTACATAGTCGGCCGCACGTTGTCTAACAATTTCCCCACGGTGAAGGCCTATCAGTCCTCCCGGGCGGGCGGTGAAGACGCCTTCGTATTCCGGCTCTCTACCTCCGGCTCCGAGCTTATCTATTCTTCCTACCTGGGCGGGGACGACACCGACTATGGCTACGGGATCGCCCTCGACGCGGAAGACTCGGCCTACGTCACGGGGTACACCGAATCGGGCGACTTCCCCACCGCAAATCCCTACCAGCCCGCGGACGGCGGCGGCAGCCGGGACGCCTTCGTAAGCAAGCTCGTGTTGGTCACGGTAACCCCGACGCCGACTATTACCAACACGCCAACGAGCACGAACACGCCGACCGCCACGAATACGCCAACGATCACGCCAACCAGCACACCGACCAGCACGCCTACAAAGACCTCTACGGCGACTCCGTCGCCTACTCCGTCGAATACGCCGACAAATACGCCGACAAACACGCCGACTCAGACACCCACCATCACTAACACGCCGACGAACACGCCGACAAATACACCGACGATAACGAATACTCCCACGAATACGCCGACGAATACACCAACGATCACGCCAACTCATACACCCACACATACGCCGACAATCACGCCCACGCCGCTGCCGTGGCCGATGTTCCACCACGACGCGCAGCACACGGGCAGAAGCGCCTTTGCCGTTCCGGACGAGGTCGCGCTCCTGTGGAGTTTCACTACCGGCGCAAGCATGGAGTCCTCGCCGGCCATAGGACAAGGCGGGACGGTGTACACGGGGACGGGATGGAATGATTCCGCCATCTACGCGGTCAATTCGGACGGGACCCTCCTGTGGAGCTATGTGACAGGCGACGTGGTGTACTCATCGCCGGCCCTGGGAACGGACGGAAGAGTGTACGTAGGCTCCACCGACAATATTATATACGCCCTTAATAGCGACGGCAGCCTCGCATGGAGTTTTGTAACCGACCAAATGGTGAGGGGCTCTTCACCTACTATCGGAGATGACGGGCGTGTCTTCACGGCCTCTCTCGACAACAAACTCTACGCCCTCAACTCCGACGGCAGCCTCTCGTGGTCCTTCGTCACGGGTGGACCCGTTGATTCATCGCCGGCATTGGGAACGGACGGGCGCGTCTACGTCGGCTCGGACGACAACAGGATATATTGCATCTCGGGCGGCTCCCTGAGCTGGAGCTATATAGCCGGCGCCGACATGGCCGCCTCTCCCGCCGTCGGGGACTCGGGGAGGGTGTACGTGGGGGCGTGGAGCCCGGACAATAACCTCTATGCCCTGAACTCCGACGGCGCGTTGGCGTGGAGCTATCTGTTCGGTTTCCTGGTGAAATCCTGCCCGGCCGTCGGGAGCGATGAGCGGGTATACGTGGGTTCTCGCGACAACCGCGTGTGGGCCCTGAACTCCGCCGGCAGCCTTGCGTGGTCTTATGCAACAGGGCATGACGTGGACTCCTCGCCCGCCGTTGACTCCGCGGGACGAATATACGTGGGATCCGTGGATAACAATCTCTATTGCTTGACCTCCGCAGGTTCTCTTTCATGGAGCTACTGGACCGGCAGTATCGATTCCTCTCCCGCGATAGGGGGAGACGGCCGGCTGTTTGTGGGAGGAGGAAGTGGTGCTCTGTACTGTTTCTCGGAGGCTCCGCCGACGATCACACCGACAGCAACACCCACGGTTACCAGTACTCCGACGAACACGCCCACATCAACGCCAACACAGCCCTCTACGGCGACTCCGTCGCCTACGAGGACTCCGACTGCGTCTCCGTCGAACACGCCGACGTCCACGGCTACACCCACGGCGACGCCAACGGCGACCTTCACGCCCCTTCCGATCGTGCCCCTTGCCCTGATGAAGGACGCAGGCGGCGACTACAATCTCTACGGCTACGAGTTGCCGGAGGCGGGAGACAGTACCTACTGGGACGCAGAGTCGAGGAACCCGTCAGCTCTGGCGAGGGACCTCTGGCTCATACCGTTGGGCAACAACACTGTCGCGATGACGGAGTTAGACGCGAACGTCGGTGGAGAGCAGGAGCTGGCAGTCCTGAAACTGGATCACGGGTTCGACCAGAAAATCTACTTCTACAACGTGCCGGTGCCGGGAGACTGGTCCTACTGGGACGCAGACGGGAGGAATCCCTCGGCTCTTGCGCGGGACTTCTGGACGATACCTGCGGGGAACGACACAATCCTCATGGCGGACGGGGGAAGCCGCATAGCATCGATGAGGGACCAGGGGGGCGACTACAACCTCTACCTGTGGAACAGCCCTGTCCAGGGAGACTGGACGTACTGGAACGCGCACGCGAGGAACCCCTCGGCCCTGGCGCGTGACCTGTGGGTTATACCGCAGGGGGACGACACTGCGGCGATGTGCGGCCTGGACACGACCGGTGACGGGGATGCCGACAGCCTCCTGGTGGTGAGGAACGACGGGGGCGACTACCTCCTGTACGTGTGGAACATGCCGGCTCCCGGCGACTGGACGTACTGGGACGCCATGGCGCGGAACCCGTCGGCCCTCGCGCGCGACTTCTGGGTCATCCCCCAGAGGGACGACATAGAGCAGGTTGTCGGCATAGGCCGCGGCGCGTCCGACGGGCTGGGCGTGATGGAGAACTACGCCGGTGACTACGGCTTCTACGTCTGGAACGCCCTCGAGCCGGGAGACAGTACCTACTGGGACGCGATATCGCGCAATCCTTCGCCTCTGTCGCGCGACCTCTGGAAGATCCCTGAAGGCAACGACACGATAGGCGTTGCGGCGCCTAATTAACGACGGACGACGGACGATAGACGACGGACGAAACGGCCTGCTAGTTAGGCTCCTGGCGTCGCCCTGACCTATCCGCGCGGGCTCATTTCCCTCTACTGCTACCTGCGAGGTGGGCTATTCCATCCTCCTAGTCCCCACGCTTTTCCACCCTGGTTTATGTTTTGCGATCTTCAATTTGAAATTGCTTTAAGCTTTTTAAGAGGAAAGATACGTATTCCAAGGGAGGGCCATTATGCCCCTGCTGAGGGGCTCTATTTTTTTTACCCTCCCGATAAGGGCAGTCAACCCTACGCGCGCCCCTAGCTGCTTGCGCCACAGTTTGAGAGGTTGGGAATGTTTTGGTGTCAGGGTCATGCTTGCCTTGATCTCAAGAAGATTTAGCTTTTGGCACTCTTCAATCAACAGGTCCACTTCGAGCCCGTCGCGTGTCCTTAGGTAATAGAGTGGAGGCTGGTACCCGCCGTGAAGGTATCTTTTAACCCAGTCCGCAACAATCGCTGTCTCGAAAAGTGCCCCAAAACTCTGTCCGTTAAGTAGAACCTCGCTGTCGTGTATTCCCATCAGGTAGGTGCAAAGCGCTGTATCCAGGAAGTAGATTTTCGGGCTCTTCACCAGGCGCTTGCCCAGGCTCTTATAGTAAGGCATTAACAAATAGACCTGGCGGCTCGTTTCCAGAGCGGATAGCCATCTTCTTGTTGTGGGAACACTAACACCGATATCCCTGGCCAGTTCAGATAATTTGAGTATCTGACCGGTGCGTGCGGCACAAGCACGCAAAAAAAGCTCGAAGGCGCGCAATTCGGTCACATTAATGAGCTGTCGTATATCCCTTTCCAGGTAGGTCGCAATATACGAGGAGCACCACAGTTGTCGATCGACTTTCCTGTCACGGCAGAGTTCAGGATATCCTCCGCGAAGAATCCAGTCGGCCAGGCTCGTTTTGGCTTTGTGAGTAGGAAAAGTATCGGCCTTGGCTTTTAACAATTTTGCCGGATCAAGGGACTGTAATCCTCTTCCTGCAATCTCCGATAAGCTAAAAGGCAGCAAACAAAGTACGGCCGCCCTGCCGGCAAGCGATTGGCTGATGCCATGCATCAGTGGAAAATTTTGTGACCCGGTAAAAAGCCACCGCCCTGGCCTGCGATCCTCATCGATCATTGTCTTGATATACGATAGGAGTTCGGGGACATATTGAATTTCGTCCAGGATGACGGGAGGGGAATGGAAATCTAGGAATCCCCTCGGATCCTCCTGGGCCCTCATGCGCACGTCAGGGTCCTCCAGCGTAACAAAACGGTGAGAGCTGCCCCATCCATATTGCAACAATGTGGTTTTGCCCGACTGTCTGGGCCCGGTAACCACAACAGCAGGAAAGGTGCGCATTGCTTTCCTAATCGTGTTTTCGAGCGTTCTTGGAATCATCGCCCATATTATACAAGGCTTAATATCGAATATTCAATATTAAATATTCAGCCCATTAAATCCTGCATTACCATAGGTCAATCTCCTTCAGATTCGGGGGCTCTGCCGGACGGGAGAGAAAACTTGTCCTGCGTCGTACTGAGTGCGCCGCACGAAGTGAGCTTGTCGAAGGGAGCGTAGCCGAACGGATCAGGTACTAGATCTAATATTCCCACTCGTTACTTTTCGTTCCAACACTCCGCCCAATGTTCTTGATCCCCATGCATGCATGGGGAACGCATGGACGCCCTGCCGCCGAGGTAGTTGAACTAGGCAGTTATCCTTCAACTTGGCCCCAGATCCTTTCGGGAGCCTCCCTCCAGGGCAGCAGCAGGAGCCTCTGGGGGGATACCATCTACCAGTGCGTTACCTTTTTTTCCTGTTTTCACACTTCATATTTTCCATGGGTTTTGCTATAATATAGACATGAAGAGGCGTCGAGTTAAAATGGCGAAAGTTGTCCGCTTTTCCGAGCAGGAGGAAAAGGGTATAGATCGCATTTTCTGGAAAAAAGTGGGAGCGGAAGGACGGTTCAGCGCTGCCTGGGAAATGATAGGGGAACTGTCGGCAATACGAGGTGGAGATGGGAGTAAACCCGGACTTAAGAGATCTGTTCAAAATATTCAACGAGCACGGCGTTGAGTATTTAGTGGTCGGCGCTTATGCCGTGATCTATTACACGTTCCCGCGGTTTACAAAAGATGTAGACGTGTGGGTCAACCCTACTCCCGAAAATGCTCGAAGAGTTTTCCGGGCATTGGCAAAGTTCGGAGCCCCCTTAGTCGACGTTGGCGAAACTGACTTTACCGATAGAGAAATGGTATACCAGATAGGTGTAGAGCCGAACCGAATAGATATAATGATGGGGATATCCAGTTCTGAGTTTCCGGCAGCGTGGTCAAACCGTAAAAGGAGCACATACGGGGGGATTCCCATTTGTATTATCGGCCGGGAAGACTTGATTCAATCGAAGATAGCAGCCAACCGCCCCCAGGACGTTATAGATGTGGAGAATCTGAAACGGATTTGAAGGATATCTATGAGTAGATCTACATTGATGACAGCTTACCCCGCCATTGCCGATACAGGGGGAAAAGGCAGTAAAAAGTTGACGGATAAATACAGATCCCTGCTGGTTGCGGCTTGTTTAGTTGCCTTGATCGGCTTACCCGCCGGCTGCAAGAGGCGGGCGCTGACACCGGACTTCTCCGCTCTCCCGGAGCCGACCGCGGCTGAAAAAGAGGCGCCGCCGGCGAGCTACGGGAAGGTCCCGCCTTATTTTACCCGGAACGACGGCCAGGTGGATAAGGCGGTCAGGTATTACGTCAAGGGTCCCCGGGGAACGGTCTATATAACCGGATCGGAGACGGTGTTTGATCTAATGCGGGAGAAGGCCACGGAAGAGACGGAAGAAGAAGAGGTGACGGAAGAGGAGCCCGGCCGCCCGGGCCGTGATCTCGAAAAGAAGAAGGTCTATGACCGCCTCGTATTCCGGTTCAAGTTAAAAGGGTCGAACCCGGAGACGGATATAAAAGGCGAAAAAGAGCTTCCCGGTAAAATCAACTATTTTATAGGCTCGCAGAGCAACTGGCACAGCAACATCCCGACCTTCGAAGAGGTCCTCTGCCGGGGCGTCTACGAAGGAATAGACGTGAGGTTTTATTTCGAGGGAGGCAACATAAAGTACTCATACATCCTTGAACCGGGAGCGGACCCCGGAAAGATAGTTATCGCCTATGAGGGGATAGATGAACTGAAGATAAAGCCTTCGGGGGAGCTGGTTGTTGTGACGCGCTTCGGAGGTTTTGTCGATAAACCTCCCCGGATCACCCAGACGATAGATGGGAAAGAGGTTGAGAGAAAAGGGAAGTACAAACTCCTGGACGATACGAGCTACACCTACGACATATCGGCTTACGACTCGAAATCCCCCCTCCTGATCAAATAACATATTAGGGGCCTAAATAGGGGACGGTGTTAACTTGATGGTATCATTCCCGGTATGAAGCCAATCGCCCGAACGGCTGTTTGCATCGTCCTGGTTATCCTTGCGGGGTTTGTTATTTACCTCCCGGCATTCGAGGCTTCCTTTCACCTCGATGACTCGAACTCGATCCGGGACAACGCATCAATCCGGCACCTGGGTAATATTAAAGCCGTCCGGGACTTCTGGCCGACACGCTTTTTTACATACCTGACGCTGGCCGTGAATTTTCATTTTTCCGGCCTTTCGCCCTTCCCGTATCACCTCACCAATGTCCTTGTCCACATTTTCAATGCACTTCTCGTTTATTTCATCTTCAGGCGGTTGTTCCGCGCCCCCGCGTATATCCCCCTTATCGCCTCCCTGCTCTTTCTCTCGCATCCCATTCAGACGCAGGCTGTTACCTACGTGATCCAGAGGGCGACATCGCTCGCCTCATGTTTTTACCTGCTCTCGGTACTATTCTACCTCAGGTTCAGGATGGTCGGTCATGGAGGCGGGCCCTCGCCCTGCAAGGTCGCGGACTATGTTCTCTCTCTTCTTTTCTGTTCCTGCGCCATGCTCACCAAGGAGTTCACCATTACCCTGCCGCTCGTCCTGGCGTTGATCGAGTTTCTCGCCCTGAAGGACGCGGAGACGAGAAAGGCCCGGAGAATCGCTTTTCTACTGCCTTTCCTTTGCGCCATGCTCATAATTCCCCTGACGGTGTTCTTCAACAGCGGCAACCCGCGCTACAATGACAGCGGCCAGATCGAGTGGCTGCGCGAAAGCGGCGTGGTGGAAACGGCGGCGCCTGGCCACGGCAAGTCGCCGCTGCGATATCTCACGACGCAGCCCCGCGTCATCGTGACCTATTTAAGGCTTATTATTCTCCCGCTCAAGCAGCGGCCGGAATACGACTATCCCATGTTTTCCTCGTTTACTGAAACACCGGTCGTCATGTCACTCGCGGTTATCTCCGCTCTTTTGATTGGGGCCTGGTTCTTGAGGAAAAGTTATTCATTGGCCGCCCTGGGCATATTCTGGTTCTTTCTTGTATTGCTGCCTGAATCCAGCGTGATTCCTGTTATCGACCCGATCGTGGAGCACAGGCTGTACCTGCCGCTTGTTGGAGCGCTCATGGTCTTATCGGCCCTCATGGCGGGCAACGCCCGTTTGCGCACTCCCCTGGTTGTTGTCGCGATTGCGGCAATCACCTGCTTCTGCGGGTTAACCTACAGCCGGAACCTCGTCTGGCGCGACCCGGTCACGCTCTGGGAGGACAACGCGGCAAAGGCGGAAGGGAAGGCGAGGGTTCACGGCAACCTGGGGAAGGCGTATCTCGATGCGGGGCGCTACGAGGAGGCGGCCCGTGAGTTCAGGAGGATGATCGAGCTGGACCCGACCTTTGCCGGCGCGTACAACAACCTGGCCGTGATTTACATCGACCACCTGAAGGATTACGACGAGGCGCAGAGATACATCTCGGCCTCCCTGGAGCTCTTTCCCGACTATCCCGTCGGTTACGTGAACCGCGGTGTGATTTGCTTGAATACACGCCGTCTCCGTCCCGCCATCGAGAATTTCGAAAAGGCCCTGGAGCTCGACCCGAAAAATTTGCTGGCCCACTATAACCTTGCTGCGTGCTACATCAATCTGGGCGATCCTGACAGGGCTGAGGAGTACCTGAGAAGGGGGCTTTCCTTCTGGCCGGAGGACAACAGGTTCCACATCCTCCTGGCAAGGATATACAGCCGGCGCGGAAACGCTAAAGAGGCTGAATCGTATCTGTACAACGCCGTGCCATTGCAGCCTCTTCGATGAAGAGGCGGGCGTCGATGCGCGCGTTGTTCATGAAATGCCATGAATAAGAATAGAGTCCGTAGAAAAGGCATGGTCTTCAGGATAGTGCCGGCATTGGTTTCCCTTGTGATTGTTCTTTTGTTACTTGAGGTGTATGTAAGGATTTTTCTCAAAGAGAGGGTTGACACCGATTTATTGATGGCTGGTTTTAAACCTACGTCCGTTCAGTCTTTTATCAGGCAGAGCCCGGACCCTGCGATACATTTCGAGTTGAAGCCGAGCGTATCCATGGATTGGTATGGCTCCAGAGTTGTAACCGGTCCGGAAGGTTACCGTGTTTCTGACGAGGTGGAAGAAGCCCGGGAGGGTGTGGTTCGCATTGCGGTACTGGGGGATTCGTCATCGTTCGGCTGGCTTGTGAATTACAGGGACAGCTACCCCGAGAGATATCGCCGGCAGATGGAGGCATATACACAAGCACCCACGGAGCTAAGAAATTATTCCGTACCGGGATATAACACGAAACAGGAACTTCACACCTTTCTGACAAAGGTGATGTCGTACAAACCCGATCTCCTCATTGTGCACCGCGACCATAATGATCCCGACCCAACAGGTATATATGGTTTACCCTATTACCTCCGCCCGAAATATGGGGACAACATATTCCATTCCGCGTTAATCAAATATATCTTAAGGCGATTCAGGAGGTTCCAGCACCGGAATAAATCAAGCAACAGTAAAGAGGGCCACGAGTACGTGGGTGTATATATAGTCGGCGGTCGTTTATACGAGGATCACCTTAAGGATTTTCAACGGTTGGCGGAAGCAACACGGTCTTTGAATATTCCAACTGTTGTCATTCTTTTTAACGCGTTTGTGAATGCAGATGAGAATTACGAAAACGATTCCGGCTATATAAAGTTGCACAAGCAGTTGAGGAATAGATTAACGGATATGGGATTCCATGTGCTGGACATGTACCCCCTGTATCAAGCGGAATTGCAGAGGAGGGGTTGGCCCGATTTAAGCGAATGGTGGATTTCCAGTAATGAGCCCGTGGATGGTCATCCGAATGCACAAGGCCATCAATACATTGCCGATAAGTTGTTTGAATATACGCTTGCGCATCCGGAGTTGAAGGCTATATTTCAAGAAAAATAGGTTTGTGCTCTTTCCGGCGAGCTGGACGAGCTCGGTATCGATATCCTCTTTCTCGAGCTCGCTGAAGACGTGGTTGACGAGCAAGGCGGTGTTGCCGTCCCCGCGGGGACTGCCGTTAAAGGCTGTGACTTTCATTTATTCCTCCTTATGAAGTTGGAAATAGACGTGCCCAGGAGGATCTCCTCTTTATCTATGGTTCGTTGATCGGTTTATCTCAAAGAGAGGGCGATAATGAGGACGCCGTCCTTCACGGAGGGACCCCCTATGAGTACCGGGTTCCGGCCCCGGAGGCGCACCTGCGTGCTGACGATCTCGCCCCGCTGCGTCTGGAGCCAGCGGACGGAGAGGGATCTCCCGTTCTTTCCGCCGCCGGCGGATGATATCTCCAGCTTCGTTCCGTACGGAAGGCTCATGGTTGCGGGCTTGCCGGGAGAGACCGACCTCGTGGACGATTTGAGGAGCTTGTAGCCTTTGTACTTGAAAAGGGATCCGAGATTTCCCGCGATATCATTGAGCTCGGGGGACGCGCCGGAAAAGCCGGGCTCGTTCGATGCGAGTATAAGGCGAACCCGAACACTGACCGCTTTCTGCCCGTAAGCGCTGGAATAATTGAATGAAAGCGCCGCCGCCAGCAGGAACACGATAAAGCAAAATCCCTTTTCCATCTTTGTCATAGGATAGTACCTTCCCCGCTATCTTGTCCGTTCTCTATCCGGCACCCGAAAACCCACACAATTGCTACCGGGTCGTTCTCCGGCGCGAAAGCCATGACGGAGGAGGCGAGATCTCCCGCCTCGAACCGTTCGACAATCGGCCGCTGCTGAGCCGTGAGAGGCGCCGCGTCCCCGGCGGCCGGCCTGCGCACCACGTTGAAATGATACATCATTGCCACGATAAAAACGAGAAAGATCGCGGCCGCCGCGTACGCCAGGCGTGGATGGAGGAGACGTAGGGATCCGGCTCTCTCCCTGACCGGGATTCTCCTCCCGGGCGCCGCCCTGGCTTTTCGCAGTACCCCGGCGGAATAATTATCCCATAGTTCGGGGTTTACGGAAGGCGCCCTGAGGCCCTTGACGAGAGAGGAGAGGTCGCGCAGGCGCTCCAGCTCGCCCGAGCAGGATGGGCAGCCTCTGAGGTGCTCCTCCAGCGCCGTGCTTTCACCGGGCGGGAGTTCACCGTCGAAATAGGCTTGAATACGTCTCAAAGCTCTTGTGCATTTCATAGGTGCTGTCCTTTCACCACGGTTTTTAAAATTTTTCCGAGCCTCTTCCGGGCATGATGGAGCCGCGACATCACCGTTCCCGTCGAGCAACCGACGATCCCTGCAATCTCACCGTAAGAGAGGTCCTCGATCTCCCTGAGGACGAGCACTGATTTCAGCTTGGCCGGCAGCCTGTCAATGGCGCCCCGGACCATCTCCCGCGTCTCCTTTTTTACAAGGCCTTTCAGGGGGTTTGATTTCCCGCTGGATTCTATTGCCGGTTCTTCTCCTGGTTTCCCGATCTCGTCCCGGTATGAAAGAGAGGCCCTCCGTTTCCGCAAGCGCAGAAAGTCCATGCACAGGTTGTAGGTTATCCTGTGAAGCCACGTGCCGAAGCCGGACTTCCCCCGGAAACGGTGGAGGTTCCTGTAAATTTTTATGAAGGCCTCCTGCGATATGTCGAGAGCGTCGGCGGCATTTCCGACGAGGAAATACGCGAGAGAGTATGCTTTCATCTTGTACCTGTCGACGAGCTCTTCGAATGGCGCATCCCGCCCCTCCCTGCAGGCCTCTATCAGTTCGCGGTCGCTGGCGCTCATCGTTCCTGGCTGGTGTATTTAACAGGTCCGTGCATGTAAGGATTCGACTCCCGAAATGGCGGCGTTCGGCGCCCGGCGCGGGGCCTTGCCCCGGGGAGCAGGGCCCCGCGCTGGAATTATAGTCCTTGAATGGCATCCGTGTTAAGCCGAAATTCTACTCTACTGCGGGCTCGCAGATAACCCCCTTCTCTTTCAGCTTCTCCACGGTCTTGGACCCTACGCCCTTGACCCTCGCCTGAAAATCGGCGAAGGCGGAGAACTGGCCCTTCTCGCGTTCCTCGATGACTCTCTGAGCCTTCACCTCTCCAAGTCCGCATTTCAGGGCCATGAGCTCCGCCTTCGTCATCGTGTTGATGTTCTTGTTTTCCTGCGCGATGAGAGCGGCGGGGACGGCCACAATGGCCGTTATACACGCCAGTGCGATGAGCGTTCTCATTTTCTCCTCCTCTCTCGGTTAAATATTTTCCGATGCATTGTCTCTTCTCATGCCGTCTTCAGAAGCATCCGCCGAAGCCCCAGCCAGGGGTCCAGAAGGAAAAGGCCCCCCAGTGCGGCCGTCTCCAGGGCCTGCGCGGCGCCACCGGCTTGCAAATCACCGGGTGGCCGGGGAACGGCTGGTAACAGACGTTAGGCTGGCGGTACCACGGATACCTGTAACCGCCGCAGGCGGGTTGCCGCGGGCATTTCGAGTAGCACTGCTGCCCATGCTGGCCGTGCTGGCCGTGGTGGCCGTGGTGGCCGTGGTGCGAACCTCCGGCTGTGGCATCTGATTGAATGACCGGTCCTGCCAGCAAGGCCAGAACAAAGGACATCCCCAAAGCGCTTGTAACCTTCTTCATCTCATGCCTCCTTTCCATAATCCTGTCTGCATTCACTAAAAAGTTCTCAACTAATTAGACGGCACACCGCCCTGAATTATTCAATCTTTCTTAAGAAAAAACGACGCTTCCCGATGATGAAGGAATCGCGCGAAGCGCGGCCGAGGTTTGATGCGCAGGGTTATAGAACGATCCGATTGTTAACGGAGTGTATCAGGTCACATAAGCAGCCCATGGACTCCCTTTAAAAACTGGAAATATACATGTGCCCTTTCGCGCGAATGTGCGAATAATTATTGCCTCCCCTTTATTTTTGTATTAACATTTCATTGCAGCTAAAATTTATTTGATATTTACTATCGCTCGGTCACTGAATGAAAGAGCTCGAGGACATTTTTAAGGGAATGGCTTCCTCCCGCAGGATTGATATCATTAAGCTGCTATTCCCGGACAGGAGGCTTAGCGTGGGGGATATTGCCGGTAGGATAGGCCTTTCTTTACGCAGCACCTCCAAGCACCTTATCAAGCTTGAAAAATCAGGGTACCTCAAAAGCAGGCAGGAGGGATTCTATAATATCTACCGCATAAATCCGAAACCCCCGCGGATAATTGAGAAACTTGTTGATCTGGTGCATTCCTGTAATAGAAGGTTTGACGATTGACTGATACAGAAGCACTGATCGTATTAAACATGGTCGATGGGCTCGGTCCGGTAAAAATCGGGCGGATCATCGAGTCCTTCGGCTCGCCAAGCGAAGCCCTCGGGGCCCACGTGTCTGCGCTGGGTAAAGTCCGGGGGATAGGGCGGGAGCTCGCGGCGAGGATAGCCGGCTGGGACAGAGAGATAGACCTCCAGGCCGAGATCAATTTAATAAAGAGGGAGGCTGTGAAAATTATCACCATTCTCGACGCCTCTTATCCCGTCCTCCTCAAGGAGATATACGATCCCCCGCCCATTCTCTATGTAAAGGGTTCTATCCTTCCGGAGGACGGCTTCGCCATCGCCGTGGTGGGATCACGCAGGGCCAGCCGGTACGGCATCGATTGCGCGTTCAGGCTGGGAAGGGACCTGTCGGCGCGTGGTGTGACGGTCGTGAGCGGGATGGCGCGGGGGATAGACACCTCGGCACACAGGGGGGCGTTGAGGGGAGGGGGAAGGACGATCGCCGTTCTTGGGAGCGGCGTGAATGTTATCTATCCTCCCGAGAACGACGGTCTTGCCCGGGAGATAGAGGAGAGCGGGGCGGTTGTCTCGGAGTTCCCAATGAACACAATCCCGGACAGGATGAACTTCCCGATGCGGAACAGGACAATAAGCGGCCTGAGCCGGGGCGTTATCGTGGTCGAGGCTGCGAAGAAGAGCGGCGCGCTGATAACCGCCGACTTCGCGGCGGAGCAGGGCAGGACCGTCTTCGCAGTCCCGGGAAGAATCGACGCGTACTCATCGAGGGGGACGCTCGACCTCATAAAGGACGGCGCTAGGATGGTGGCCGGAATTGAGGATATCATGGAGGAGTTTGGTATATGTCCCGGCACCCCGGCTCCAGACGCGCCGCGTCCGCGGTTGTCGCGGAACGAGGAAACTGTTTATAACCTGCTCGGGAATGAAGAGACGCCGATAGATAAGATCATTGCGGGGAGCGGCCTCGCGCCTGGCGAGGTGAGCGCCGCCCTCCTTTCCCTGGAGCTCAAGAAGCTCGTGCGGCAGCTCCCGGGCAAGAAATTCAGCAGGAGCATCTAGAATAAATCAGTGAACGCCTGCCCGCTGGACGGGCAGGCGTTCACTGATTTATGTGTGTTCCGGCTTTGCCGGAACTAATTATTGTCGAAGATACGGCCTTGGAAGCAAAATCCCGGTCCAGAAAATTAGGTCCGGAAAATTAGATTGAACAAAGAGCTTGAATCATTTATCGTAGCATCCAATTTTTTGGAGATCATCTATTTACTATGGCGCAATTGCATTAATCTGCGAACGAAGCGAGCTAATTTATTATGGAAGGTTACTGCCTTAAGTGCAAGAGCAAGCGGCTGATTGAAGACCCGAGTCCGGTGTTCTCGGCCTCCGGCAGGCCCGCGACGAGGGGGCGCTGCCCCGTCTGCGGAGGGGGAATATACCGTACGGGCCTGACTGAAGCGCACGAGGGGATGGAGAGGCCGGCCCCCCCCGCGAAGGAGAAGGGCGGGGTGAAGAAGAGCGGCAGGAAGAAGAAAGCCCGGAAGACGGAGCGCCCCAGGAAGGGGTCGCTCTTTATCGTCGAGTCGCCGACAAAGGCGCGCACCATCTCCCGCTACCTCGGGCCGGACTTCACCGTCAGGGCCACCGTTGGCCATATAATCGACCTGCCGAAATCAAAGCTCGGGATCGATATAGAGAACGGGTTCGAGCCCAATTACATCGTCATAAAGGGAAAGAAGAAAGTCCTCGACGAGATCAAGAAGGCCGCGAAACACGCCGAAACGATATACCTCGCCCTCGATCCCGACAGGGAGGGGGAGGCCATCGCCTACCATGTCGCCTCGAAGCTCGACAGCGATCAGGACCGGATATTCAGGGTCCTTTTGAACGAGATAAACAGGAAAGCGGTTGCCGAGGGGATAAAGAATCCGGGGCGGATAGACATGCGAAAGGTTGAAGCCCAGCAGGCACGGAGAATCCTGGACAGGCTCGTGGGCTACAAGATAAGCCCGCTCCTGTGGAAGAATCTCAAATACGGCTTAAGCGCGGGCCGGGTCCAGTCCGTCGCCCTCCGCCTGATATGCGATCGCGAAAATGAGATCGATGCTTTTGTCCAGGAGGAGTACTGGACGATGCACGCGCGGCTGGCTACGGCGGAAAGGGAGGAGTTCACCGCAAGGCTCACCAGGATAGACGGCGAGAAGGCCGAGATCAAATGTGCGGAGGAAGCGGCGAGCTTGAAGGCGGAGCTCGAGGGACAGGAGTTTGCCGTCGCCGAGGTCAAGAAGGAGAGGAAGGTCCGGCGGCCATATCCGCCCTTCAGGACGAGCACTCTCCAGCAGGATGCGGCCCGCCGCCTGTACTTCACCGCAAAAAAGACGATGGTGATCGCTCAGCAGCTCTACGAGGGCATCGACCTGGGGAGAGGCGAGCGGGCGGGGCTCATCACGTACATGCGGACCGACTCGACCAGGATCGCCGCCGACGCGCTCGGAGCCGTGAGGACGTATATAAAATCGGAGTACGGCGATTCCTACCTCCCGGAAAAGGCGAGATTCTTCAAGAGCCCAAAAAGGGCGCAGGAGGCGCACGAGGCCATCAGGCCGACGCATATGGGCTGTCCTCCCGCGGAGATATCGGCCTTCCTGTCGCCGGACCAGATGAAGCTCTATTCGCTTATATGGGGGCGATTCTTGGCAAGCCAGATGGCGGACGCCGTTTTTGCCCATACCTCCGTCATCGTCGGGGCGGGGCGGTTCACCCTTCGCGCCAGCGGCAGCACGCCGGTCTTCGACGGTTTTCTCAAGGTTTACACCGAGGTGAAGGAAAAGAAGGACGATGAGGAGATAGAGCTTCCCCCGGTGAGTGAGGGTGGGCGGCTCGATCCGGTGGGCGTGGAGGGACAGCAGCACTTCACGAAGCCCCCGCCGAGATACACCGAGGCCTCGCTGATACGGGAGCTCGAAAAGCAGGGAATAGGAAGGCCGAGCACGTACGCCTCGATCATTGGCAAGATACAGGCGAGGGAATATGCGGTGAAGGAAACGGGGCGCTTTGTTCCGTCTCCGCTGGGAAGGAAGGTGATAGAACTTCTCATAGGCTCTTTCCCAAAGGTCATGGACGTCGCCTTCACGGCGGAGATGGAGGAGTTCCTCGACGACGTCGAAGGCGGGAGAAAGGAGTGGCTCTCCGCAATCAGCGATTTTTACGAGGGCTTCAAAAAGGCCCTCGACGAGGCAGCGGAAAACATGAAGGTGACGACCGACGTAAAGTGCACGGAGTGCGGCAGGCAGATGGTCGTGCGGGGGGGCGGGAGGAAGCAGTACCTCGCCTGCGAGGCCCACCCGCAGTGCAAGGCGACAAGGGATTTCGTGTACGGAAAGGACGGCGAGATTATCCTGCTGGACGAGATAAAGATCGACCGGGCCTGCGATAAATGCGGAAAGCCGATGGTCCTGAAGAACTCGGGCCTGGGGCCCTTTCTGGGGTGCAGCGGGTTCCCGGAGTGCAAGTATACCCTGGACGTCGAAATGGACGAGGACGGGAAGTTTATCGTCGTCGAGCCGAAGCCGACGGGCCTGACCTGCCCCAAGTGCGGCGCCGAGATGGTGGAGAAGAGGGGCCGCTTCGGCAAGTTCATCGCTTGCTCGAACTACCCGTCGTGCAAGACGACCATGCCCGTTCCCACTAACGTTCCCTGTCCCAGGGAGGGCTGCGGCGGCATGCTCGTCAAAAAGAGGTCGAAGAAGAGGCGGTATTTCTACGGGTGCAGCAGGTACCCGGAGTGCGACTTCAGGGCCCCCAACCTTAAAAATATCAAACCAGAATGAAGAAAAAATGACAGGAAAATTTGAAACTTGAAACTTGAAATTCGAAAACAGAAGAAAAAATGAACCGCAGAGTCGCCCCTCTTTCATCGGGACAGGCGCCGAACGCAGAGAGGGCAACGGTTTCTAGTTACTAGATTAGAGGAAAGAAATTAGACGGGATAACAGGATTAACAGGATAGAGAAGAAGGGGGAACAAAGAAGCGAAGATAAAATAGACAGGACAACCCCGATAAATCGGGGCAGGCACGATGAAAAGTATTTTTTATCCTGTAAATCCCGTTAATCCTGTCTGATTTGGTCATTTAATAATTTCCCCTCTCCCCCTTTTGGGGGTTAGGGTGAGGGGATAGAGGCGGTTACTGGTTGCTAGTTTCTCATTATTTCCAGTTTAAAGTTTCTAGGAGCCTGTCCGGCAATTGGCATTTTGGTAGGCGCAGGCTTTAGCCTGCGTTTTGAGAGACCCGGTCAGCCATATTATTTTTCGGTTTTTTCATCGAGACATGCAAAAGGAAGTACACAAGTTTTTACAGTATCTCGAGCACGAAAAGAACTGCTCCCCCCACACGCTGGAAAGCTACTCGAGGGACCTCAGGCAGTTCAGGGATTATCTCCGGGAGTACGCCAGGGGCGGCAGGGAAATTTCTCCGGGCGAGATAGGCATCAGTATCCTCAGGTCCTACCTGGGAAGGATGAAGATGGCCGAGTACTCCCGCGCCACAATCGCCAGGAAGATGTCCGTGTTGAGGTCGTTCTTCAGGTTCCTTGTCAGGGAGGAAATCCTGGAAGCCAATCCCATGGCGGGCATCGTGACGCCGAAGCAGGAGAAGAACCTGCCGAGGTTCCTGGGCGTGGAGGAGATGGACCGGCTTCTGTCGGCGCCCCCCGAGGACACTCTCCTCGGGCTCAGGGACAGGGCCATCATGGAGGTCCTCTACGGTGGCGGCATCAGGGTCAGCGAGCTTGTCTCGCTGAACGTCCGGGACGTCGACCCGATCGGGGAAGTGGTAAAAGTCCGCGGCAAGGGCAAGAAGGAGAGGCTCTCCCCGATAGGGTTGAGAGCGGTCAATGCACTCATGGAATACATGAAGTACCTGAAAGAGAAGAAGAGAGGAGACCCCCTATTCATCAGCGGACGCGGCAGGAGGCTGGGGCGCGATGACGTTCGTCTCATCTTCGACCGGTACTTGAAGAAGGCCGCCCTGGGGGGAAGGGTCTCTCCGCACGTCATCCGGCATTCTTTTGCGACACACCTCCTCGATGCCGGCGCCGATCTCCGCTCCGTCCAGGAACTCCTGGGACACGAGAGCATATCGACGACGCAGCGTTACACCCACGTGACGACCGAGAGGCTGAAGAGGGCGTACGAGAAGTCCCATCCAAGGGCCTGACGCCCTGGGCGATATATGTTTCCGGCCTGCTTTATCCTAACGTGCTTATTTGCCGTCGGTTGTGCTATTATTGCTGATCGTGGAAGATCGTTACGCATTACACCGGGTTCATTGCACGGCATTTACGCGGGGATGAATAAAAAATGGGTCTGCTGTATAACATCGGGATCATCCTCTACTTCGTAATCACGCTTCCCTACTACCTTTACAAGATGGCCTTCGCCAGGAAGTACCGCGCGGGCCTGTTCCAGCGGCTCGGCTTCATATCCCGGCCCGCGAGGGAAGAACTCTCGGGCAGGCGCGTAATCTGGATCCACGCGGTGAGCGTGGGAGAGGTCCAGGCCGCCATGCCTCTGATAAAGGAGCTGCGGGCCAGGCTGCCGGATCGTTCGGTGCTGCTTTCCACGACAACGATGACGGGAAACGCCATCGCTGTGGAGAAGGCCGGCGGCATGGCCACGGTTATCTACTTCCCCCTCGATTTTCCCTGGGCGGTCAGCCGCGCACTCCGGGCTTTCAAGCCGGAGGTCGTCGCGATAGTGGAGACGGAGATCTGGCCGAACTTCCTCAAGGCCGCCAGGCGGCAGGGTGTGCCGGTGGTCATCGTAAACGGGCGGATTTCCGACAGGTCCTTCGGGGGGTATCTCAAACTGCGGCCGATTCTGCGCGGTATCCTCGAATGCATCGACGTCTTCTGCATGCAGACCGGGGCTGACGCGGAGCGCGTGGAGCGGATAGGGGCCCCGCGCGACAGGATAAGGGTGACAGGCAACATGAAATACGAGGCGTCCCTGGGCACAAGCCCGGGCAAGGAGCAGGTGTGCGGCGAAATCGGGCTCGATGCCGGCCGCGATTACATCGTTGCCGGAAGCACCCACAGCGGGGAGGAAGAAATTCTCATCCGTGTTTATGAGCGCCTACGGGGGCGGTTCAAGGGCCTCTCCCTCATTGTCGTCCCCCGCCACCCCGAGAGGAGCCGGGAGGTCCTGAACATCGCCCGTGCCGCGGGGATTTCGTCGTGCCTCCGCTCGGAGCTCTCCTCCCGCCAGGAGCCGCCCGACGTGGTGGTTGTCGACACAATC
The DNA here is from genome assembly GCA_030765135.1 of Candidatus Tritonobacter lacicola. GTDB lineage: Bacteria > Auribacterota > Tritonobacteria > Tritonobacterales > Tritonobacteraceae > Tritonobacter > Tritonobacter lacicola. The sequence goes on along the minus strand of JAVCDC010000008.1, from coordinate 22,036 downwards.
GGCGAATTGATGTCTCTTTACGCCGTCGCCGATGTCGTTTTTGTAGGGAAAAGCCTGGCCGGACACGGCGGGCAGAACGTGATAGAGCCCGCCTCCCTGGGGAAGGCCGTTCTCTTCGGCCCCCACATGGAGAACTTCAAGCAGGCTTCCGGGCTGCTCCTGGAAGCGGGGGGGGCCGCCATGGTCCAGGGAGAGGAGGAGCTTGAGAAGAGGCTCGGAGAGCTCCTGTCGGATGACGGCGCCAGGACTGCGATGGGGGAGCGCGCCCGCAAGGTGGTAGAGTGTAACAGGGGGGCGACAGCCGGTAACGTCGCACTGATAGAGGAGATGCTGAAGAAATGACCTCCATCATGATTTCCGAGACGAATATCGTGTACCCGGTAGGCGTGAGCCGGTTAAGGGATATTATCTACCGGGAAAGGATGACCGTGGCCGGCTACCTGCTGCTGCCCGTCCTGTGGCTGCTCTCGCTTTGCTACTGGGTGGCCGCGAAGGCAAGGGTCTTTTTGTTCGGGAAAGGAATATTGAAGTCCACCAGGCTCAATGCGTACACTCTGAGCGTTGGGAACCTCACGGTCGGGGGAACGGGGAAAACACCCTTCGTGGAGAAGTTGGCGGGCGATCTTTACAGGAAGGGCGGCGCTGTCGCCATACTCAGCAGAGGCTACGGGAGGAGGAGGGGCGGCGCCACGCTGAGGGTCCCGAGCAGGCCGGGGAGCATTGCCGCTGTGAGGGGATCCGGCGATGAGCCGGCTATGCTCGCGAGGAGCCTGCCTGACGTGCCCGTGATCGTCGACTCCAGGCGCGCCCGTGGCGGCGAGTTCGCCGTCTCACGGTGCGAGGCCCGAATCCTTGTGCTGGATGACGGCTTCAGTCACCTTGCCCTGAAGAGGGATTGCGATATACTCCTGGTCGACGGGGAAAAGGGATTCCGGCCGGGGTGGGTGCTGCCGCTCGGGCCGCTGAGGGAGCCCACCGGCCACCTGCGCCGCTCGGACCATATCATGCTCGTCGGCGGCACCGCCGAGTCGAGAAGCGCCCTGGCGAAAAGACTGGTAAGGGACTACGGGCGCCGCTCTATAATGGAGGCGGTATATAAGCCGTCCCGGCTCGTTTCACTCGCGAACATGAAGGAGACCAGGCCACTCAAGGTCCTCCGGGAAAAGAGGTGCATAGCCTTCTCGGGCCTGGCGTCGCCGGCGAGGTTTGAGGCCTCCGTGGGGCAGCTGGGGGCAAAACTGCTGTACAGCTTCCGGTTCCCGGATCATCACTGGTATGACAGGGACGACATCGAGATGGTGACGAGGAGGGCGCGGAACGTGGGCGCCGAGATGATCCTCACCACGGAGAAGGACAGCTTGAAGGTGCCGCGGTCCGCCTCGTTGATACCGATGTATTATCTAAGGATAGAGCTTAAGATTGTCGCCGGCGAGGAGATATACGAGTCGATTCTGAAAGAAGCACTGAAAGAATCGACAATGACGAAACCAGAAACATAATAATAATTAACCGCAAAGGCGCAAAGTACGCAAAGGAAAATGGGCACCTGATTACTCTGATTAAACTGAATAAAACAGAGTAATCAGGTGCAAAGAGGATTTCTTATGAAGCCATGGAAACTATTATTGATTATCATGCTGGCCGCCGTCCTAATCGGCTGCATGGTCAGCCCCTTTATCTACTGGGGCATGGGGAAGATCGCACCATCGTGCTCCATAGCCGCCTCCCTGTACGAGCGTGACTTTCACCGCTTCGTGAACAGGTGCATAATGATCTCGGGCGTCGTCTTCCTGGTTATCTGGTGGAAGCCCCTTGTGAGGGGCAGGCCGAGGTCTCTCGGCCTCGAGCGCGGGCCGCACTGGAAGGGCCAGCTCGCGGGCGGCTTTCTCTTCGGCATAGTGTCGCTGATTATCTTTACGTTCATCATGATCCTTTTGGACGCGCGCAGTATATACCTGGATTCCACGGGCAAAATCATCACGGGTGTCCTGAGCGCCCTCATCACCTGCGCCATCGTCGGTTTCCTGGAGGAGGTCTTCTTCAGGGGTTTTTTCATGGGCAGTATAATGGAGAAAGGAAGGGTGGCCGGCGCGGTCATAATAAGCAGCGCCTTCTACTCCATCCTGCATTTTTTCAAGTTGAAGGAAGGTCCCTCCCCGGAGGGCCTGGACATCTTTGCGGGCTTCAAGACGCTCGGGGCCATATTCGCCAGTTACGCCGATCCGCTCGTCATACTGCCCGGTTTTGTCGGTCTCTTCCTCCTCGGTGTCGTCCTCGCCATGTGCTACATCTGGACCGGCTCCCTGTATTTCGGCATCGGCCTCCACGCGGGACTGGTCTTCATCATCCAGGCCGACGGCCGCTTCCTCAGCAAGGGAATGGCCATGCTGGATAAGAGATGGCTCTACGGCGGGTCCGATTACGTGACGGGTGTGACCGGCTGGGTCTTTCTCATCGTCGCCGTATTCGCGATACGGTTTATCATTACCAGGAAGGGGTGGAAAGTTGGCTGACCGCCTCGCGTACATACTATTCCGCTGCCTGCTAGGCTTTTTCCGCCTCCTGCCGATGAAGCTGGCCTTTTTCCTGGCCGTTAACATGGGCCGCATCGGGTACGCGCTGGACGGGCGGCACAGGCGCATCGCCCTGGACAACCTGCGTCACGCCTTCGGAGACGAGAAGTCGGAGAGGGAGATACGAAAGATAGCGCGGGGATGCTTCAAAAACCTTGCCCTCTCCATCATGGAGATCGTCTTCATCCCCAAGATGAGGGATTGCCTCGACCGCTACTACGACGTGGTGGACGTGGAGCACGTCAAGGAGGGGCTGAAGAGGGGGAAGGGCGTCCTCTTCCTCCTCTGCCACTTCGGGAGCTGGGAGCTCCTGGGCCTCCTCTGCCACCATTTCGGGTTTCCCATTGCCACGGTGGCCCGCCCCTTCAAGAACAGGCTGATCTACGACTACATCAAGGAGATGCGTGAGAGCAAGGGGATGGTCGTCCTGGAGAAGAAGTGGGTGGCCAGGGAGATCACGAAGGCCCTCAGGGAGAACAAGTGCCTCGCTATATTCGCCGACCAGAGGGCGAACAGGTCCGGCGAGAAGGTGGAGTTCTTCGGCAGGATCGCCCAGACGACGAAGGCGCCGGCCATCTTCGCCCGGAAGCTCGACCCCGTCGTTATCCCCGTCTTTCCCGTGAGGCTTGGGCCCGCGAAGTACCTCGCTTTCGTCGAGAAGCCCATTCCCATCATCAGGACGGAGGACAAGGATGCGGACATCCACAACTTCACGCAGGCCTTCACGAAGGTCATCGAGAAGTACGTGAGGAAGTACCCGGAGCAGTGGCTCTGGCTTCACCGCCGCTGGCGCCTGAGCAAGTGAAAATCGCCCTCGTCATAAAGGACTTCAGCGGACGGAGGGGCGGCGGCGAGGGCTACGCCTTCCGCCTGGCCCTGGAGCTGGCCCGCCTGGGCCACGAGATCCATGTCTACGCCAACTCATGGGATAAGCCGGAGGAGGAGGGTCTATTCTATCACCGCGTTCCCATGGTCAGGCGCTCATCGATGCTCAAGCTGATATCATTTCCCCGCAACGCCGGCAGGCTTCTCAAGGAGGGGCGTTTTGACGTCATCAACGGCCTGACACAGGTGCTGGAGCAGGATGTCTTCCGTCTCGGCGGGGGCGTGGCAAAGCACTGGTTAGACGTGAGAGCGCGGTTCAGCCCTTTTCCCTTTCTTATCCGCATGCGTCCCCTGAACCTTATCAACCTTTTTATAGAGAGGCGCATATTCACGGGCGGCAGGTGCCGGAGGTTCATAGTCAACTCGAAGCTTTGCCGCGGGCACCTGAAAAAATACTACGGCGTCCCCGGGGACAGGATAGACCTGGTCTACAACGGGGTCGACACTGAGCGGTTCAACCCGGAGGTCGTCCGGCGGCACCGCGCGGAGATGCGCGCCGCATTGGGGGTGAAGGACGACGAAATGCTGGTCCTGACCGCGTCGTCCAACCCGAAGCGCAAGGGCCTCGGCTCCATCATCGCGGCCCTGGCCGCGCTGGGGGAGGCGGGGCGAAAAGTCAAGCTCCTGGCAGTGGGGAGTAACAGGGTCTCCTCCTTCAGGAGGAGGGCGGCGTCGCTCGGCCTTGGAGAGAGGGTCATTCTCAAGGGATGGTCTGGTGGAATCGAGCGCTGCTACGGTGCCGCGGACATCTTTGTCCTGCCCACCATGTACGACCCGTTCGCGAACGTCTGCCTGGAGGCCCTCGCGTCGGGCCTCCCGGTGATCACGACATGGGAGAACGGCGCGGCGGAGGTCGTGGAGAGCACCGGAGGGGGAGCGGTCATCGGGGACCACGACGACGTGACGGCCCTTGCGGCCGCGATAAAGGCCATGACCGACAGGGATGCGAGGGAGGCCGTGGCGGAGAGGGCGGCCTCCGGCGCCGGAAGTTTCACGTGGGACAGGACGGCGCGCGCGGTCCTCGAGGTGTACGAAAAAGTCATCGAGGAAAAGAGGGTTGCGCCATGAGCGGAAGCCCGGTGGGGCTTAACGACATCCTCGTCGATCCAGAATTCAGGGAGGCGCTCGTCTCGAGCGGCCTCTCCGGCAGCGCGGAGATTATGGCCTTCGCGGGCGGTGAGCTCTTAACGTACAAGGGCAAGAGGGACAGGAGCGTCGTGAAGCTCGCCCTGGCCGATGGAAGGGCCGTGTTTCTCAAGAGGTATTATACGGTTCCGGTTAAGCGTAAGATGATCGCCCGCGCGAGCAGGCCGCAGGCATCGGCGGAGGCGTCAAGGGAGCGCGAGGCGATAGGCCTTTTCAGAAAGAACGGCCTGCCCACCGTGCGAATCGTCGCGACGGGTGAATCATTCAACATGACCGAGGAGATAGAAGGCTCGATCAGCCTCGAGGAGTACGTTGCGAAGCGCTTCAGCCCCCCCCTCGATCGGGAGGCGATAGATGAGAAGAGGCGTATCATCCGCGAGCTCGCCCTCCTCACGAGAAAGATGCATAAAGCCTCCCTGAGCCACAAGGACTACTACCTCGGCCACATCTTTGTCCGCCCCGATGACTTATCGTTCTTCGTGCTCGACCTCCAGAGGGTGGACTCGCGCCTCCGATGGGGGGACAGGTGGGCGGTCAAGGACATAGCGGCCCTGGACTTCTCGGCCCTTCCTGAATTCGTATCTCCTGCCGACAGGATGAGATTTTTTAAGGTATACTGGGGGACCGATAGGCTTGACGGGGCGGCGAAGAGGTTTATGCGGAGGGTGCTCCGGAAAAGGGAGAAAATAGCGCGCCATACGGAGAAGCTCCTCGCCCGCCGCGAGGAGAAGGAAAAATAGCCACTAAGACACAAAGGCACGAAGAAAAAAAGGAAAAATTCACACGAACCAGGGTTCAATATTTCAATTCTATATCCCCTCTCCCCTTGAAGGGGAGAGGGATAGGGTGAGGGGTTAAAGACGGTGTCTAGTTACTGGTTTCTAGTTTAATGTTGTTGTGTTATCTCCGGGGAATCTTCTAGAAACGAGAAACCAGGAACTGCTTGTAGTGCCTTTGTGGCAGAGAAAATCATGACAGCAATGAAAAGCTGGAGCACTCATTACGGGAAGCGGAAGGAGATCCGGAAGCGCTACCCCTCCATCTGGAGGGTTCCCCTCGCGAAGCAGAGGCTCGAGCTTGTCCTGCGGGAGGCGAGGGACGGCGCCTCCGTCCTCGACGCCGGCGCCTCGAACCGCGAGCTCGGCGATAAGATACGGGAAGTCTATCCATCCGTTATCTACAAGACGATGGACATAGATAGGGCGGCCGAGCACGATTACTACAGCCTGGACGAGATAGACGAGAAGTTCGACCTCATCGTCTTCTCGGAGGTTATAGAGCACCTCTCCGTCGAAGAGGGGACCGATGCCCTGAAGAAGCTGCGGGGCCTCCTCAAGGACGGCGGGAGGCTCCTCGTCACCACGCCGAACCTCTTCCACCCCCACAGGTACTGGGACGCCGACCACAGGACACCCTACAGGTACGATGACCTGGCCGCCCTCCTGGTGGGCTGCGGCTATTCCGTCGAGTCGATCTACAGGCTGTACAACGACCCCTTCGTCTGGCGCCTCCTCCGCATACACCTTGGAGCCCTGCTCCACCGGTATCTGGACATAGACTTCGCCCGGCAGATCGCCGTTGTGGCCTCCAGGGGATGAGCTCCAAACGTTTCATCAACAAGGTCATCAACAACGCCGAGTTCAGGCGTGGCAGGACCCGCCTCCTCTCCTATCCCCAGCTCGCGTTCATCGAGTCCACGAACATCTGCAACCTCAGTTGCCCCCTCTGTCCCACGGGAGCGGGGAAGCTTCCCCACGAGAAGGGGAAGATGCGTTTAGACCTCTTCAAGAAGATCATCGACCAGATAGGGCCGTACCTCTACGAGGTCCAGCTCATGGGTTTCGGGGAGCCCCTCCTGAACGAGGAGATATTCGACATCGTGCGGTACGCGAAGCGCCACCCCATGAAGGTGCGCTTCAACTCCAACCTCACCGTCTTCGACCGGGAGATGGCCCGCGAGCTGGTCGGCTCCGGCCTGGACAACATGACTGTCTCCATCGACGGCGTGACGCAGGAGGTCTATGAGAAGTACCGCGTGGGCGGCGACCTGGAGAAGGTCCTCGGGAACCTGAAGCTCCTCCTGGAGGCGAAGAAGGAGCTCTCCCGGCCCACTCCCGAGATCCGCTGGCAGTTCATGGTCACGAAGGTGAACGAGCACGAGGTCGACGCGGCGCGGAAGATGGCCGAGGATCTCGGCGTCCGGTTCCACGCGCGGAGGGTGCGGTTCGACCTGGATGTCTTCAGCAAGATGAAGGAGGAGGACGCCACGAAGCGGTGGGAGTCCGACTGGAATCCCGAGGACACGCGCTACTCGCGGTACCGGGGCGGTAAGGAGAAGAAGAAGAAACCCCGCCGGTGCGCGTACCTGTGGAAGACAATCGACATCAAGTGGGACGGCTCGATCGCCCCCTGCTGCAACATCATCGATCAGAATGACTTCGTTGTCCGCTCCTTCCCGGACGACTTCAGCGTCGTGTGGAACGGTCCGGATTTCGTTGCCGCGCGGGAGCTTTTCAAGACGGGGATGAACGAGAAGGCTCCCGAGGCGTGCCGGCGGTGCATGGCCCTGGGTGTGGTATGAAGGTCGCCTTTCTCGTCACGAGGCCCGAGAAACCCAGCGCCCGCTACCGCGTCGTCCAGTTCCTCCCGTACCTCCGCGAGAGGGGAATGCACCCCGAGATCCTTCGGATCCCCCGCGACCGCCGCAGGAGGAGGCGTCTCTTCGAAACTCTCGGCTCCTACGATGTTGTTGTCATCCAGAAGAAGCTCTTCCGCCGGAGCAACCTCAAGCGCCTCCGTCGCGCCGCGAGGAAGCTCGCGTATGATTTCGACGATGCCGTTATGTTCAACGTGAAGGGAGGGGAAGAGAGAAGGAAGGCGGCAAAGTTCGCCCGCGTCTGCGAAGCGGCGGACGTCGTGATCTGCGGTAACGGCTATCTCCGGGAGCTCGCGTCCCGTCACACGGAAAAAACCGTCGGCCTGCCGACGTCCCTAGACACGGACCTTTTCGTCCCGGCCGGGGACGGGGGAGGGGGTGAGAAGGTCGTCCTGGGCTGGATAGGCTCGCATAGCACACTGAAATACCTCATCGACATAATGTCTGCTTTCGAGATTCTTGCGAAAAGCCACCCGGAAACGGTTCTCAGTGTGATATGCGATACCTTTCCTGAAGAATGTCCTCTCCCGGTTGAGCGAAGGGTATGGAGTGGAGAAACGGAGATTGCCGACCTCCAGGGGGTAGACATCGGCCTGATGCCCCTGCGCTACGACCCCTGGTCGCGGGGGAAATGCGGCTTCAAGATTCTCCAGTACTTCGCCGTGGGGAAGCCCGTCGTCTGCTCGCCCGTGGGCGTGAACAGGGAAATCGTCGAGGACGGTGTCAACGGCTTCTGGGCGAGGGGCCCTGAAGAATGGGCGGAGAAGATCGGCGCCCTGATCGATGACGCGAACATGAGGCGCGACTTCGGCGCCCGCGGAAGAGAAAAGGTCGTCCGCGACTACTCCTTGAAGTCCACCGCCCCCAAACTGGAGAAAATACTGCGAGACTTAGAAACAAAATAATAGTAACCGCGGATTAAACGGATTAAGCGGATTCTTTCTCGTTACGACGCTCCGCGTTGTAACGTGTCTGGAAATATACCCTCTCCCCTGGAGGGAGAGGTCGAACGATCCGGTCGGAGATCAGGCAGAACTGACTGACAGAATTGACGGAGTAGGGTGAGGGGGGTTAACTACGGTTGAAAGTTAAAAGTGTAAAGTACAAAACGGTAGCCGCAGGCTTTTCGAAGACCCTGAGCTTGCCGAAGGGAGCCTGCGAAGTATTGCGCACCCTTAAGGGTGCGGCTACCATCATGGCTGTTCGTTTAATTCGTGTTAATTTATGTAACACGTGCTGAGAGAAGCCGAAGTATTAGTGGACGTATTTTTTATGAAAGTGTCATTTATAATTGTTAACTGGAACACGAGGGATCTCCTCGACATCTGCCTCGATTCTATCCACCGCACGGTATTCGGCTGCGAGTACGAGGTCTTAGTCGTCGACAACGGCTCGACGGACGGCTCCCTGCAGATGCTCCGCGAGGACTGGCCGGACGTGCGGGCCATCGGGAACGAGAGGAACCTCGGCTTCGCCGCCGCCGTGAACAGGGGTTTGCGCGAGGCGAAGGGCGACTTCTACATCCTCCTGAACACGGACGCGAAATTGATGAAAGGGGCTGTGGAGACGCTAATAAAGTTCATGCGTTCCGACAGCAGGATAGGCGCCGCCGGACCCCAACTCCTGAACGATGACGGCAGCTTGCAGAACTCCTTCTCGGTATTTCCTACCCTTCTCACGGAGATCGTCAACAAGAGCCTCCTGAAACTCCTCTTCCCCCGGAAGTTTCCCGGCAAGCACGCCGTCGGAGAAGAGCCAGTTGAAGTTGACTCCCTCATCGGCGCCTGCTTCTGCATCAGAAGAGAGGCAGTCGAGCAGGTGGGGGCTCTCGACGAGGACTACTTCTTCTTCCTGGAGGAGACGGACTGGTGCCTGCGGATGAGGAAGGCCGGCTGGAAGATATACCTCGTCCCCTCCGCCCTGGTCGTTCACCTCCAGGGAAAGAGCGCCGACCTGGCAGGCGCTGCCGCGCGGATAGAGTACTACAGGTCACGCTATATCTATTTTTTGAAGCACAGGGGGAGGGGAGCGGTGAGGTTCTTGAAAGCCTTCACCGTGGTGAGGCTCGCAGTGGACCTGGTGGCGAACTGTCTCTCCTGTTTCTTTATCTATCACCGGAAAGGTCTCGAAAGGTACAAAAGGCGCATCTCCACCTACTGCCTCCTCCTCCGCTGGCACCTCAAAGGCTGCTCGGGTAGTGAGGGCTTGAGACCTGGATGATAAAGAATAGCCGGCAATTAAGTATATCGTGCCACTGTTGATGGGATTAATTTATTTATAATATACTGGAAGGAAGGATGTTATAAAAGGTGTCCCTAATGTTATATCGATAAAATGTCTAAATATAGACATTTCTGCTTGATATGTCGATCCTATCGATGTATTATGATAATGTGTCGATAAATATAGTTATTATCGACATATCATAGCGAGGGGTAGCGATGAGTTTTCAGAGGACAAGACCATACAATGAACTTCCGGAATTGTCGCCGAAAGCGGATATCGAGACCAAGGCGATACTGAAGGCATGTATAGGTGCGGGGAGGGCTCTGGCCGAGTTAAAGACGGCGGGAGATTTGATTCCAAACCAGACGGTCTTGATCAACACGATTCCTCTTCTGGAAGCTAGTGCCAGTTCCGAGATTGAGAATATAGTAACTACAACAGATAGCCTCTTTCGTTATTCTTCCGCGGAGGATTACGCCAGGGATCCGGCCGTTAAGGAGACCCTGAGATACCGGACTGCTCTTTATGAGGATTTCAAGTCGATTGATAAAAGGCCAGTCTGCACGGCGACTGCGGTTGCTGTGTGCCGAACTCTTCGTAATATAGAGATGGATATCCGTAAAGTCCCGGGAACTGCTATTGCGGGGGCTGTGTCGGGTAGGATTGTCTATATGCCTCCTGAAGGGGAGGAGTTGATTCGTAAGAAGATGGCTAACTGGGAAAAGTTCATCAACGAGGCCGAAGAATTTGATCCTCTTATTCGCCTCGCTGTCATGCACTACCAGTTTGAAGCGATCCATCCATTCACCGACGGAAACGGTCGGACCGGCCGGATCCTGAATATATTGTTTTTAGTGCAGGAGGGCTTACTGGATATCCCAGTCATGTATCTGAGCCGTTTTATAATCCGCAACAAGGACCGCTATTACAGCTTGCTGCAAAATGTTACTGAGCAAGGCGAGTGGGAGTCTTGGATTCTCTTCATGCTGGAAGCGGTTGAGGATACAGCCAGGTGGACGGTTGAGAAGATACGCGCCATCTCCCGGCTCCTTGATCATACCTGCGGGTATGTTCGTTTACGCCTGCCAAAGGTATACTCCCGGGAGTTGGTGGAGATGATTTTTATCCAGCCCTATTGCCGTATATCTAACATAGTTGAGGCCGGAATAGCTAGGCGCCAGACCGCTTCAATTTATCTTAAAGCTTTGGTTGATATCGGTGTTCTCCGAGAGTTCAAGGCTGGAAGGGAAAAACTATTCCTCCATCCTAAGTTTCTCAAACTCCTGACTGCTGACGATAACGATTTTCCCGGATATCCGATGTCTGAATAATTGGGATCATGATAGATAGAAATGAAAAATCAATACCTATTTCCCTATGCATATCAAATGCGCGAAATAGGAAATCAGTAAGGTGACCTTAGATTTGCCAATTTGAAAGGGAGATAGGGAATGAACGAAATTACTCTAGGTCCGATTCTGGTTTTCATCATTATAGCCTTGTTCATTTTGTTCAGGGCGAAGAAGCGGGAGAAATACAATCTTCCCGCATTGATTGCGATTGAAATGGGCCTGTTGACTTTCGTCCTTTTTCGATTGCTCGATAATATTCTTCAATTTTTGCCTCGGAACGTCGCTTCATTGGTCGCGGATAATTACATCGTCCTACTGAGCATATGGGCGCTGGTGACTATCGCGTGTGCCGTGACGGGTATCGTCAGGTATGTGCGCGATAGGGCGCTGGGCGGCTTATCCTGGTCAATTATCGGGATTATCCTCGTGTGCGGGTTGGGATCAATCGCGATTCCGAACTACCTGGCGGCGAGGAGCAAGGCCCCGCAAATCGTCTGGCAGGAGGTCCAATCGCACGAAGGGGGCTTTATAGTCGCAATGCCCGGTTCGGCAGAGGAGACCAAAGATGACGTCAAAACCGAGGGCGGCGTAATCACAGTCACTCAGTTCGAGGTCAGGCAGAACCAGCAGGGGGTTGTGTATAACACTTCCTATACGGTGTATCCAGGGAACTACTTCGGAGAATTGTCGCCGGAGGAGGTCCTTACAAGCGTAATTACCAACGTGGTAGAGGCGATGAAAGGCCCGCTCATTAGCTCACGGGATATCGAAGTAGACGGTCATCCGGGAAAGGGGTATCAATTTGAAATACCCGACGGGTATACCGCCCAGGCCACGATCTGCTTCGCTAACAATAGGCTCTATCAGAATTTAGTCATCATCCCGAAGGGAAGAACCGCGCCGCCCAGTGTCTCGAAATACTTCGATTCGTTCCGCTTCATTGCAGACAAAGAATAGAAGCCCGAGAACGGATCGTAGCATTTAAGAGCTCTCCCCCTGGCATTATTATGGGGTTTATTTATTTATAACATGCTGGAAGGGAGCTTGTTGCAAAAGGTGTCCCTTATAATGTGCTTGACTCATTGCCTACATAGGTGACCCTATTGGACATTATTGAAAAAGGCCTTAAATCCAAAATAACTTGTTTCCTGGCCATTTCTGTTATATTATCGAAATACGGTAAAAACGATAATATAGCCAAACAAGAGCTCGTATATGATTGCTCGCGACAATAAAAAGCGTAGGGCCGGCCATTATGTACAACAGCTGGCCGGCTATAAGGCTTTTATACCAAAGACCCTCCCCCCGAATCCACCTATAACTATGAGCAAAGAGATGTGGAGCGTTCTTTCTAAGGCGGATCGAGCGTTAGGGCGTCTTGACGGTTCTGTAGCCACCCTCCCAAACCCTGATTTGTTTGTCTTCATGTATGTACGTAAGGAGGCGGTCCTTTCCAGTCAGATTGAAGGGACTCAAGCGTCCCTGACGGAGGTTCTCGAACTGGAGGCCAAAATCATTGAACCGAAGAAAGCCGGTGATGCGGGAGAGGTAGTTAATTATATAGCCGCCATGAATTATGGGCTGGAAAGGCTGAAAACTTTGCCGCTTTCGTTAAGGCTTATCAGGGAAATCCACAAGCGATTGCTCAAGGAGGTGCGCGGGGCCAGGAGGAATCCGGGCGAATTTCGGACCTCTCAGAATTGGGTCGGACCGGCCGGCTGCAACCTGGGCGAAGCGCTCTATGTGCCGCCACCAGTGCGCGAAATGAAGTTCGCTCTCGGAGAACTCGAGAAATTTCTCCACACTGACGTTCATATGCCGGCGCTCATCAAGATCGGCCTGGTCCACGGACAATTTGAAACTATCCATCCTTTTCTCGATGGGAACGGTAGGGTCGGGAGATTACTTATCACCTTTTCACTATGCCGGGAGGGTATTTTAGCCAGACCGCTCCTCTATCTCTCGCATTATTTCAAGAGATACAGGAACGAATATTATGACCGTCTTCAAGCTATACGAGATAAGGGGGAGTGGGAAGAATGGCTATTATTCTTCCTGAATGGGATATGCGAGGTATCTCGGGAAGCTGCGGAAACATCTCGAAAGATTATATCAATGAGGGAAGATCATCGTCGGAATATAATGGAGAAGTTCGGGACCCGTTCGGGAAACGCTATCAACCTGCTGGAGCATCTGTACTGGAACCCGATTATCTCAGTATCTTCCGTCATGGGTATTACAAAGCTGACGTATGCAAACGCGAATAAATTAGTTAGAAAGTTTGAAGCAATGGAGCTCCTTACAGAACTGACGGGCAAGAGGAGAAACAGGAAATTTTCTTATAAGCCGTACTTGGATTTGTTCCGGGAGTGAGCCTGCTTGTGCAAGAGACATGACGCCGCCCGAAAAGCCGCGCAGAAAAATAGGATTCCACGCAAAAGAGCGCAAATCCCGTTGTACAGCGGGCAAAAGGAATGGAAAAGGCAAGAGTGGGTAATTTAGTTGCATTTGCTTGCTGGGCAATATGTTGCCAAGAGTGTCCCCAGATATACTGAGAAATTCAAAAAAGAAGGAGGCAGACAATGGCCGATATCCAGAAGCAGTTCGAGGAATTTAACGATGTGGTTCGACTCAAGCAGTACGAACACAACGCGAACCTTCGCGAGAAACGTGATGTTATCCTGAAAAAACTCAAGGAGCGACTAAAGGTGCTATTCGAGGAAAGGGATGATGATCTGCCGAAGTACACCCACTTCGATCAAGGCAGCTACAAGCTGGGGACGGGTGTCAAACCTCTCACGGGGGACTTTGATATTGATGTCGGTCTGCTCTTCGAAGTAGATCGTGACGAGTACCGTGACCCTGTAGTGGTGAAACAGTGGGTCTATGACGCGCTGGATGGACACACCAAGAAGGTCGAGATGCGGCGCCCGTGTGTCACGGTCTTCTATCAAAACGGCGAGGAACCCCTGTACCATGTGGATCTGGCAGTTTATTCCGCTGCCGATTCTAATTTCGACAACAAGATATGCGTGGGTAAGGGAAAGCAGGGATCCCCCCCTGAGAACTGCATTTGGGAGGAAGCCGATCCCGATGGTCTTATCACGGTACTCACCGGGAAATACTCCGGCGATGATTGGGAGCAGTTTCGTCGCTGCCTCCGTTACCTGAAGAGGTGGAAGGATCTCAAGTTCCCCACAGCAGGCAATGCGGCTCCGGTGGGAATTGGATTAACCATTGCTGCTTACAACTGGTTCTATCCCAAACAGAAGATTGTAGATAACTACGCAGGCCAGACGCGGACCGATGATCTGGGGGCGCTACTCGACTTTGCAAATGCTATGTTATGCAATTTCAACCTAGTATTTCGAGACGGTGAATATGCCGAGAGAATAGAGGCAAAACTTCCAGTAGTTCCATATGGTGATGTGTTTGAAAAGATGTCTAACCAGTACATGACCAAGTTTAAGGAGAAGTTACAGAAGCTCGTGGCAGTTATGGAAGAGGCGATGAAGGAAGCAGACCCAGTTGAGGCCTGCAAGAAACTCCAGAAGGTCTTTGGAGATGACTTCCCCGTACCAGAGAGGGATGATACAGGAGCCAAACGCGGGCCAGCCATTATCACCTCAAGCCATTCGGCCTGAATAGCGGGCAATGAATAACGTTTTGATGAATGAACTCCTGCTCTCGGCAGCAAGAACACACGGACTTGCTAGGCCTTATATCCTTTCCTCCGAAGAACTGACGAGCATGCCACAACAGCATGGTGTGCCAACACAAGGCATCAGAGGAGAAATCGAAATCGAGGGGCAGACAGTGGCAATCTCGCTGGTACTCCGTTTCTCTGCGCCCTGCTGCCTACCCATTATCTTCGTGCAACCGTGGGATAAGTTTGGCGTGATACCCCACGTCGATACAGATGGATACGTGTGTTTCGCTCAGAACGAGGGACTCATTATTGACCCAAATCGGTTCGAGGAGGTCGTGTCAACATCTCTTGGGCGGGCCATCGCTCAGCTCCGGGCAGGAGCAAGACGGGAGAACTCACGCGACTTCATCGACGAGTTCCTTCCGTACTGGAACCGCCAGAAGGAGATACTGAAGTGCCAATGCTTCGTTGAGCCAAGCAATGAGCCCAAGCTCATCCAGGTCTTCGTGCAAGGCGCTAAGTACACATATGTTTGTGATCACGAAGCGGACGTGCGGGCTTACTTGTCTGGTTCAGAGACAATTCATTTAACACAGCGCAACGCTCTTTATGTTCCCTTGCCGATAGGGACAGTCATCGAGCCTCCTCATCCGGATGCCGGTTGGTCCCCCATGGAAGCCACAACCGTCGTTTCCCGCTGCTTTGATAGTCGTACGGCAAAGAAAGTCTCCATGCTGTGCCATAAATTGACTAAAAGTGAAGAGCTTGTTGTTGCACGCCTGCCGCGAACGGACGGTAGCGGAGGGGCACTATTTGGGCTGAAATACGAAGGTGTCGGCAAAACGCATCCCCTGGCTGGTGGACCTACGCCCACCGCTCTCACGCCTGTGAGCCTATCCCGATGTGACCGTGCCCTTCTGTTACCGCGAGGGGGGGCAAACGTGGACCTGCATAACAAACGGGTTCTCGTAGCCGGCTGTGGTTCTGTCGGAGGCTTCCTTTCTGTGGAGCTGGCCCGGGCAGGCATTGGGCACCTGACTCTCGTCGATTACGATAGCCTAGAGGAAGTCAATGTCTTCCGACATGTGCTAGGAAGAAAGCACCTCAATAAAAAAGGAACCAAAGCTGAACTGCTGAGCAAGCACATATCGGACAATATCCCGTACATGGATGTGACGCCAATTCCGGACCGCATTGAACAAGCGATCAAGACCGGGAAAGCCGACCTATCCACTGTCGATCTGATCGTTGTTGCTCTCGGGGACCCCACTACCGAACTCTACTTGAATCGTCTCGCAGGGGATGCTCCTGCTAAATTCCCGCCCCTGGTCTTTGTGTGGGTCGAGGCCTATGGAATTGGATGGCATGTCCAGGTTAGCAACAACGCTCACGAAGGCGGCGGGTGCTTGGAATGCCTCTATACAAACATGCCCGGTGATCAGAGTGGACTGCATTGCCGAGCGTCATTCGCGGAGGCTGGGCAGGAGTTTGGCCGTAACTTCTCTGGTTGCTCGGGCCTCTTCATTCCTTATGGTTCAACGATCGCCATGCATGCCGCACTTCTTGCGATTAAATCAGCTACAGATGTGCTCACGGGACGAGAGCTCGGCAATCCACAACTATCTGTCAAAGGTTCCTCAAGCGCATTCACAGAAATGGGATTTACCTTGACTGAGAGGTATCTGAAGAACACCGATGTAGACCTGTATGAGCATCGATATGACTATGTAAGCCCTGCATGTGCAGTCTGTGGAGACAGACCATGAGCAGTGGCATCTGCTTTTGCAATAGTCAAGGCGGTTTATTCAAGATAGGAGAAAACGCGCTTCTTCAGATGAGAGCCTATGTGCAAGACGATCCGGGAAAGGCCGAAGCCGGTGGCGTTTTACTCGGTAGGTTCATTGTCGACTCTGCAGATATCGTCGTTGACCAGGTCACAATACCCATGCCGGGTGACAAGCGCTCGCGACATCGATTTTTCCGGGAAGCGAAGAATCACCAGGCTATGATTGATCGTCGATGGAATCAGAGCAAACACAGGTGCAATTACCTTGGCGGCTGGCACACTCATCCCGAGCCGAATCCGACTGCTTCTAAGACTGACATAAGGGATTGGAAACGTGCTTTGCGGCAGAACCAATTCGACAGCGAAACTCTCTATTTCGTCATTGTTGGAACCCAGGAAGTGAGCGCATGGGAGGGGAACCGACACACGCGCTTGATTAAGGAACTCATGAGCATTCCTGACCAGGAGAACTGAACTATGTCATCTACATCAATTCCTAATCAAGTGAAGGTGAAATTATGGGTTGCTGCTGGTGGTCGATGCCAATACCCCGGCTGCAACATCGCACTCTATCGCGACAGTGTGACCCTATTCGAGATGAACCGAGCTTACATCGCTCACATAGTTGCGGATTCGCCCGGTGGACCTCGCGGAGACGAAGTGCTGTCGCCAAAACTGGCTATAGACTTTTCCAATCTGATGTTGCTGTGCGACACGCATCATCGTTTGATTGATCACGAAGACGTTGCTGGTCATCCAGTGGAACTCCTGAAGCAGTTTAAAAAAGACCATGAAGAGCGTATTGCGCACGTCACCGGCCTGGATAACACGCGCAAAACCTATATCATTACTTATTCGGCGAATATTGGCATGCGCAAGGGACAGATCTCTCCCGAGCAAGTGCGCGCCGCCGTGCTTGCCCAGGATTTGTATCCGGCTACTCAATCATCGATTGATCTCAACATGACCCAAAATGCGACCAATGACGACAGCGCCACATTCTGGAAGACTGAGTGCAAGAATATCGATGGATTCATATCGGCGCGAATCTGCGGTCTTGGGCCGGATGGGAATGATATGAAGCATCTGTCGATATTCGCTTTGGCTCCTATTCCTCTTCTCATGTACTTTGGGAAAAAGCTAGGTGATATCCTACCCATGGATATCTACCAGCGGCATAGGGACACAGAGGAGTGGATATGGCCTGCTTCTATTGAGAACGGCCAAGCGTATTCACTTGATGTCGTTCGCCCTGCGTACAAGGGCGCTTCAGGCGTCATTCTGGAACTCTCGTTGTCTGGACTCATCGATCCGGATTCTGTTCGCCGTACTATGGATGAAGAACTGCCGTGGTTTCGGCTTTCTATACCCGAGCCGAATCGCGATCATCTCAAGAGCAAAGCTCAGTTGCGCGAATTTGGCGACCTTTATCATCGCACATTGTCTAGAATTAGTGTAGAGACTGGCGAGGGTTGTACAATCCATATGTTTCCTGCGGTACCGGTTGCCGCTGCTATCCAGATGGGTAGAAATCTTCTGCCCAAGAGTGATGGAAGGATTCTAGTGTACGATTACAACAGAGATAAAAAAGGGTGGTTAAAGACCATTTGTATATAGTTACACGCATAACAATTAGTATAGTTTTTGTTATCGTCGGCCACTGTCGGCAGCTGAGATTTACAGTAGGCGAACTACTTTGGAGATAAATTGAATCCGTACCTTATCGATACCAAGCCTGCTGTTATTGACTTGATCCAGCTTCTTGACAGGGAAAAGAAACTTCTCTTGGAGAAACAATCATTGGCAGAACGAATGATTGAGTATGAGCGTGACCTCTTCGAGAATGGAAAGAAATCTGGCTTCTCGGCAGAGGTACTAATTGACCTCGGTGGCTTCCACGAAGCTTCTAAACGGTTTACAGAGGACGCTGCTGTAATCCAACGGTCGCTGCTGAATATGGAAAGTACTCATCTGGTGTTTGCAGCAGCATTGCTTCAAGTTGCTAAACAAGGAATTTCGGTAGTTCATGGCTCTCTGAGTCAATGTCCGAGCGGACGGGCAATAGGACGTGATTATTTAAAAACGGTCATATGGGCTGCTCGCAATCAGTCAATGCATTACGAAGAAGGTAACTTCAATCGATCAGTAGTCGATTGTTTCCACAATTTGCAAGCGGACTTTGGATCGCAGTTCACCCTGGGAGCTATCAACCGAGCCGATAGAATTGTGGAGTTACTTGGGTGGTATGATTACAATCACTATGAATCGGATATGGTATCTTTGCTAGGCTAAGTATATAGGCTCAGAATTGGGGTCTTTCACTTTGACAGATAGACCAAGGCGTAAAAACCCCATCAGAGGGGAAACTGATTATTCGCTTGAAGCCGGGAATGCGGCAGTGTTGCGAGGCGAGTTTTTTGAAATATTACGGGACCGGTTCCGATAATTTCCCGCCGTTCAATAATTCTTATCTGTCAACAGCCGAGGTTTGACCTGGACTCTTCAACGTTAGCCCTTCAAAATATAAAGCAGAACAATCTTCAAACTAAAGTCAGTCTGTTAAGGATTAATAATGGCCAAGAAAAAAGTTGCACCGAAAAATGATAAGGGTTTTGAAGAGTTCCTTTGGGATTCCGCTAACCGGCTGCGGGGTAGTGTTGAGTCTTCCGAATATAAACATGTCGTGCTGAGTTTGATCTTCCTCAAGTTTGTTTCGGACAAGTTTGAGGAGCGACGGGCGGAGCTGATCGCGGAGGGTAAAGAGAAATACACCGATATGGTAGAGTTCTACACCATGAAGAACGTATTCTACCTGCCGGAGACTTCCCGCTGGAACTATATTCAGCAGCACGCCAAGCAGGATGACATCGCGATCAAGATTGACTCGGCCCTGACGGCGGTGGAGAAGAGCAATGCCTCACTCAAGGGTGCGTTGCCGGACAACTATTTCTCCCGCCTGGGCTTGGATGGCAGTAAGCTCTCGGCCCTGATCGATGCGATCAACAATATCGACACGGTCCGGGATAAGGAAGAGGATGTGGTCGGCCGGGTCTATGAATATTTCCTGGGCAAGTTTGCCGCCGCCGAGGGGAAGCTGGGGGGCGAGTTCTATACGCCCAAGTGCGTGGTCAATCTGATCGCGGAAATGATCGAGCCTTACAAGGGCAAGATCTACGACCCCTGCTGCGGCTCGGGCGGTATGTTCGTGCAGTCGCTCAAGTTCGTGCGGAGCCATCACGGCAATACCAAGGACATCTCGGTCTACGGGCAGGAGTTCACTTCCACCACCTACAAGCTGGCGAAGATGAATCTCGCGGTGCGCGGGCTCTCGGCCAATCTCGGCGAACTCCCAGCCGATAGCTTCTTTAAGGATCAACACCCTGACTTGAAGGCCGACTACATTATGGCCAATCCCCCCTTCAACATGAAGGCCTGGCGGGGCGCCGACGAGCTGGTCGACGACTCCCGCTGGAGCGGATACGAGATCCCGCCCACCGGGAATGCCAACTACGCCTGGATTCTCCATATAGTCTCCAAGCTCTCGGAACACGGCGTGGCCGGTTTCGTTCTGGCCAACGGCTCGATGTCGACCAACACCAGCGGCGAAGGCGCGATCCGCCAAAAGATGGTGGAGAATGACCTGGTGGACTGCATGATCGCGCTGCCCGGACAACTCTTCTATACCGTTCAGATTCCTGTCTGTCTCTGGTTCCTCACCAAGGACAAAAAAGCCGACAGCGAGCGCGGCTACCGCAATCGCGAGGGTGAGACGCTCTTTATTGATGCCCGTAAGATCGGCTCGATGATCAGCCGCACCCAAAAGGAACTCGATTATGACGACATCGCCGCCATTGCCAGAACCTACCACGCCTGGCGTGGTGAGGCGAAAGACGGCGTCTATGAAGACAAGGCCGGTTACTGCAAATCCGCTACGCTCGATGATATGCGGAAGCACGACTTCGTGCTTACGCCCGGGCGCTACGTCGGCGCTGCTCCCAT
This sequence comes from Candidatus Tritonobacter lacicola, assembly GCA_030765135.1. GTDB lineage: Bacteria > Auribacterota > Tritonobacteria > Tritonobacterales > Tritonobacteraceae > Tritonobacter > Tritonobacter lacicola. Next base: position 1,764 of record JAVCDC010000008.1, on the reverse strand, counting down.
CGAAGACGACGGAATCCCTTTTGAAACCAAGATGACAGAGATGAGTCGGACGCTTTACGGGCAGATGGAGGAGGCGGCAAAGCTGGATGAAGTGATTCGGAAGAACTTAGAGGGGTTGGGTTATGGGGAGTGAGTGGGAGTTATCCGACCTCGGTAGCCTTGTCTCAATTAAAGGGGGGAAACGTTTGCCTAAAGGAGAGGCTCTTTCTGTTCATCCGAATGAGCATCCTTACATTCGGGTAAGAGACATCACTGACGGAGGAATTGATAGGGAAGCCCTTCTTTATGTCCCGGAAAGCATCTTTGAGAAGATCAGCCGCTATACTGTAGATGAAGGCAACATTATCATAACAATTGTTGGGACAGTAGGCTTAGTAGCAGAGATTCCAGCATCTCTACATAAAGCAAGCCTCACTGAAAACGCTGCAAAATTGATTGTTTCAAACCATGACAAGTTACATTCCAGTTATCTAAACTGGTTTCTTACATCTCGCCAAGGGCAACATGAGATTGCAATAAATACTGTTGGGTCAACACAACCCAAACTCCCGATTTATGGACTTGCAAATATTGCGACACCCCTCCCCCCCCTCCCCGAGCAGAAAGCAATTGCTCACATCCTGGGATCCTTGGATGACAAGATTGAGTTGAATCGGCGGATGAATGCGACGCTGGAAGGGATGGCGCAGGCGCTCTTCAAAAGCTGGTTTGTGGACTTTGACCCGGTGCTCGACAACGCCCTCTCCGCCGGCAATCCGATCCCCGAGGAACTAGCCGCGCGCGCGGAACTCCGCCGCCAAGCCCTCGCCGATGGCACCGCCAATCGCGAAACCGCCAAGCAATTCCCCGCCGCCTTCCAAATCACCGAGGAAATGGGCTGGATTCCGGTGGGGTGGGAGTCACAAGCTTTATACAACATAGCAAACTTCATCAACGGGGCATCATATAAGGCCAAAGACTTTACAGATGCTCCCGGTGCATTGCCTGTTATTAAGATTGCTGAGGTTAAAAATGGGGTAAGCGGACAGACGAAATTTACCAACATCAATAAAGGGGAGAAGTATAGAATTAACAATGGTGAGATTTTGCTGTCTTGGTCTGGTAATCCCGACACATCAATCGACACTTTTATTTGGACCAATGATGAAGGCTACCTGAATCAACACATCTTCAAAGTCTCACTGCACCAAGAAACAGATAAGTACTTCGTCTACTATCAGCTCAAGTCTCTACGCTCAGATTTTGCTGAGATAGCCAGAGACAAACAAACGACAGGACTTGGACATTTTACTGTGGGCGACATGAAGCGCTTTCAAGTGATTAATCCCACTCAGGAGCTCTTAGTGTTCTTTAATGAAGCGGTTACCTCGCTCTACAAACGAAGTTACGATAATCGCATATCGAAAAAGACTCTAACAAAACTCCGCGATACACTCCTCCCCAAACTCATCTCCGGAGAACTCCAAATCCCCGAAGCTGAAAAACTAGCCGAGGAAGCACTGGCATGAAATTTACCGAAGCCCAACTGGAAGCGGCAATCATCGAACTTCTCGGAGAGGAGGGCTATCCCCATGTGCTGGGGGAGACGATTGAGCGTCAGCCCCAGGAGGTGTTGATCAAGGACGACCTGCGGACATTTCTGGCCAGGCAGTACGCGAAAGCCGGGATAACGCCGGGTGAGATCGAGGCGGTGATTCATCAATTAGAGGCTTATTCCGCGGCGGATCTCTACGAAAGCAATAAGGCGATCATGAAGCTGGTCTC
>JAVCDC010000039.1 GCA_030765135.1 Candidatus Tritonobacter lacicola | reverse complement strand
TTGTGGGCGATTTCTCCTCGGCGCTGCCCAGCTCGATCAGCCTTTTCCTGGTGATAAACATGGAGTCATCGTCGAAATAAATCTCGTCGGCGCCAAACCTGTGAACAACGTCTTCCATCTCGCGGACAACGGATTCGGGAGACCTCTCGCGCCTCTTGCCGAAGTAGAGCGTTTTGGGCCACAGGCAGTAGATGCACTTGAAGGGACAACCGGTGGAGGAAATGAGCGTCGCGGTCTTCTTCCCCAGGAAGGTCCCTTGCCGGTATTTCTCTATCGGTATGGCTTCGCGGTCCGGGTACGGGAAGGAGTCGATGTCGTCGATGTCGTCCTTGTCGGCGTTGGCGTGAACTCGCTCCCCGTCACGGTATGATACGCTGGCTATGCCGGATAGGTCTGCTCCCTTGCTGAGCGCGGAAGCAATTTTCCTTCCCGTCTCCCCGAACTCCCCCCTGCAGATGGCGTCTATTGCGGGATTCGCATCGAGTATCTCCCTGTGGAAGTACGTTACGTGGGGGCCAAGGAGGACGATCCGTGAATCGGGCAATGCCTCTTTCAGCCCGCGCGCGCTCTCCAGGTCGTATTCGATGGATGGCGTGGACGTCTCCATGAAGACCAGAGAGGGCGCCATCTCGCGGACGGCGTTCACGTAGGATGGAATGTCCATCTCCTCCTCGACGCCGTCCAGGAAGCGCGTCTCGAACCCCTCCCTCTTCAGGATGGCCAGGAGATAGGCCAGGTAGATGGGATACTCGAGGTACTTGTCTTTCCTGCGGTGGGGCCACCTGACGGACGATCGTGCGCCGTAGCCCGGGCCGGGCCACGGCGGGTTGGTTACCAGGACCTTCATCTTTCTTTTTTCACCAGCGCGCGTATCTCTTCCGGAGTAAGGGCTTTCGTCAGGAGTAAGATGGTAAAGTACGCGGCGAGAAGTAGCAAATACTTAAGCAGGAGGAGCACGCCGCCGGCGTGCCACCACACCGAGATGAAGTAGATTGCCGAGGCCGCGAGAAGAGCTTTTATCAGGCGGGGTGCGTCAACCGTGATTGGCAGGTTTCTGCCGGTTACCTTCGCAGCAACAACTGCTCCGACGAGAGCCGTGACCAGTGTGGCCGAGGCGGCCCCCCGTGCTCCCCATATTGGGATGAACACCATGTTAAGGACGAGGGCAACGGGCAGCAGGAAGATCGACATGCGCGTGGCCTTGCGGGCGTGTCCGGCGCCGATGAGGATAGAGTTCATGACCATGAAGAAGCAGAGGAGACCGAGGGCGAAGATCAGGATGTTGAGAAGGGGAGCCGCAGCCAGGAATTTTGTCGAGTATATGAGGGCAACGATCTCCCTGGAGGTTGATAACACGAGCGCGATTCCGAAGAAGAGGAGCGTGGCCAGAAGTGTCACGGCTTGACGGATGTAGGTTGCAGCTTTCTCCCTCGATCCGAGCTTGTTCGCCCTTGCTATCAGGGGGATAAGGGTGAGGTTGAGGGCGAGAAAGACAAAGTAAGGAACCCTTGCAATGGTAAGTGCCGCCCCGTAGTAGCCCGCTACCGCCGGGTCCGGAATCATGGCCCTGATGCATATAAGATCGAGGCCGATGAGGAGGTAGAAAGAGCACTCATACAGGGCCGTCGGCTTGGCTATTTCGAGGATCCTCCCCTTATCGAAGCCCGTACCCGGAGTGAGGGTAACCGTCCCGAGCATGAAAAAACCGGCTGCCCAGCCAACCACCGAGCCGATGATATTCCCGACGAAAGCACCCGCAATGCCGTAGCCGAGGGCCGTAATCGCCAGTATCGCAGATAAGCGCGATCCGGCATAGGCGCAGATAGCTGCCGCCTGTCGTCCGAACCGCCGCCTGCCCGAAAGAGCCTTGTGGTAGAGGGCGTAGAACCCCATGAAAGGGATATCGATTGCCGCTACCAGAAGGTATAGGGTCAACTCCCGTTGAGCCATCAGCTTTCCGATAAGGGGGGCGAGGCAACCAAGGAGGACGACCAGCATCAGGGAGATTTTCATCTGCAGGCTGATGGACGCCCGGAGGATGGCCCCCTCCTCTCTCCGGTCCTCGGCTATGAGCTTAGCGGCGGCGGTCGGTATCCCCGTATTGATGATGATTTCGGCCCACAGCAGGATGGTCATGACGACTATGTAGTTGCCGAATAAACCGGGTCCCCATAACCTGGCCAGCCCTGCGTGAATGCCGTAGCCGCAGATAAGGAGAAAGCACATGGAAAGCGCGAGGATGAAGGAGGATCTGATCATCGGTCTACCGTTCCTTTATGACCCGAGCCGGGCTGCCGACCGCCACGCTGTACGGGGGAATATCCTTTGTAACCACCGACCCGGCTCCGATGACCGAACCCGTACCTATCCTGACGCCAGGCATTATCAGGGCGTGGGTTCCGATCCAGACGTTCTCTTCGATCACCACGGGCCTGAGTTCGACATCCTGGTCCCGTATTGCCACGGACCTGTCCGAGAAGCCGTGCAGGTACGTCATGATAACCACGTGGCTGGCGATGGCGACCTTGTCTCCCATGGAGAGGCCGCCGTATCCAGCGAGAAACGAGAAGGTCCCGATATTGACTTTGCTTCCGATCGTTATGTCTCCGGGGCCGGCCCGTAACGTGCAGTATCTCGGGATCTTGACGTCGTCGCCGACGACGATCCGGCTCCGGGGTTCGACCACGTCGAAGATAGTTCCCTCTCCCACCATGACGCGATCACCGAACGTAACCCGCTGCGGGGTATTTAACTTGACGTTTTTCTCGATGAAGCAGCCGCTGCCCACACCGGCCATAAGGGCGCGATAGACCAGAGGCCTCACGAACGATCCAAGGGCTGTGGGGAAGCCTGTAAAAAGCGTGAATATGGTGCCCTGGAGCATGAATCGGAGGAGGGATCTTGTTCCCGTTCTCTTCTCTGCGTATCTACGGATATCTTCCATGAAGCCTCCCTTGTCCGGCCCCTTGATGCCCGCAAAGTCATGTGCGCCCATTTCCATCTTTCTCTCTCCTTGTTTCTCCCGATCTTGCTTCTGCATATCGGTTGATATGGTCAGTTGTAGCGCAAGCTTTGGTTTCTCTTGCTTTTTCTCAGCAGCCCCCGCTCCGCGGTCTCGGGAATCAATTCACACTTCACCCTACATCAGCTTTGAGTAAACGCTCATAAGTCGCTCATAGAAAAGCTGTGGGTTATACTCCCGCTCTACTTTCAGCCGCCCGCTCCTCCCCATTTCCCGCGCTCGGCGGGGACTTTCGAGGAGGAGGGCGATCTTCTCCTTAAGATCTTCGGCGTTCCCAGGCTCGAAGATGAAACCATCTACTGTATCCTCTATAAGCTCCGGGATGCCGCCTATATCTGAACCTATCACCGGTATACCCATTCCCTGCGCTTCCAGTATTGACATGGGACAGTTCTCGTACCATTCAGAGGGCACGACGGTGAACATCGATTTGCTCAGGAGATTCTTCACCTCGGTGAGCGGGAGGTGGCCGACGAATTGTATGTTGGAGAGGCCCCTTTCCTCTACGTGGCGCTCGAGATCGGCCCGCGCCGAGCCGTCACCCGCTATTACCAGGCGAGCTCCCTTGAGAGACGAGGCGGCGTCGATAAGGGTTCGCACCCCCTTGTGGTGCTCGATCCTCCCGATATAGGCGAATGAGCCCGGTTCCGGATCCGCTGACTGGAACTCACCGAGGGGGAGGAAGTTTGGTATGTGGACGAGCTTTTTCGCGGAGATGCCGTTCTCGTAAAATTTATCCTTGATGAAGCGACTAGAGCAAATGAAGGTGTCTATCTTCTCATAGGCTCCGGTTAGTGCGTGGAAGTACGCTTCCAACGCTATGTTGAGGTTTACCGTGAACGAAGCAGAGAGGCATCGCCTGAAGATCGGTGAGTAGTAGCGCCCCCCCTTGCAGGCCTCGCAGATCTCCTTTTTTGAGAAATCGTAGAGGTTATAGTTGGGGCAGATTCTCTTATAGTCGTGGGCCATCTGGACGACCGGAACGCCCCTCTTCTTAAGGGGACCCAGTATCGAAGGCGTGATGATCTGGTTGAACTTATGGATGTGGGCGATATCGGGCTTCTCATCGTCCAGGAGCCGGGCGATATTTCTTTCGGCCTCAACCGAGTAGATAAGCTTGAAGAACATCCGGGCTTTGGTGAGCGCGTTTGCCGATGCGCAACTCGTGTAATCTATCTCTTTGACGAAGTAGGGGGCGTACTTTGAGGGAAGGTTCAGGGAGTGTTGCATGGAGAAATGGATGACCTGGTGACCGCTTTGTTCCAGGAGCCGGCATTGGTTGAAAAGTATCCTCTCGGAGCCGCTCTTAGGGTAGAAATATTTATTTACCTGGAGTACTTTCATCCTTTACCGGTCCCTCCGAGATGTTCCATTTTAAACGGAAGAGCGCCTCGTTGAGTATGTTCCGCTTCGATATGCCGAGTATCTTCTTCTCGTAGAGCTTCGAGCACTGGAGACAGTGGCTGCAGGCGTAGAGCCGTCCGGCCGCCATCTCTTTTCTCAGCGTCTTCATGGGAGCGCTGTTCCATGCTTCCAGCGCCGAATCCTCTCCCGCGTCACCGATAGTGTAGGCACCGAGATAATCGAGGGTGCATGGATGGATGCTGCCGTCCCAGTGGTAGACGAGCGAGTACCACGGGGAGTTGCAGCGGTGGATTCTGGAGCCGGGCCTTTTCACGGTTCCCGCCGCCCCCGCCCAGTTATGCGCTTCCTTGGTGTACACGCGATCCAGAGGCAATCCCTCGAACCTACTAAGGAAAGCTTTCTTTTTTTCTGTGTTTTTCCCCTTCGACATCGAGATTACCTGGAGAGTTACGTGGGGTAGGGTGCTGCCTGAGGCTTTCTTGATCTTGAGAAAGGAGACGATATTGCCGAGCACCGCGTCAAAATCCGCCCCGACGCGTATCTTCCCGTAATCCTCCTTTGTGAAACCGTCGAATGAGAAAGAAAGGCGGGAAAGCCCGGATTCGATGAGGCGCCTGGAGAGATTCTCATCCAGGACGGTCGCGTTGGTGTGTATGCCGGCTGCCAGTCCCTTGCTTCCCGCGTAGCGGATCATCTCGCAAATTTCACGGTGAAGGAGCGGCTCGCCCCTGTGGCAGATTGAGATGTTCCTGACCATGCCGGTGATGTCGTCGATGATCTTCCTGAAGAGCGCCATGTCCATGAACCCCTTTTTCTCCAGGGGGAGCGCCTCGTTGGGGCACATGGGGCACCGGAGATTGCAGACCGAGGTCGGCTCGACCCATACCTGGAGAGGGGCATGCCCGCAGACGGTTTTCCCCCTGGCGTAATTAGAGTACGCCGAGCCTAAGTTAAGCAGAGATGATATTTTCCCCATGGATGCTCCGGCACTGAGGCCGTTGTGTCATGCGATATGAAAAGTGTAATGTCTGGCCGCGCTCTTCACAAGTTGTGATTCCCTAATCCGAATAGTACTTATTGCCACAAAGACACTAAGGCACGAAGGAGAAATCCAAT
>JAVCDC010000108.1 GCA_030765135.1 Candidatus Tritonobacter lacicola | reverse complement strand
TCAAATTTGTGGCTGAGTCCCTACAAACTTCATTTTCCGGGGATCTTCCCAGTATTTGCAACGACTTACGTCAAATTATCTTCTAAATTTAATGTTTTTTTCAACTAAAATGCGAAAGTCGGGCTAAAATAACGAATGCTCAATAACCAATATCCAATATCCAATGTTCAATTGAAAAGAACCAATGAGGTCACAGAGGAAAATAACAAAATGAACCGCGGTGGAGAATCCGGTAAAACTTCAATAAATAACCAGAGATGATATATGTGCAATTGCCCCGGCTACTCAGCCTCGAGTTGTGCTATCGCTTTCTTCATGTCCTCCGGCATCGGCGCCTCAAACTGAACGTACTCGTTCGTGGCCGGATGCCGGAACCCCAGCCTGTGTGCATGGAGCATCTGCCTCTCCACGCCGAGCCTCGCCGCCAGACCACGCGCGCCGTGCCCGTACTGGGAGTCGCCAACGACCGGATAGCCGATGTGGGCCATGTGCACCCGTATCTGATGTGTCCTGCCGGAACGCATTACCACCTTTATCAGCGTGGCGTCCTTGAACCTCTTTATAACCTCGTACTCGCTCTCGGCGTCCCTGCCCGACTCCGGCCGCCGCACCGACATCTTCGTCCTCCTCGTCGGGTGCCTCCCCAGAGAGACCGTCACCCTCCCGAAATCCAGCCTGCAGACTCCCTTCACGAGAGCCAGGTATTCCTTGAATACCTCCCTGTCCTTGAACTGTGCCGACAGGCGAAGATGGGCGCCGTCTTTTTTGGCGACGACCATGCAGCCGGAGGTGCCCATGTCGAGCCTGTGGACGATTCCCCTCTTCATCTCGCCGCCGACCGTCGAGAGGTCCCCGGTGTGATTCAATAAAGCGTTCACAAGCGTGTGGCTGTAATTCCCCGTGGCGGGATGCACGACCAGTCCGGCGGGCTTGTTAATAACGATGATATGCTCATCCTCGTAGAGGATATCGAGGGGGATGTCCTCCGGGACCACGCCCTCCTTCCTGAGCTCGGGAACGTACACCGTGACCTCGTTCCCCTTATAAACGCGATGATGGGCACTCACACGCTCACCCCCGACAGTGACATGTCCGTTATCGATCAGCTTCTGAACGTGCGAGCGCGAAAAGCCGTCAAGCATCGACACCACGTACTTGTCGACCCTTGCGCCCGAGTGGGCCGAATCCACGAAGTACTTATGAACTTTTTTCTGCACCTGTCCGCGCCTCCTTCTTGTTAGAAAATAAATAAAGCATGCAAAGACCGCTGCCGATGACGAGCAGAACGCTCACGTTCTGGCCCCTTGTCAGGTCGAGGAACGACGAGAAAAGCGGTTGCGAGGCAAGAGGCGAGCCCGCCAGGAAGGGCAGGCTCGAAAGGGGCATATTGTCTCCGCGATAATACTCCACCACGAACCGCAGCCAAGAATAAAGGAAGAGATACATCAAGAAACACTGGCCCGGGAAAGAACGCCTCCTGTAAAGCATAATGAGCACCGCGAAGATGAAGAGCTCGCCCAGTATCTCGTAGATCTGGGTCGGGTGTACGGGGAGGGAGCGCGAAGCAAGCCGGCCGAGCTGATGCGTCACGTGGACCTGGAAGTAGTAGGCGGGGCTCGACGCGGGAAATGTAATCGCCCAGGGAACGTTCGTCACCTTACCGAAACAGCAGCCGTTGAGAAGGCACCCCACCCTCCCTATGGCATGACCCAGGGCTACCGATGGTATGAGAAGGTCAAAACCCCCCAGAACGGGGATACCCTTCGCTCTGAGATAGAAGCCTGTCACGAGGATCGCGCAAATCACGCCCCCGAAGTACACAAGCCCGCCCTTCTGTATCATGATGATCTCAAGGGGGTTCCTCGAAAACTCGGAGATGTTGACCACCACGTAAAGGAGCCTCGAGCCGAGGATTGCGGCAAGCAGGGCGTAGAAGCCGACGTCGTACACCATCCCCCGGGGCCAGCCCGCCCTTTCCGCTCTCTTCCCGGCCACCATTATCCCGGCAAGGAAAGCGAGAGCGAGCATGAAGCCGTACGAGTAGATCGTTAGAGGTCCGATCCTGAAGAAAACCGAGCACATGCCTACTTCGCCTTCCTCCCCGCCGAGAACAGGATGAGCAGGGCGGCACCTACGCAAATAGAGCTGTCGGCCAGGTTGAACGCCGGCCAGTGGCAGGACCCGATGTGAAAATCAAGAAAATCGATCACGTGCCCGAGAAGAAGCCTGTCCACGAGATTGCCGAGGGCGCCCCCCAGGATCAGCCCGACGGCGATCTTTACGACCGGTGAGGCCGCCCTGTAGCGGCCCCTGAACACGACGACGATGACCACTGCGACGAGTGTGAGCGCGATAAAGAAAAAGTTGTTTCCGCGCAGCATCCCGAACGCCGCGCCGTCGTTTCTGATCAGCGTGAGGTTGAAGATGCCGCCGATCACCGGCCTGGCCTCACCGAACACCAGGCTCCCCTTCACGAGGAACTTGGACAGCTGATCCAGGCAGGCTACGGCACCGGCCACGGCGTACACCAGTATAACGGATCCGGCGCTCCTGCTCATCTGCCCCCTAAAGCGGCAACGCACCTGGAGCATATCCCGGGGTGCTCCTCAACCTCCCCGACCGTGGGAGAGTAATTCCAGCAGCGGGCGCATTTAATCCCCTCCGCCCTTCCCACGAAGACCGAAAGCCCCTCGACCTCCGATCCAGGCCCGGGCGGGGCACAATCGACTTTTCTCAAATCCACCTGCGAGACTATCAGGATGGCCGGCAGCCGGTCGCGGTAACGATCGAGAAGCCCGTATAAACCGTCATCGGAAACCAGCAGCTCCACCCTCGCCTCGAGGGAATTACCGATCTCTTTCGCCTTTCTCTTCTGCTCTATGGACTTCAGGACCTCCTGCCGGACGGCGATGAGCCCGCTCCACCTCTCCTCAAGCTCCGCATCAGCCCACGCCTCCACCGGATCGGGCCAATCGGCCAGGTGGACACTGGGAGGCCTGCTCTCCCCGGCAGGCACGTGGCGCCACGCCTCGTCCGCGGTGAAAGAGAGGACCGGCGCCATGATGCGGGAGAGAAGAAGGAGCAGCTCGTAGAGGGCCGTCTGGGAGGACCTCCTCTGCCCGGAATCCGCGGCGAATGTGTAGAGCCTGTCCTTGAGAATATCCAGGTAAAACGAGCCCATATCCACCGAGCAGAAGTTATGAAGGTCGTGGTACAGGCGGTGGAACTGGAATCCCTCGTAAGAAGCGACGGCCCTCTTCAGGAGGCCGGCCGCCCGCGACAGGGCCCACCGGTCTATCTCGTCCATCTCGCTGAAGGGGACGGCGGCGCTGCCGGGATCGAAGTCGTGTAGGTTGCCGAGCATGAACCTCAGCGTATTGCGCACCCGCCGGTAGGCGTCCTTCATCCTCTTCATTATTTCATCGGATAGCGCGATGTCGTGGCGATAATCCTCGGATATGACCCAGAGCCTTATGACATCGGCCCCGTTTTGTTCGACGGCCTCCTTCGCGGATATAAGATTGCCCAGGGACTTCGACATCTTCTTGCCCTCCCCGTCCACCATGAAGCCGTGCGTGAGGACGGTCCTGTAGGGCGCCCTCCCGTCAGTGCCTACCGATGTCAGAAGTGAGCTCTGGAACCACCCCCTGTGCTGATCGCTCCCCTCGAGATACATGTCGGCGGGATAGGAGAGGGCCCTGTTTGTCTTGAGCACCGCGTGATAGCTGACCCCCGACTCAAACCAGACGTCGAGTATGTCCGTCTCCTTCCTGAACGTCTTCCCGCCGCAGCTTGCGCATGCCTGCCCCTCCGGAAGCAGCTCGGCCGGCCCCTTCTTGAACCAGACGTCCGACCCCTCCTGCCGGACAAGATCGGCAATCCTCCCTATCGCGGACCTTTCCAGGAGTGGGGCGGAGCACCCCTCGCAGTAAAAGACGGGGATCGGAACGCCCCACGACCTCTGCCTCGATATGCACCAATCCGGGCGCACCTGGACCATGTTTGTAATCCTGATCCTCCCCCACTGCGGGACCCACGCGACCTTCTCTATTTCCGCAAGCGCCCTTCCCCTCAGGTCGTTTGCGTCAGCCGCTATGAACCACTGCCGCGTGGCCCTGAATATCACCGGCTCCTTGCACCGCCAGCAATGGGGATAGGAGTGGGTGATCTCTTCACCGTGGAGAAGATGGCCCGTCTCCTTCAGCCTGTCAACTATCCGCGGATTGGCGTCGAAGACGCCGAGGCCCGCGAACTCTCCGGCATCGGCTGTGAACCGCCCCTTCTCATCGACGGGGGCGAACACCTCGAGGCCGTGCCTGACGCCGAGGTGGTAATCCTCCTCACCGTGGCCCGGGGCTATGTGGACGCACCCCGTGCCCTCATCCCGGGCAACGTTATCGCCCGCGATCACCGGGTTGACCCTCCCCGTCAACGGATGCCGGTACCTTATGCCGTCCAGCTCCTCGCCCGCGAGCCTGGAAACGATTTCGTGGTCGCCGCCTTCGCCCTTCGAGAGGACCGATTCGACGAGATCCTCGACGATAACGAGGTACTCTCCCCGGAACTTCACCAGGCAATACGTATAGCGCGGGTGAACTGCCACAGCAAGGTTGGCGGGCAGTGTCCAGGGCGTGGTCGTCCAGATGAGGATAAAGGCGCCTGACCCCTCCGGCAGGGAGAGGCGCTCCAGGTCTTCCTCAACCACCGGAAGCTTCACGTATATGGACGGGGAGGTGTGGGCGGCGTGCTCCACCTCGGCTTCGGCCAGGGCCGTGCCGCAATGCGTGCACCAGTGGATGGGCTTTAGCCCCCTGTACACGTACCCATCTTCGACGAGCTTGCCGAAGGCGTCGATAATCCGCGCCTCGTAGGCCGGGTCGATGGTGAGGTACGGGCGCTCCCAGTCGCCCAGGACGCCAAGCCTCCTGAACTGCTCACGCTGGATCCCGATGAACTTCTCCGCGTACTCCCTGCACTTCTGCCGTATACCGGGGACGTCGAGCCCGGCCCCTTCGCCGCGGAGCTTTTTCATCACATTGTGCTCTATCGGCAGGCCGTGGCAGTCCCAGCCCGGAACAAAGGGAGCGTCGTAACCGCGCATCGTCTTGTATTTTACGATGACGTCCTTCAGTATCTTGTTTATGGCCGTCCCGACGTGAACGTCCCCGTTCGCGTAAGGCGGGCCGTCGTGGAGGATGAACTTGTCCCTCCCCCGCCTCAATTCGCGGATCTTCTCGTAGAGGCCCATCTCATCCCAGCGCCTGAGCATTTCGGGCTCCCTCTTCGTGAGGCCCGCCCTCATGGGAAAATCCGTCCTGGGCAGATTCAGCGTATCTTTATATTCCATTTTCTGACTTATTGACTTTCCTGGTGACAACCGCCAATGTAGCCACTAAGGCACTAAGACACAAAGGACAAAAACAACAAAATAGGTTAAAGGTTGAAACCTTGAGGCATGTAACAGCAAGTAACTTCTTGTCCTGATCTTAAAACCATGAATTGCAGTTAGTATCTTGGTGCCTTTGTGACTTGGTGGCCAATTATTTTCTTTAAGGGAATGTATCATATTTTTACGGCAAACCGGTGTCAATCTCTAAGTCGGGAAAGGAGACGGGCCAGCTTCATGCGCGCCTCGCCGGTAGAGAGGCCCGCTGCCAGGACCACCTTGTCCCTCTCCCTGCCCCCGCGGATTATCTCAAGTGAACTCCTCGGGATGGAAAGCGCTCCGGCAAGGAGCTTCAGGCAGGCGACGTTAGCCCTCCCCCCCTCGGGCGGCGGCGTGACCTTGATTTTCACGGCTGAGGCGTGCACTCCGACGATGGCGTTTTTCGAGGAGCGCGGCTGGACCCTGATCCTGATGAGCGAGCCGTCACCGGAGCTTCTTATGTCCGGCAACGGACCGGTGTATTTTTTCACCGGGCGGCGTTCGTTTTCCCCCCTCAATCCCCGCCGAGCTCCCTGCTTCTCCTTATGGCGGCGTCCACGGCGTCCGCAATCAGCTCGCGGAACCCTTTTTCTTCGAGGGTCCTGATCGCCGCCTCCGTCGTCCCGCCGGGTGATGTCACCTTGTCTCTCAATCCGGCCGGGCTGGAACCGGTCTCATCCAGCCACCTCATGCTTCCCACCGCCGTGACGGCAGCCAGCCTGTCCGCGTCCTCCCCGGAGAAACCCGCCGCCCGGGCAGCGGCCGCGAGGGCCTCCACGAGGTAAAAGAAGTATGCCGGCCCGCTTCCGCTGACAGCCGTTACAGCGTCCATGAGCTCTTCACCCATCTCCATTACCTCTCCGGCGGCGCCGAGAAGTTCGCGCGCCGTCTCCATGTCTGAATCGGCGACGGACGCGCCCCGCGACACGGCAGTCATGCCGCGGCCGACGAGGGCGGGGCCGTTGGGCATGGCCCTGACGACGGGGACCCCCTCCCCCAGGGCGGACTCCAGCCTTCTCAAAGTGACGCCTGCCGCGATCGAGATGACCAGATGCGAGGCTTTCACGGATCCCCGTATGCCCGTCAATACCCTGTCCATGTCCCGGGGCTTGACCGAGAGGAGCAGGACATCGCACGACCGCGCGCCCTCTTCATTATCACCGGAAGTCTTCACGCCGTAAGTCTTTTCGAAATAATCAAGGCGCGCCGGATCCGTATCGCAGGCCGTTATTGAAGCCGCCGGCAGGAGGCCGGAGCCGAGGATACCCTTGATAAGGGCCTCCGCCATGTTTCCCGAGCCGATGAAGGCCACCTTTTTATCTCTCATATCTCTATTTCCTTTTTTTTCCATCAAAAACATCCCGTATGTGGACCGCAGAACCCTAGAAATTCAACTCATAAAACTCATTTAACTGATTTTTCAATATTTACGGGGTCCGAAAATGGCCGAACCAATTCTGACATGGGTGGCACCCTCCTCGATCGCCACCTCGAAGTCCTGGGTCATCCCCATCGAGAGATACTCCACGTCGAAGCCGGAGCGGCGAAGCGCGTCCCTCAGGCGTCTCAGCTCCCTGAACACCGGCCGCACCTCCTCCGCGTCCTGTACGAAGGGGGCCATCGTCATCAAGCCGCAGACGCGGATATTGCCGAAGCGCCCCGCCGCCTCAACGATCTCGCGGACCTCGCCGGGGACCACGCCGTACTTCGTCTCCTCGCCGGAGACGTTGACCTCGACCATGACCGGCACGGTGATGTCCCGCCCGGACGCCTCGCCGTCTATTGCGCGCGCGAGGCGAAGGCTGTCGACGGAGTGAATCATCTCGAAGATCCGCAGGGCGTCCCTCACCTTGTTACGCTGGAGATGGCCGATCATGTGCCACCCGGCTCTCGCCCCTATCTTACCGAACTTCTCCTTCGCGTCCTTCACCCTGTTCTCGCCGATGATCCCGACGCCGGCATCTATGGCCCTGTTTATCAAATCGACGCCTACCGTTTTGGTCACCGCGACAAGCCGGACCCCGGAAGGGTCTCTCCCGGACCTCAGGGCGGCCCTCTCGATCCGCTCCCTCACCGAAACAAGATTTTTTTCTATATCGGTTTCCATCTCTTTCCCATCACTAACGTAAACAGACCCCCTTATTTATAAAAGAATTTTCGGCAGGATAACAGGATAAACAGGATGAAGATGGGGAACTTTTCGATATCAGCCACTTCGGTCCCGCCGGTCCTGTTCATACTTTAAGAACACAACTTTATAAGTTCTTATTCATTTCATCGGCAATGCAGAGGAAAGAGAGCATGAGGCCGGATGAACTCCCCTCCTTCCTGTAGGAGGAGAACCTATCGGAATTACAGGCCGTGCACACCCCGCAGTTGGAGATCCGCTCAACACCGGCGGCACGAAGCTGCCTCTCGTTCTCCTCCCAGAGGTCGACCTCGTAACAGCACGGGCCGATGGACGGCCCTATGGCGGCCGTGATGTCAGCGGGTTCCAGGCCGTAGGAGCCGGCCATGACACGAACCGCCTTCTCCGTTATTTTCTTCCTCGTCCCCTCCCGCCCCGCGTGCACCAGGCCCACGGCACCGCCCCCGGCGTGCGCCAGGAAGACGGGGAGACAATCGGCGGACCGTATCGCGAGCAGGATTCCTGCCGTGCCGGTCAAAAGCGCGTCCGCGCCGGCCACCATCCGGGCGCCGCCCGGCGCGCGGCCGCTCACGCGGGCCACGCCGTCGCCGTGAACCTGCTCCGCCAGGACTATCGCCATTCCCTTCGCATTAATGACGCTGGCCAATAAACCGGCCAGTACCATATCGCTCCTTGAAAACGCGAAAGGCAGGGCCCCCTTCCCTATGAACGCGTGCCTGATTCCCTTAACCTTCGAAAGAGACGGGAAAATATAATGGGTGCGCCTCTCTATCATCGATTCTTGCAATGCGAACGCAACGGATAGGTGAAATAAGGACAAGTATCGAATATGTTCATGACTGATATACGTCTGTTTAAAAGTCGAGCTTGCTGTATTTAATTTCTCTCAAACTTAACAGGTGATAAAGAGAAAACACCTTGATTTACTGTTTGGAAGAGACCCTCTTTTTTATTTCTGCATGAACCATTAAAACTACTTCCAGGAATTGCTTCGATTCTGAAAGTGAAACCAGCACCCCACCACCATACAGGTCAATATTCCTCCTCCTTCTCATGGTGTCACAGTAATCAAGCATATCGCGGAACTGTTTGCCTAAAACTATCTTGGTGGCAGAGATAATAGCCTTATGGTGGCCTCGTTTAGACATGGCCCTGTAACCTTGAAAAGCGATGATCGTTATGCAGGCCTTGAGGAAAGCATCGTAGCTGAACTTAAAAATAACCTCGGGAATACGGCTCTTCTTCGCGATATGCAGATCCCGCGAGCTGTTAGCCAATAGCTTATCGAGGTCGTTTTTAGTAAAGTCCTTCTTCTGAAATAATCTTTGGTCCAGTTTCACTATTTCAATTTTATCGTTGGACTGCTAAATATATCTCTAACGAGCATATCGCCGGATTTGCGTTTCTCCTTAAGCTCGCTATCGGTCATTAGAATGAAGTTAATATCCCTCTGAAATTTTCTTTCAAGCTCAAGCAGTCTCGCATTTAGCTTCACGACCGACTCGCGCCCGATGACCAATATGTCAATATCGCTCGAGGCATCGAACCTTTCCTTCGCATAGGAGCCAAATATATAAGCTTCGTCTATATCCTTCATGGATCCGGCAATATCTTTTAACTCCTTTTCGATCCCAAAGTACTGCTCGAATACCTTTTTATATGCATCGTAAAGAGAGAAATCGCAATTGATTCTATAATATCTTTCCTTTCCCCGAAGTTGGCTGACAAACAGGCCTTCCTTTTCAAACTCCTTTAGTTTCTTGCTGAGGTTAGAGGGGTCCAGCGTAAGTAATGAGGCAATTTCACTTAAGTAGAGCTCTGCCTCAGGGTTCATGAAGAAATAGCCCAATACACTTTTGGTAATTTTCGAATCAAGCTTTATCATTTTGGTATAATATTACCCAATATTTAGTAATTATATACCACAATCCGTATAGGCTGGCAAGGTCTATGGTGTATTATTCTGAACCATGGGCGCAAAGAAAAGACTAATAATCCATCCATCTTTTCCATAGCTCCTCCTTGCTGAAGCCGGGGTCGATTATCTCCCAGGGCGTGTGATCGTCCGGGGTAAAGCTTCTCCCGGCGTAGTCCCGGAAGAGCTTCTCATCGGCAGTGCCCCGGGCGAGGTGATGGCCCAACAGCCTGTCTCCCCTGGCAAGGGCGGCCTCCGCGACGGCCGTACGCGAGCTCTCCAGAACGACTTTGATCCTCTTCTCCCCCGAGACACCTTTCCTTATCAGCCCGCCCTTCGCTTTCAACTTCTCCTTCGATTCCATGGGAGACCACGAGAAAGGCGTCCACGCCTTGGGGACGAACGGCGCCACAGTGGCCCTGACCGGGATAATCGCGGACGCCTTCTTAAGGAGCCGGACAATGGCCTCCACATCCCCCGTCGTTTCGCCGGGGAGCCCGATCATGAAGTACAGCTTCGCACCCCTGAAACCGGCCTTGCGCGCCTTCTCGAGTGCGGAGAGCACCTCACCGTCGCTTATCGGTTTTCCGATTTTCCGCCGCAGACGATAGCTTCCCGTCTCCGGCGCCAGCGTGATCGTCCGCTGCCCGCTGCGGCGAAGGGCGGACAGCAACCCCGCGGTCATGGAATCGGCCCTCAGGCTGGAGGTGGAGACGCGTCCACCCATGTCGCAGGAAAGACCGACAAGGTTATCTATCTCCGGGTAATCCGAGACGGCGGCGCCGACGAAGCCTATTCTCCCCGTCACGCCGAGCCCCTCCCGCACATCGCCCAGGATGGCCTCCACCCCCCTGTGCCGGGCGGCGCCGTACACCGCGGGGCAGGGGCAGAAGAGGCACCCCCTCGAGCAGCCCCTGCTCACTTCGATGAGAAACATGTTGGAAAAAGCGGCGCCCGGGGAGACTATGACGCTCCGCGTCCCCTCGCTGAGAAACGAGCCCGAACGGCGCAACCGGACCGGCAGCGGCAGCGACGCCGGTGCTGTGAAGCCGGAGCCATAATCGAATTCGTAGAGTGAAGGCACATACACTCCCGGGATGGAAGAGAGATATTCCAGCAGACGAGTGCGGTGAAGCCGCCTCCTCGCGGCGTAGAGATCCAGGATCTCACCGATGAGCTCCTCGGCCTCTCCCGCGACGAACGCGTCGATGAAAGGAGAGAGAGGCTCGGGATTGAGCGAAACCGCTGCGCCTCCCGCAATGATAAGCGGCTCTTTCTCCGCCCTGTCCTTCCCCGGAAAGCTTATTCCCGAGCGCCCGAGAATGCGGACGACATTGAGATAGTCGAGCTCGAAGGGGATCGAAAAGGCCACAATGTCGTAACCGGACAGCCGACGCCCCGTCTCGACCGTCCGGGTCTCTCCCTCCCTGTCCAGGAACGCCCTGTGGCAGAGCGCGTCTTCCCTTGAGTTGATAAGACCGTACAGGGTCTGGAAGCCGAGGTTGCTCATCCCGACCCGGTAGCTGTTCGGGAAGACGAGAGAGACCTCCGTCAGGGCCTCTTTCTTTATTATCGTGCCGGTTTCGGAAGATATGAGATCGCGTTTGCGGGGAAGAAAGGACATCATACTTGACTAATAATCGCGTCCGCTGAATTACCCGGAATTAAGTATGGCGTCCCCGGTATTATCAATCCGTGTCGAGGATGCGCTTGTCCTCGTCGAGGAATATCCCCTGAAGGTTCATCTTCAGGACCTCGGGCTGGGGCGCGGCGGCCAGGGCGACCTCCTCGCTGACCCTGCCGTTCCGGACAAGGTCGACAAGGTGCTGGTTGATCGTCTGCATTCCCTCATCGCCGCCCGTCTGTATTGCGCCGAAAAGCTTGGATATGAGGTTCTCCCGTATCAGCTTCCTCACGGTCCCTGACGCTATCATGATCTCCACCGCCGGGATAAGGCCCTCCATGTCCACCCTCGGTAAGAGCTTCTGGCATATAACCGCCCTGAGGCACAGAGAGAGCTGTATCCTTACCTGGTCCCTCTCCTTCACGGAGAAAAAATCCAGGACCCTGCTGACGGCCTGTACGGCTGTCGACGTGTGCAGCGTCGTCAAGACCAGATGGCCCGTCTCCGCCGCCACGATGGCCGCCCTCAGGCTGTCCGCATCCCGCACCTCCCCTATCATTATGATGTCCGGGTCCTGCCGCAGGACGACCCGGAGGGCATTCGCGAATGAATGGGTATCTATCCCCACCTCCCTTTGATCTATAATGCTCTTATCGTCCTCGTGAAGATACTCTATCGGGTCCTCGATCGTCACGATGTGCCGCCTGAAGTTGGAATTGATATAGCCGACCATGGCCGCGAGGGTCGTCGATTTGCCGCACCCCGTGGCCCCGCTCACTACCGCTATTCCCGATGGAAGAGAGACGATATTCTTAAGCACGCCGGGAAGGTTCAGTTCGGCGAACGTCGGGATATCCTTCTTGACGAACCTCATGACCACGCCGCAGCGTCCCCTCTGCATGAAGACGTTCACGCGGAAACGGCCCAGGTCATCCTGCTCGTAGGCGAAATCCACCTCACCGCGGTGCTTGAAGTTCGTCCGGGTCGAATCGCTCATGATGAAATGAGCCATCTCCTCGATGGAAGCCGGAGTCAGCCTGTCGAAAGGAAGGTCTATAAGCTCCGTCCGCACCCTCACGACGGGCCTGGCGCCCGCCTTGAGATGGAGGTCGGACGCATCCACGTCCACCATCTTCCTCAAGAGCGTGACGAGCTTTTCCATCTTTATGAATGGGGGTAACCTGTTACCGGCCGGTGACGGCGGCCTTTTCGCCGGACCGGGTAAACGAGTCTATCCTCGCCCTGGTTTTCCCGGGGAGGCCTTCGAAATAGATGGCTAAATCGTAGCAATCCTTTCCGCGAACCTTATCGCAGCTGACCACGACCCCGCTGCACTGAATAGCCTCTACCGTCCCCGGCCTCTTTTCGGAGGGAAGGACGATATTCACGGCGATCTCCTTGAATAGCGGCACCTTCCTGTCCACCTGGCACGATAGGCCGTTGCTGCTTATCGCCACGTCGCCTTTCAAAACCCGGAATTTGGCCGAGTTCACTTCCAGGCCCTTCCGCCTGCTCACGTAGCTCTTCTCCCCGATAAAATCCCTCACCTTCTTCCGGGCGGAACGGGGCTTGATTCCCGCCGATTGCAGCCTGCCGTCGATAAAGTCGACGATGTGGCGCTGGCCGGAATCCGAAATATCCGAGAAGAACAGCGCGATGCCGTACTGGTCCCCGCCGGACCGCTTCTTGTTCCTGACGACGATGCCCTTGCAGAGCACGTCGGAGCCCGGCAGGCCGAGTTCCACGTCTACCTCGCTGTTCAGCGGTATGAAGCGCCCGACCCGGCAGTAGGCGCCGCTGTAACTCAAATCGAGCGTGCGGGCGCTTATGGGATCACGGCCGCCCTTCGCGGCAAGCTTTACCGGTACGCGGACACGGACACGCGGCGCCCTGCGTTTTTCCATCTTCATAACTCGCTCACTTTATATATTATTAGCACGCGGCGCGCCCTTCGTCAAGCCGGCAGCCGTAAAATACGGACCTGTCATATGTCCCGCGCCATTTCATGGAGGTCCCTCTTGAGTATTTTTCCCGTGCTCGTCCTCGGCAGCGAATCGAGAAAAACAAATTTCCTCGGGACCTTGTACCGCGCGAGCTGCCGCGAGCAATGCTCCTTCATCTCCCGGTAAGTGGCGTTCTCTCCCTCGACCAGCGACAGGAAAGCCACGGGCATCTCGCCGAGCCTGTCTACATTCCGTCCCACGACCGCAGCCTCGCGCACCTTCGGGTGGCTGTAGAGGACCTCCTCTATCTCCCTGGGGTAGACGTTCATCCCGTGGACAAGGAGCAGTTCGCTCTTACGGCCGACAATAAATATGTAGCCGTCATCGTCTATCTTTCCCATGTCGCCCGTGCGCAGCCAGCCCTCGTGGAAAGCTTTTTTCGTATCCTCCGGCCGGTTGTAGTAACCCTTCATGATGTTGGGACCCTTGACGAGTATCTCTCCCTCATCCCCATCGCCTCCCCCCTCACTCAATATCCTGACTTTCACGCCCGGGATGGGAACGCCCACCGAGCCTGTCTTCCTCTTGCCCCTGTACGGGTTGATCGAGACGACGGGCGAAGCCTCGCTCAGGCCGTACCCCTCCAGGAGGGGGAAGGCGAACCTGCTTCGCCACTTTTCAAGGGTTGAACCAGGAAGTGGAGCGGAGCCGGAGATGCAGACCCTGAGCCTCATGAAGAAACGGCTCCACCATGAAAATTTCATGCCGGCGAATATGTTGAATATGCCGGGTATGCCGATGAAGACGGTGATCTTCCGGGAGAGGAGGGCCTTTATAACAGCATCGAAGGGCCGCACGCTTCTCAGTACAACAATACGGGCGCCCGCAGACAACGGCATGAGAATGCACGCCGTTATGGTGAAGGAGTGGAAGACCGGAAGTACGAGCAAAAACCTGTCCCCCTTCATGACCTCCACCGCCGCGGCCGAGCTCACGAGGTTGCCGATCAGATTACCGTGCGTGAGCATCGCCCCCTTGGGGTGGCCCGTCGTGCCCGACGTGTATATAATGGCCGCCATGTCGCCGGGGCCGGCGCCCCGGAAGGCCATACCCTCCGGGCCGGCGGGCGCCGCTTCATCCCCGCCCTCCTCGTCCACGTAGATAACATCCCTGAGGGCCGGGAGCTTCTCGAATATCTGCGAGACGAGGCCCCTGAACTCCACCGATGTGATGAGGACCTTCACCTCGCAGTCGCCGGCTATATACCGGATTTCGGAAGGCGTGAGAAAATAGTTAAGCGGCACGACTACGGCGCCGGTCTTCATGGCCCCGAAGAACGAGGTGATAAAATCCGGGGAGTTATGAAGGAGCAATGCTACCCTGTCGCCGCGCGCCACGCCGTGCTTACGGGCGAGACGCCGGGCCATGCTGTCGGCGGAACGGTTGAGAGCTGCATAGGTAATGGAGCGCCCCTCGAAGATCACGGCCTTCCTTCTCGGATGCAACAGCGCGCCGCGCTCCAGTATGGCTGGAATATTTTTGAAGGAACTACTGCCAGAGAGGGGACTGGATATGGTCAACTTCCTCACCTCTATAGAGCAGGGAGCACTTCCACGAGACGACCCGGCCGTTCTTCACGTAGTCATCCCCTATGTTATGCCAGAAGTATATAAACTTTCCGGGCTTCAGCTCCCTGTAAACCTTCTCCGTGGTGCTCGGCGGCTCGGCGTTTGTGTACATGTATTCAAACCTCAGCACTACCGGGTCCGTCAGCCTCTTGGAAGCCTTGCACTTCCACCTGACAATATACTCCTCTCCCCTCTGGTCCGGCTCGAGCATGATGTCCGCGTACCTGAACTTGTCCACATTACCCCTGCCCGCGAAATGAGTGCCCCCCTTTCTCGCCCTGAGGGAACCGTCTATGATGTACTCCCGTATTTCCCTTTTCACCTCGAGGATATCGAAAGACGGGGGGAGGGACGCGCGGCGGCCTGTTCCCGCGCACGAGGAAAGCAGCAAAAGCGCTGCTGCTGTAAGATATAGCTTCATGTGTGTTTCTCCTTCTCTGTGCCGGAGGGGCGGCTCACCACCTGGATTCTCACCCTGGCGACCCCCTTTTTAATAATCCCCAGCTTCCGGGCGGCCGCGTATGATAGATCGAGGTCCCTGTACGGGTGGGGACGCAGGGGATAAACAGCATTTCCGCGAGAGTCCATTTTATACGGGCCGCGATCGTTTATCCTCACCTGCACCTTCCTGTCGTTGCTGCAGTTCGTCACCTCGATAACGGTCCCGAACGGAAAGGACCTGCTGGCGGCGGACATCCCGTACATGTTGAAGACCTCGCCGTTCGCCGTCGGCTTCCCCTGGAAATGCGGTCCGTACCAGGAGGCCCACACGCAGGCCCGGCTCAATATGACCGCGCAAATAACGGCAGCGACTACGAGCGCGCTGAGGGCGGCATATATAAGCTTTAACCTCGCGCTCTTCTTCACCGCGGGCGCCGCTCCCACCAGTATTCGTACGCTTTGGCCACCGGTACCTTCATGTCATCCACGTACTCTCCCACAAGGTAGTCGCCCGAGTACCTGCTCATAAACACAACCAGCAGGCCCAGGGCCACGACGTTCATACAATAAACGATTGCCAGGGAGAAGAGCAACCCCGTTCGCTTCAGGTCTCCCTGCCCCTTCAGCATGACGGTGACCGTTAAAACAACGTGAAAGGCCCAGGAGAAACCCACCAGGAAGACGAAGATGAAAAAATACTTCTCCAGCTCGAAGAAATCCGGCAGGAGACAATTCACCAGCCTCATGGCGTAGAAGACGAGTAATACCAGGATGGAGTAGATGGGAAAAAAATAAGGGGCGAGCGTTATCAGGAAATTCGACTTCGTGGCCTCGACCCTTCCTCCCCCGGCCGACGCCGAGAACCCGGTCACCTCCCCGCGGAAGAGGAGAACCCAGATGGCGTGGGTCAGCTCGTGGCCGAAGACGTAGCTCCTTATAGGCTGCTGGAATATAGCGAATATGATGCAGTACGCGGCGAAGCCGAAGAGGAAGGGCGGTTTGTCCCTCAGGAGAGGCAGCAGGCTCTCGTAAAAGCATACCGTCACCCCGATGCACGCCGGGATAAGCAGCAGCCCCAGCGCGAATTTAACGGCCCTTATGAGAAAAGTCACCAGTTTCATATTCAACCTTCGGAATTTAAGATTATAGGTGTGAACAGGCTTGGCAACAATAGTAAAACTCCGCCGCCTCCATAAAAACTGAGGCCAAGGCCTCAGTCTTTATTTAAGCGCCCATTCGGCGCCGCAGTGGGGGCACTTTCCCCGCTTGGTGCCGAGTTGGACCATGAAAGGCTTTCCGCATTTCCAGCACTTCATCAGCTTGGAGAAGGGGGGGTTAATTGGGGTCTGACCTACGCAACTAATTGAAGATGAAAAAGTAGTGTATATTTAAAGGCTTGTGAAGGTTTTAGAGGTTCAATTTTACAGTTAAAAATGGCATTCTAACGAAAGGCGGTTCTTATGCCCAGGGCGAACAGATATCATATACCCGGTTGTGTTTGGCATATTACCCACCGATGCCACAAGAAGGATTTCCTGTTCAAATTCGCCAGGGATCGCCGTCGATGGATACGCTGGCTTTTTGAAGCGAAGAAACGATATGGGCTGAGCATTCTCAACCATATGGTGACATTCAACCACATTCATCTCCTGGTCGTGGATGGAGAAGACGGTTGGACGATCCCCCGCTCAATGCAGCTGGTAGCAGGAAGAATCGCTCAGGAGTATAATCAACGCAAGCAGCGTAAGGGGGCTTTCTGGGAAGATAGATACCATGCGACGGCCGTTCAAGCCGGGAAACACCTGGCACAATGCATGGTATATATCGACTTTAATATGGTCAGAGCCGGAGTTGTCCGTCATCCTTCGGAATGGGAATGCTGTGGTTATACGGCCATTCAGAATCCGTCAAAACGATACCAGGTGATTGATCGGCATCGGGCCGCAGAGCTACTGGAGCTTCATAGTCAAAGATAAGGGGTCAAATCTTTACTCTTGACAAAACGCTTCATTTCACTATTGTTATAGCATGGCCTGCCCCCCGAGAGCCCGGTATCCGGGCGCCTATTATCACGTTACCCACCCCGGGAACGAGCGCAGAAGGATATTCTACGATGAAGAGGATTATTCCATCTTCATCGTTGAACCTAACTTCATTCTATCTATAGGAAGAAAAGTATCAGAAGATGGTAGTTTCGAACTTGGTCCAATACCCCCAGGGAGAAACATGATATATATGTTTTTGGATGAGAAAAAATATGAATTAGCTGAAATTAATATAAAAGCCGGCGAGACTTTGCATAAAGACTTTGCTCTTATAGAGCCGGAAAATGAAAAAGGGGTTAAACCTTTCCAATAATACAATCGATATTTTGAGCTGATTGATATAAGCGCGAAGAGGAATCCACCGGTTGTGAAAAGCCGGTGGATTATTTATTTGTGCCGGCGAAGGATGGCTATTTATTTAGACAGCAAGAACGGGAAAAATTTAATAAAATAGCTGAGCAATGAATTCAACTAAGGCTTCTGCAAAACAGCGATTTCACTGGCGAAAGCAACACAAGTGATGGGTAGGATAGACAAAAGCTGCCAGAGGTTTCAGGAGAAGCTGAAGAAAGAGCGGGAATTTTTCACAGCCGCTTGAAAGGAGGAGCGCGTGCCCGAGTCGTCCGTCGACAAATTAATAGAAATCGCAAAGGAACTGAGGAGACGCTGCCCGTGGGACAGCGTGCAGACGCTTGAATCCCTCTCTCCGTTCATACTGGAGGAGGCCTACGAGCTGGTGGACGCCATGAAGTCCGGAGAGGGCGGCAAGATCAAAGAGGAGCTCGGCGACCTCATGTACCTCGTACTGCTTTGCTGCGTGATATGCGGGGAATCGCGCGGCTTCGGCGTCGAAGAGGTGGCGGGCGAGATATCCGGTAAGATGGTCTGCCGTCATCCGGCGGTCTTCGCGGAAGGCGGGAGCGAAGCGGACACGTCGGATTACCCCACGTGGTACCGGCTGAAGAGGGAAAACGATAAGGCCCGAAAGAAGCGGTTTGCCGGAATTCCCGCGCCGCTTCCGGCTCTACTGAAGGCCGAAAAGGTCCAGCTGGAAGCGGCGGCCCTCGGCTTCGACTGGAAGGATGCCGCGGGAGTGGTAAAAAAGGTCGAGGAAGAGCTGTCAGAGCTCAAGCGCGCTCTCTCCGGAGAAGGTGATGTCGAGCACGAACTCGGCGACCTCCTTTTCTCCGTGGTCAACCTCTCGCGCTTCCTGCACGTGAGCGCCGAGATGGCGCTCATGTCCTGCGCGCGGAGGTTCTGCCGCAGGTTCTCCCTCATGGAGGATGAGCTGGGGAGAAAAGGCATCCCCATTGAGGACGCCTCCATGGAGGAGATGGACTCCGCCTGGGAGAACCTCAAGTAACATATTTTTTTTTGCTGCAGGCCAAAAAAATATTTGGCCGGCCGCCGCAGACCGCCAGAAGGCGAGTGGCACCCTGAGGGTGACGAAACTGGCTGGTCGCGACGGCCGGCCCATATATCTCTATTTCCTTCGCAATATGGTCGGTATATCCAGGTCCTCCCCATCGTAGAAAGACGGCTCGAGGTCGGCGAAACGGCCCCTGTCCGGAGCCGAAAAATCTATCACCGTCTGCTCAACCTTCTCGGCCTCCCACGTTACGGCCTTCTCTTTCGCTTCAGCGCCCTTCCCCGGCGCAGGGCGCTCACCCAGCCCGGTGGCGATAATCGTGACGGTGCAGCGGTCCTCCATCGCCTCGTCTACGAACGCCCCGAGAACGATATCGGCCCCGGCGCCGGCCGATTCGGCGATGCGCTTCAACGCCCGGTCAACGTCGTGAAACGGCATGCCGGGGCTGCCCACGAAGCTCACGAGCGCCCCGCCGGCCTCATTGAATGGGGCTTTCTCGAGCATGGCGCTGGAGAGCGCCCCGGACGCCGCGGCAAGTGCGCGCCCTTCTCCCGCTCCCCCGCCGAAGCCCACCGCGGCGACGCCGTC
Organism: Candidatus Tritonobacter lacicola; assembly: GCA_030765135.1. Classification (GTDB taxonomy): domain Bacteria; phylum Auribacterota; class Tritonobacteria; order Tritonobacterales; family Tritonobacteraceae; genus Tritonobacter; species Tritonobacter lacicola. The sequence goes on along the minus strand of JAVCDC010000108.1, from coordinate 26,134 downwards.
AGCGGACAGCACAGAGCGTATATCCGAAAGCTCGGCGTTGATAAGCCCTCCCCCCTCCATCAGCATGACCAGCGCCTGGACAACCCGGCAAACGCTGCTGTTGACGCGCCGGAAAAAGGCATCGGCCATGGACGTCTCCTCGTCCACGTGTGAAAGCAGGTAATCGTTAGATATGGGAACCACGCCTTCCACGGCGGACCTCAGTGAGGCGAGGCCCTTGCCGGCCATCTCGCGCCGTCTCCTCCCCTCGTAGGAGAGCGGCATAGTCACGACCGAGAGCAACCGTATCCCCATCTCCCCTGCGAGAGACGCGATCTCGGGAAGGGCGCCGGTGCCCGTACCCCCGCCCAGCCCGGCAATGAGCACGACCCTGTCGTATTCCTCGAGCGCTTCCCTCACGAGATCGATGTCCTCCAGGACGGCCCGCCTGCCGAGTTCCGGATCCCCGCCGCACCCATTTCCTCCCGTGATATCCCCCCCGATGAGTATCCTCTCCACGGCACCCGATCTCTCAAGGGAGGCGGCGTCCGCGGCCACCGAGATGGTCCCGAATCCTTTCATTCCCGTTTCCGCCAGCCCGCTCAAAATGGCCGCCCCCGCCCCACCGACGCCGACAGCGGCGATCCCGGGCCGACCGGAATCCTCAGATACCATACGAATCATCGCTCTACTCCTTTCTTAAATATTTCGCTTCTAACATTGGCAACTCCTTAGTAACTTTTTAGTAACCCGGATTAGTAACCTTCATTGGTAACTTTTAATCTACAGCTTTTCACCGAACCAGTCGCTCATCCTTTCCAGGACCCTTGAGAAAAGGTGCCGCCCCTTGAAACGGCTCTCCATAGCCGAAGAGCGCCAGTGGGAACCGAACTTGGACAACCCGACACCCGTGGCGAATATGGGGTTGTCCAGCACCTCCACCAGCCCGCTCACACCCATCGGGGAACCCATCCTGACCGGCATGTCGAATATATCCGCCGCCATCCGGACAGACCCCGGCAGGAGCGAAGCCCCGCCGGTGAGAACGACGCCGGAGCTTATGCGCCTTTCGTATCCGCTCTTATGAATCTCCCTCATGATCAGGCTGAATATCTCGTCCATGCGCGAGTGCGCGATATCGCAAAGCTCCTTCCTGGAAATAATCCTGTTCGGCTGGCCGACACCGCACCTCACCGCTATCTCATCGGACTCCCCAACGTTCTCCCTGCCGGCACTGGCGTATTCCTTCTTTATCTCTTCGGCCTTGGACATCGGGATCTTCAGGACGATGGCGATATCGTTGGTAAGGTGGTCGCCCCCGAGAGAGAGGACGTTGGAGTGCCGGATGGCCCCGCCGGTAAACACGACGTAGTCGGTCGTGCCGCCGCCTATATCTATGAGGAGCACGCCCGATTCCTTCTCCTCTTCCGTCAGGACGGCAAGCGCGGAAGCCAGGGGCTCGAGAACGATGTCCTCCACCGCGAACCCCGCCCGGTTGATACACAGGATGATGTTCTGCGCGGAGGTTATGGCCCCCGTTATGATATGGACCTTCGCCTCCAGCCTCATGCCGGACATCCCCCGCGGGTCCTTGCCCACCTCGTGGCCGTCGACAAGAAACCCCTGGGGAATCGCGTGGACGACCTCCCGGTCTATGGGGATGTAGGTGGCCCTTGCGGCCGAGAGGGCCTTCTGGATATCGCTCTCCAGGATTTCGCCGCTCGATCTCGTGATGGGGATACACGCCCTGCTGTTGAAGCTGTCGATGTGCCCCCCCGCTATGCCCGCGAACACGGAATTAATCTCGACGTCCGACATCTCCTCGGCTTTTTCGATGGCCCTGCCTATGGAGCCGATCGTGCTCTCCATGTTAACCACGACCCCCTTCCTGAGGCCGTTCGACGGGCTCATGCCCATGCCGATTATACGGACGTCACCGTTATCTCCTTTCTCCGCCACGATGGCGCACACCTTCGTCGTCCCGACATCGAGCCCGATAACAAGGTCGTCTTTTCTTCTCATACCTTCCCCTCCCTGGGCAACTCAGCGACATCCGTCCACCTCAGGTCGAGGTAGGACGAACCGGCCTCCCTCGTCAGCTCGTGCCTCCTCTTCAATACCTTCAGAAGCTTCGACAGCTTGTACTCCATCTCGCCCAGCCCCAGCCTGATCTCGTCTATCTCTCTCGATACGATCACTATGTTCTGCCTGTCCGAGAGGTCGACGGCCGTGACGAGCAGGTACCTGGGCAGCTCGCTCCGCATATAGTGCTTCAGGATACCCAGTGCGGCCCTGATGTCTTCCCGGTTGAGGACCCGGCCGACGTACAGCCTGCCGACGTCCATACCCTGGATGACGGGCAGCGCCGCCGCCTGCGTCCTTTTTCTGGCCGACAGCACGACACCGCTGCCATCGATGAGATAGCCGTTGCCCTGGAGTATCCTGGCGACCGGGGCCCTTTCGTGCACGCTTATGCGTATCCTGTTGGGTATAAGGCGCTCGATAACGGCCCCCTCTATATCGGGGTGTCTTTCAAGAAGCATCCTGTGGTAATCGAGGTTGAGGTGAAGAAGGTCCTGCCCCAGCTCGATATCGGCAAGTCTCATGATATCCGCAGCGGAAAAGGAATAGTGGTTCTGCACCTCGACCTTCCCGACCTTGAACCGTGCGGCGGAAAAGAGAAAATCGCTTACCCGCGGGACCAGGTAGCCGCCCCCCGCCACAACGGTCACCGCAGCCACGGCACAGGCAGCTAGAAGAGTCCTCCTCTTCGCCTGCCGGTCCCCGCCCCGGCCCTTCGATGAGACCCGGACGTTCATGACTATTTTCCTCTTCTTCCTGCGCCTGTTCCTTCTCTTTTTCATGCAGTCACCTCGCTTAATATATCGATCTCCGGCTCGAGCTCGACCGAGAACATACGCTGTACGGCCTCCCCGGCCATCTCGATCAGCCTGAGCACGTCCACGGCCCGGGCCCCGCCGAGATTGACGATGAAGTTGGCATGCACCGTCGAAATCTGCGCCCTTCCGCAGGTTTCCCCCTTGAGGCCTGCGGCCTCAATCATCCGCCCGGCGTAATCGCCGGGGGGGTTCTTGAAAATTGAGCCCGCGCTGGGACCCTCCGGAAATCTTCTCCTGCGCTCCGCGGCGTGCCCGGCAACCTCCTCTCGAATCTCGCCGGAGCGGCGGCAGCTGACGCCGAATGTCGCCGAAACGATGAACTCTCCGCGGGGAATGGAACACTTCCTGTACCCGAACGCGAGCCCGTCCCTTCCGATTCTCGAGACGGAACCGTCGGCGTGTACGACGGTCACGCCTCTTATCACGCCGGCTATATCCCTCCCCCAGGCCCCCGCATTCATCGCGACGGCTCCTCCCACAGTCCCCGGTATGGCGGCGAGGAACTCAAGCCCTCCCATCCCCTTCTCTATGCAGTACTTCACGAGATCGGATATCCTAGCCCCCGCGCCGCAGAGCATTTCATCCCCGCGGACCCCGATCATCCTGAAACTGGGCGATGAAAGGCGGATGGTTATCCCCTTTATCCCCTCGTCCGGGACGAGGATATTGGAGCCGGACCCGATAACCCGGGTGACGATCCCCATCGTCCGCGCCCAGGATACCAGCTTCCTGAAAGCCGGCAGATCGACGGGTTCGACGAAGACCTCGGCGGGCCCGCCGACGCGGAGCGTCGTGTGGCGCAACATCATCTCGTTCACCATGACTTCTCCCCCCGCCCTGCCTTTGATCTCGTTGAGAATATCCTCTTCCACCATCCGACCCGTTCAATCAAGCCGCTTGCCCCGTGCAATAATACAGCCCCTTACATCTTCAACTTGAAAAGCTGAAGACACTGGAGGCTGTGAAGGCTCCGCATCGCCATCACGGCCCTGTCCGGAGGAGCGGTTTTCCTTCCGGTCCCCTTTCCCACGGCAGCCGTTTTCCTTGCCCGCCCCTCAACCGGAGCATCGATTGTCCCGGTTTTTTCTATAATTTTCATCTTTCAAGCACTCTCCTTTTTCCGGTTGTCCGGGAGGGATAAGGCAAGAGCATCCGCCGCCTTCGTGACATCGCCCGCGCCGAGCACGACTACAAAGTCACCCTCCCGCACTTCATCCGCCACTGCCGCCGCCGCCTCGTGGATACTGCCGGCGAACCTCGCGCCCGGGGAGAGTATGGCCCCCGCCATTCCCTCCCCGGTTATCCCCGGCAGGGCGCTCTCCCCCGCCATATAGATGTCCGTCACGAACACCGCATCGGCATGGCCGAACGCCCCGCGCCAGGCATCGAAGAGGTCACGGCACCTGCTCGGCCTGTGCGGCTGCCAGAGGGCGATAAGCCGCCCCCGGGCGAGCGCCCGCGCCGCCGCGAGCGTGGCCCTGACCTCCGCGGGGTGGTGAGCGTAGTCATCCACCACCGTCACCGGTCCGTCCGTCTTGACCTCGAATCGCCTGGCCACTCCCCTGTAATCGTCAAAGCCGGCGGCCACATCCTCCCACCGGCACCCCATCTCCAGCGAGAGCGCCGCGACTCCCGTGGCGTTCAGTATGTTGTGCTTGCCGAAGACCCGGAGAAGGCAGGAGCCGACGGGGTCGCCTCCGCTGTAGAGTGTAAGGCGCCACCCTTCCCTCTCCCTGACGGCGGAGGACCTGTAGTCCCCGTTCACGAAGTTGAAGGTCACGGTCCTCGCCCCGCAGCGCGGCAGGATGGACGCGATGGCAGGATCGTCCGCGAACGCGGCGAGCACCCCATCACCCCTGATCGACGACGCGAACTGCCCGAAAGCACCTATGAGCCCCCCCATCGAACCGTAGTGCCCCAGGTGTTCGCAATCTATGTTGGTTATGAGGGCATGGACCGGCTCATAATCCAGGAAGGTGCCGTCGCTCTCGTCCGCCTCCAGGACAAAATCCTTTCCATTCCCCTCACCAAAGTTGGAGCCGCCCGGGAGGATATGTCCCCCGATAAGGTAAGACGGCATTCGGCCGGCTGCTTCGAGGACTGAGAGGAGCATGGCGGAGGAGGTCGTCTTGCCGTGGGTCCCCGTAACCGCAATCACGTTTTTCGACCGGGTCAGCATCGCGACTGCCTCACCCCTCCTGATGCAGCGGACCCCCTTCCTCTCACCCGCGCCCAGCTCCGGGTTGTCGGAAGCTATCGCCGAGGAGTAGATGATCAGGTCGGGATCATCGACGTTCTTTGCGGCGTGTCCGATCGCGACCCGCACGCCTCTCTCCCGCAGGTCGTCCACCTCCCGCCCCGCCGAGCAATCGGACCCCTCGACCCGCCAGCCGAGGGAGACGAGCATCCGCGCAAGGCCGCTCATGCCGATACCGCCTATGCCTATTAGATGGGCCTTCTTCATCCTTCGTTTATCACCCTTACAGCAGCTTTAATATTTTCGATTTAACTGCACTCTACGAAGTCTGCAAATACAGGTTACTGTTGGTTACTAAATAGGTTACTAACGGTTACTAATGATTGTAATTTTGCCGGATTCCTTTCTTTGCGAGACTCAGCACTACTTCGGCCAGCTTTCTCGACGCATCGCCTTCGAAAATGCCCTTCAGCCTTCGACCCATCCCGTCGAGCTTATCCCCGCCGGCTTCAAGACCTGAAATAATCGAAGCGATTCTGTCCGGGCTCGCTGCGTCCTGCTCCAGCACGAGAGCCGCCCCCCTCTCCGCCAGGTATCCCGCGTTCAGGCTCTGGTGCGAGCCGACCGCGTGCGGGTAAGGGATAAAGAGGGCCGGGAGGCCGCACGTTGCCAGCTCCGCGATCGTCGTCGCCCCTGCCCGGCACACTGCCATATCCGACGCGGCATAGGGGACCTCGATCTCGCCGGTGAAGGGCGTGCAGTAGTGCGGGACGCCGATCTCCCCGTACCTCCTGCCGACCCGGCCGTAATCCTCCTCGCCGGCTATGTGGACCCACTGAAATCTTTCAGGCGGGAGCATCGAGGCGGTGGCCGGCCCGCACTCGTTCAGGAAACGCGCCCCCCGGCTTCCGCCCATGACCAGAACAGTGAAGCGGTCTTCTCGAAGGCCCAGCCGGGTCCTCGCCTCTTCCGCGGACAGCTCGCCGACCTTCCTCCTCACCGGATTGCCCGTAACCACCGCCTTCTTCCTGTCCAGCCGGCCGGGGATCGAGGGGAAGCTCAGGGCCACGCGGTCCACCCAGCGGGCAAGGAAAGCGTTCGCCCGTCCCGGGACGATGTTCTGCTCGTGTATAACCGTAGGAAAACCGAGGAGGCGCGCCGCCAGCACGAGGGGGGCGGACACGTAACCGCCCATTCCAAGGACGACGTCGGGCCGCTCTCTCGCCAGGTAAGCCATCCCCGTGACGAGGCCGCCGAGAAACGAGCACGCGAAGAGCAGCATCGCCGGCGAGATCCTCGCGGGCATCGGCCTTGCGCCGATACATCTGACCTTTCCAGTATAATTACTCATCATTCTCCTGGTGCGTTCCGATCTCGTGACGACGAAGCCCGTCTCGACGCCGGGAAAATACTCCCCCATCCATTCGCTCAGAGCGAGGGCCGGGTATATGTGCCCTCCCGTTCCTCCGCAAGCTATCGCCACTTTAGTCATTTCCCCTCTGTTCTATTGCTCAACTCATACTCGTACTCGTACTCTTAATCGTAATCCCTTTCCGCCCGGCCAAACCTCAATCGATCACGAGTATAATTACCTGACCTGTTAAAATGGACCGAGCACACTCACCTCTCTCTTTTTCAGCCTCCGGGACGTCGAGTGCCTGGCTATGTTGAGAAGCACACCTATCCCCACTATGTTGACCAGAAGGTTCGAGCCGCCGAAGCTTATGAACGGCAGCGGGAGGCCCTTCGTGGGGAAAGTGCCTGTAACGACGCCGATGTTGATGATCGCCTGGAAGGATATAAGGGCAACGATGCCGGACGCCAGCAGGTTGCCGTAAAGATCGGGGGCCTTCCAGGCTATCCTCATTCCGGCGATGACAAGTACAAGGAAGAGCGCGAGGATTGCCAGGGTGCCGATCAGCCCGAGCTCCTCCCCGATAATCGAGAATATGAAATCCGTGTGCGCCTCCGGCAGATAGAAGAACTTCTGCCTGCTCTGGGCAAGCCCCAGGCCGAAGACCCCCCCCGAGCTGAGGGCGATCCACGACTGTATTATCTGGAAGCCCGTCCCCTGGGGGTCCTTCCACGGGTCGAGGAAGATCAGGATCCTCGACCTCCTGTAAGCCGACTTAAAAATAACCGCGTAAAGCACCGGCAGGGACGCGAGGGCAACGGTAACGAGATACGAAATCCTCATGCCCGCGACGAACAGAAGGACAAAGATGACGAGCCCCAGAAGAACGGTCGTCCCCAGGTCCGGCTGTATTACAACCAGCACCATGTTCAGAAGCACTATGGAAATGGGAAGGAAGAACCCCTTCCATAGCTCCCTTATCCTGGCCTGATTCCTGGCGAGGAAGTCAGCCAAGTAGACGATGAGGGCGAACTTCGTGAACTCCGAGGGCTGAAAACTGAAAGAGGCAATGCTCAGCCACCTCTTTGCGCCGCCCGCCTCGCGGCCGAATCCCGGCACGAAAACGAGCATTAGCAGAAACGTGCTGAGAAAGAGCAGGGGGATACTCAGCGTGCGCAGGAAATGGTAGTCGACCATAGCGAACACCGCCATGAGAAGAACGCCGATAAGAGCCCACGCCACCTGTTTTTTCAGGTAGAAATAACTGTCATTGTAATTCTCGCCGGCATAGATCGCGCTCGTGCTGTAGATCATCACGACCCCTATGCCCAGGAGTAAACTGACGACGATAATAAGCGCAATCTTCGACCTATCCACGTTTGTGTCCCATAGGTTTAATAAATCAAGTACCCCCCGTTGTTACTCGCCGGGTATCTTGATCTTCTGGCCAACCATTATCTTCGCCGGATCCTTTATATTGTTCAGTTTCATGATGGCCTTCATCGTTACGCCGCAATCCTGAGCTATCCCCGAAAGCGTCTCCCCCTTCTTCACCTTGTGAACCCTCTCCTCCCGCTCCTCTTTCAAGACCTCCTTTATCTCGGACCCCCTGACGACGCCCGGTCTCCCGTACTCCTTGATGACAAGGGGCTCTTCCTCTTCGATAATCTCTTTCGGCTCCGCCCTCTTCACGACCTCCCGGGGCTCCTCCGACGATGGAGGTACCGCCACGGGAGGCGGGCCATAATCGCCCGTCTTTTCCCTCTCGCAGCAGTTCATCAGGCTGAACAAGAGCCCGAGAACCATCAAATGGATCGCCGCAACCTGTATGAAAAGAACTTTCTTATTCATCGTCTACACCCCTCAGATTCCCTATGATTCTTTTGAAATGATCACCGCGCTCCTCGAAGCCGCCGTACATATCCAGGCTCGAACAGCCCGGGCTGAGCAGAACGGTATCGCCTTTTACCGCCAGAGCCGACGCGCCCGCCGCGGCCTCGTCCAGGCTCCCGCAGGCAACCGCCTCGCAACAGCCGGAGAGAGCTTCCTTCATCGCGTCCCGGGACTCCCCTATCAGGAAAACAGCTCTCGCGCGGGCCCCGACAGCCTCCCTGACGGCCCCGTAGTCCTCGCCCTTGTCCTTGCCTCCCGCGATGAGTATAAGCCTTCCGGAGAACGAGGACAGTGCCTTGAGCATGGCGTCGAGGTTCGTCGACTTCGAGTCGTTGTAGAAGTCTATCCCGCCGTAAGTCCCCACATGCTCGAGCCGGTGGGGCAGGCCCTCGAAAGAGCGCAACGACGTCTCTATAATGTCTCTTTCCACACCGCATACGTCCGCGACCGCCGCGGCCGCAAGCGCGTTCTCGATATTGTGCCTGCCGCGAAGGCCGAAACCTCCCAGGCTGAATATCCTCTCACCGTCCAGGGTCACATCATCACCGGAGATGGAGAGCCCGCCTCCTTCCAGGCCGAAGGTCAGTCCCGCTGCTCCATTTCTCGAAAGCATGGGCTCTACGAGCTCCCGCTCATCCAACCTGAAGATCGCCCGGTCTCCCCTCTCCAGGTTAGAGAAAATGGCCAGCTTGAAGGCGTAGTATTCACGTACGTCCCCGTAACGGTCCAGGTGGTCCGGCGCCAGGTTCAGGAGCAGGGCCGTGCCCGGATGAAAAAGGCTTATATGCTCGAGCTGGAAGGAGCTCAGCTCCAATATCGCTAGGCCGGCATCGCCGTGTTCAAGAACGGCGCTGGAGAACGGGTATCCGATGTTGCCGGAGAGGACCGACCTCATGCCGGCCGAATCCAGTATCGCCTTGATCATATGCGCTGTGGTCGTCTTACCGTTGGTCCCCGTGATCGCGATGACCCCTCCGGGCCAGAACCAGTAAGCGAGCTCTATCTCCCCCGCGACCTCCACCCCCCTCTCGCGGGCGGCCGAGACAACGGCCGCGTCCCCGCCCACGCCGGGACTAACCACAAGCAGGTCCGCCCCCTCGAGAAGTGCGCCTCCCTGCTCCCCTACCTCGCACTCGACGCCGGCGGCGCGGAGGATGCGCGTGCTTTCCCGCACAGCGTCATCATCCCGTATATCGCTCGCTTTCACCTCGGCCCCCATCTCCTTCAACAGGAGCGCGGCGGCAGCGCCGCTCTTTCCCATCCCGGCCACAATAACTTTTTTCCCTTTAACACTTCGTTTCATCCACCGACCACGGGGAGCAAAAAATAGTTAAGGCAACCGCGGATTTGGCGGATTATGCTGATTAATGACTGAATTAATTTTTCCTTAAAAGTAAAACCACCGCTTTGCATAGAAATTCCTTACTTCCAATCCAGACTCAAAAGCTTCCTCAAAATAATCTGCCTAATCCGTATAATCCGCGGTCTTTATCTTTATTGAAGTTTTAATGTGGCCAGACTGAAAAGGGCGAATATGATCGCCACAATCCAGAACCGGATCGTCACCTTCGTCTCCGACCAACCGCGCAGCTCGAAGTGGTGGTGCAGAGGCGCGCACAGAAAGACCCTCCTGCCGGTGAGTTTGAACGAGGCAACCTGTATGAGAACCGAGAGGGCCTCCAGGACGAAAATGCCCCCGACCAGCAGGAGGACGAGCTCCTTCTTTATCAGGAGCGCGACCACGCCGACGGCCCCGCCGAGGGCGAGGGACCCCGTGTCCCCCATGAAAACCTCCGCGGGCGGCGCATTGTACCAGAGAAAACCGAGGCCGGCCCCGACTATGGCGGCGCAGAATATCGCCAGCTCGCCCGAGCCCGCAACGTACCTCAGCTGGAGGTAAGCCGCGAACTTCACGTTCCCGACGACGTAGCTCATGACGGAGTAGGAAAGGGCCGCTATGATGACGCACCCGATTGCCAGGCCGTCGAGGCCATCGGTGAGGTTAACCGCGTTAGAGCTGCCGACTATGACAAGGAAGGCAAGGACAACGTACAGGAGACCCAGGTTCGCGACGACCGGGACCTTGAGGAAAGGCACGGTCAGCTCGGTGATAAAGCTCCGGGTCGCAGGGCACCACATGAGGTAGCCCGCTATGCCCGCGGCGAGCAGGGTCTGAACAACGAGCTTCGACTTCCCACTCAGGCCGAGGGACCTGCGCCTTCTCACTTTCTTCAAGTCGTCGCAGAAGCCCAGGGCGCCAAGGACAACCGTGGAAGCGAGCGCGATTACCACAAAGCGGTTGAATATATCCGCCCAGAGTAACGTGGCTATGATGACCGAAGCCAGGATAAGCACCCCCCCCATGGTCGGCGTCCCGGCCTTGCTGAGGTGTGACCTCGGTCCGTCGTCCCGCACCTCCTGCCCGACGCCCAGCCTGGCGAGCACCCGTATCAGGGGCGGGCCCATGACCAGGGAGATAAGAAGAGCGGTGACGGCTGCGAACACCGCCCTGAAGGTGATGTAGCGGAATACGTTGAAGGCGAAAAAATATTCCCTCAGCGGATAGAAAATGTAGTACAGCATCTCATCTCTTCCGTTTCTTTATCCTTATAATCGTCCTGTCCTTCTTCATGACTTTATAAAAGAGAGGGTTCTCACTTATGAAATGGGCCCGCTTGCCCCTGGACGGGTTCCTTTTCCTGCAGAGAAATTTTAAGATCATCCCGGACCTCCGCCGAGGCGGGCTCCCAAAAGCTCAGCGCACTCCTCGAGCCTGTTCTTTCGCGAGCCCTTGATTAACAGGGCGTCCCCCTCCTCCAGCTTTCCGGCAAGGATATCGACGGCCTCCTCCTTCGAGGAGGCCGTGCACGCGCAGGCGGTTGAAACCTCACGGCAGCCCCGCACTGCATCCTGCACCAGCCGGCCCACCCCGACGAGTCCGTCCATCCCGAGTTCGCCGGCCAGCATTCCCGCCCTCCTGTGGGCTAATTGTGTGATCTCTCCCAGCTCCAGCATGTCGCCCATCAGGACGAACCTTTTCCCGTGAATATCCATCGACGCGAACGTCCTCAGCGCCGCCTCCACGGAGGCGGGGTTTGCGTTATAAGCGTCGTTTATAATCGTGACGCCCGCCACCACGGACCGCTGCATTCTCATCGGAAGCCCGCCGAAACCATCCAGAGAAGCCGCTATATCCTCAAGGTCCAGGCGGAGGAACAGGCCGACGCAGGCGGCGGCCAGGGCGTTAAAGATATTGTGGCGACCCACGGCGCCCAGAAGGATGGGCTGCGACGGTTCCCCTCCCCGGGTCGCGATTCTGAAGCAGGGCCTGCCGTCCGGGCCGACGCGAACGTCCTCAGCCCTGACGTCGCAGCGGCCGCCGGCACCGAAGAACAGCTTCGGCCCCGTGTGCCTCTTTCCCGCCCCGGCGAGGAGCTCATCGTCACCGTTTAAGACGGCCATCCTCTCGCCCGCGAGAGCGGCCAGGAGCTCCTCTTTGGTAGCGGCGACGGCCTCGATCGACTTGAAGTAGCCGTAATGCGCCGGGCTTACGTTCGTGATCACGCCGATGCTCGGAACAGCGATGCCGGCGAGGTAGGCGATGTCACCCCTTCTGGAGGCACCCATCTCCAGGACAGCGACTTCGTGGCGCCCGTCAAGCTCCAGCAGCGTGAGGGGTAGACCGACCTGGTTGTTGAACGTCCCCCTGCTCTTCAGCGTTCCGTACCTCCCTGACGATATGCGCGCGATCATCTCCTTCGTGGTCGTCTTCCCGTTGCTTCCCGTCACGCCGACAACCCTCACATTAAACCTCGACCGGTACCCCGCCGCTATATCTCCCAGGGCCTTCGTTGTATCTTCGACAATAATGCCGGCGGCACCGGCCGACAGCCGCCTGGGGATCCGCGAGTCCCTCGACGCCACAAAACCGCCGCACCCTGCGGCAAGTGCGTCGCCTATGAACTCATGGCCGTCGAAGTTCTCCCCCCTGAGCGCTATGAAGAGCTGGCCCTCCTTTATCGTCCGCGAATCGGTCGAGATGGAGCCTATCTCCGCATCCTGAGAGCCGGCCGCCAGCTCACCCCCCGTGTACTCCAAAATATCTTTGATCATTACCGCTTCCACAATACCATGCACACCATTCTTAAAAATGCCCTTGTAAGGGGCATTGGCACACTCGATTCAATGCAAAGTGAAGAGTGCAAAGTATAAAAATCAAAGTGCCTGGTCATTATTTCCTGAAATTTTTTCATTCCAATTTGCACTTTGCAATTTGCATTTTTCATTGTTCTATTCGTGTATATCTTTTTTTTCCATTGAACATTGGTCATTGGTCATTGTTTGTATCCCATCTCTGCCAGTATCCGCTGCGCCACCTCCCGGTCGTTGAAGGGAACCACAAAGTCGGCAAACTCCTGGTAGGACTCGTGCCCCTTCCCCGCTATGAGAACCGCATCCCCCTCACCCGCCAGCTCGAGCGTCCTGGCAACCGCCTCCCTCCTGTCGGGAACGACCTCGTATTCTCCCCCCTTAAACCCGCTTCTAATTTCTTCTATGATGGCGAGGGGATCCTCCCCGCGGGGATTATCGGAGGTAATGATGGCCACGTCGGCAAGGTCGGAGGCGACCCTTCCCATTCCCGGTCGCTTGGACCTGTCCCGGTCGCCCCCGCACCCGAACACCAGGAGAACGCGACCGCCGAAAACGGCACGGGCCGTCTCCATGACTTTTCTCAGGCCGTCCTCCGTGTGCGCGTAATCGACGATAACGTGGAAAGGCTGGCCGCACTCCACCGGCTCAAACCTGCCGGGCACGCTCCGGACACTCCCGAGGCCGGAGACGGCGGCTTCCGCCTCAGTTCCCAGGCAGAGGCCGGCCGCCAGGGCCGCGAGCGCGTTATAGACGTTGTGAAGCCCCGGGAGGTTTATCGCTACCTTGAAACTGCCCCACGGCGTTTCCGCCAGGAACTCGGAGCCTCTCTCCGCCGGGACCATCCCGACGGCCCTGACGTCGTTGCCGCCGCCCACGCCGTAGGTAAGCTTTCCGCACCCGGCACTTTCCATGAAGGCAGGGGCCGCCGGGTCATCGCCGTTAATAACGGCGAACGCGCCGGGCACCGCGGGAAGAGAGCGAAAGAGACCGAGCTTCGCCTCGCGGTAATTATCCATGCTCCCGTGATAGTCGAGGTGGTCTGAGGCGAGATTGGTGAATATGGCCGCATCGAAATCGACGCAGTCCGTGCGCCCCTGGTGAAGGCCGTGCGAGGATACCTCCATGACGGCGCAGCGGCATCCTGAACCGACCATCTCCCGGAGCATAGACTGGATGTCCGACGACTGGGGCGTCGTGAGCCGCGCCGGAATAGCCCTCTCGCCCAGGCGGTACTCCACCGAGCCTATAAGGCCGCACCTTCGCCCGCCCGCCTCCAGAACAGCGCAGAGGAGGTATGCCGTTGTCGTCTTGCCGTTGGTGCCGGTTATTCCAGTAACGCGGAGATCTCCAGAAGGGGCGCCGAAAAAGACGGAGGCGAGCCTCGCCATCGCGCGGCGGGGTTTATCGACGCGGACAACGCTGACGCCGCCCGGGACACTGACATTATCGCGTGCGACGACGGCAGCCGCTCCCCGTGAAACAGCCTCATCCACGTAACCGGCCCCGTCGTCGCTGGCACCGGGGAGGGCGAAGAAGATGTTCCCATCCCTTACCATTCTCGAATCGTAAGCCACGCCGGTAATATCGAGCTCCTCCCTGCCCCGTATCTCGAGGCCGCTCATCTCACCAAGGCACTCCCGCAGATTAATCCGCACTTTATCTTTCCCTTCCAACTTTCAAACTCACCAACTCATTGAACTCATATAACTTATATAACTCATCTAACTTAAATCCTGCTGCCGGCCGCAATGGCCCCTTCCGCCAACTCGACATCGGGAACCTCCTGCGGCACGCCGAGATAGCTCAACACTTTCTGGCTCACGCTCCTGAACACAGGCGCCGCCACCGTCCCGCCGTAGTACACGGGCCGTGGCTCGTCGAGGACGACGATGACCGCGATGGCAGGATCATCTGCCGGCGCAAAGCCGACGAACGAGCCGAAGAAATATCGGTGTGAATACCTCCCGTCCTCCTCTATTTTCTGGGCGGTCCCGGTCTTGCCTGCGGCCGTGTACCCCTCCAGGACGGCCCTCCTCGCGGTCCCCTGATCGCTCACAACGGCTTTCATTACCTCGACCATGCAGCGGGATGACTCTTCGCCGATGACCTGTCGCCTTACCCTGGGAGTGAAGCTCCTCAGCACGTTGCCCTCGCTATCGACGATCCCGTCTATTATCCTCGGCTTCATCAGGAAGCCGCCGTTGGCGATCGCGCTCACCGCGCAGATCATCTGAAGGGGGGTAACGGATATCTCGTGCCCCATGGGTATTCTCGAGATCGAAAGCTTCGACCACCTGTTCAATGGATGCACGATCCCCGCGGCTTCACCGCGCAAGTCTATGCCCGTCGGCTCTCCGAAGCCGAACCTCCTGATGTAGGAATGGAGCCCCTCCTCGCCCAGCCGCATACCCACCTTCGCGGCGCCTATATTGCTCGACTTCTGTATGACCTGCAGGAAGCTCAGGTTCCCGTAGGGATGGTGATCGTGGAGGGTGCGGCCGTGGGTCCTGAAGGCGCCGTTCTCGCAGAAAAAGACGTCGTCCATCACCACCGCCCCCCTGTCGAGAGCGGCGGCGCCCGTTATAACCTTGAAAGTCGAGCCCGGCTCGAGCATGTCCGTCATCGCCCTGTTCCGGCGGCTCTCCATCAGAGACGCCCCGACATCGTTTGGGTTGTATGGCGGCACGTTCGCCATGGCCAGGATATCGCCGGTACCGGGCCTCATGACGATGCAGCTGCCGCCTTTGGCGTTGAACTCCCTGAAGGCCTTGTCAAGCTCCACCTCGGCTATGTTCTGAATAACCGCATCGATCGTGAGTATGATGTCGCGCCCGTCGACAGGGGGAATGTCCTGGCTTCTGAAGGGGAGTATCTCCCTGCGTTTGCCGTCCCTCACGATGGCCCTCCAGCCCGGCTTCCCCCTCAGGAACGCGTCGGCGTAGAGCTCCATGCCCTCGAGCCCATCGTTATCTATGCCCACGAAGCCCAGCACGTGGCTCAAAAGCTCGGCGTTGGGGTAAAAGCGCTTCATCTCGTCGGTCAGGTAGATACCCTCCAGCGAAAGCATGTCCACACGCGCGGCCGTCTCGTCATCGACTTTCCTCGCCAGCCAAACGAACCTCTTCTTTCTCCTGAGTCTCTCCTCGAGGGCCCTCTCTCCCGCACCGAGGACAGCCGAGAGCTTCTTCGCGGCCAGCGCCGGCTCCGGCACGAGCTTCGGATCGGCGTACACTGATTTAACCGGAACGCTCATGGCGAGCACCTTCTTACTGCAGTCGAAAATCCGGCCCCTCTTCGCCTCGACCCTCATGTTGACACAGTGCTGCCCCTCGGCTTTATCGTCGAGGACCGGGTTCTCCATCATCTGGATACAGACCAGCTGGAAGGCAAGGAGTAAGAAGAGAGAAAAGATGGCAAGACACAAAAAGAGCGTCCGCCCCCTGTAGATGGCTACAGACATATCACTCGCCTTTTTTCCGTTACAGGGCTCGTCATGCCGTCGTTCATGCTCCGGGGACGGCATGCCGAACCGCTGTGAAGGATGTTATGGTTTAAACCGGAGGAAGGTCGTTAGAGATTGTGCCTCATCGATCCCTTCGTTAAAGCGAGACGCCCGATACGGCGCCTGCCGCTCATCCTTACGATGCGCCGTTCATCCGGTATAACAAAATTACAGGACCCCTTTTCCACCAGCCGCTCTATCCGCCTCGGGGCCTTCAGCCTGGTTACCTTGAGCTTCAGGGCATCGCTCCTCTCCCCGTAGAGCTTGAGCCGCCCCTCTTCCTTTTTAATGGCGTAGCCCAGCCTCACGGTCTGGATGTGGAGCCAGACATACGCGAACGAGACAACGATGGCAAGGACGATAACAACCCCCAGGCGGATGGACCGGGCGAAAAACCGCTTTCCGGGCTTGCTCGACCTTCTCCTGCTCTTTTTACGCGCCATGCTCTCCTCTCCAATCCCGTCCTGTATTCCCCGAAGCGCCGTTTTAACGGCGGACCGCGAGCCTATAACGTGATACCCCTGATTCTCGGCGGAAGCCTGCCTTCCACCCCGGGCAAGGCGGACGCGAACCCGCGCCAGAGAATCTTCATTATTTCCATCATGCCCATCGTCTCGATTTTATCGACGTAGCCGATTCCGCGCTCGCCCAGGGTCCTCACAAGCTTCAGCCTTTCGGCATTGATCGTTTTCAACCCTACCCCCTGTCCCGCCTTTCCTTAATAGCGCGAAGGCGACTTAAATTCCGCTTAACGAAGCCATCAATTCATCCACTCCGAACGGCTTTTCAAGGACCGAGTGGGCCCCCCGCGCCCTGGCGAAGTTGAGGAACTCGTCGCCGGAGGCCGTCATGACGATGACCTTCACCCTCGGCCTGGCCTTCTTGAGGCTGACTAGAAGCTCCAGGCCGTTCATCCCCGGCATCTGGATATCGGTCAGCACGCAGTCGTACTCTGTGCATTTCGCCTTGGCTAGGGCGGTCGCCCCGTTATCCGCCTCCTCCATGTGGAAACGGTCGCCGACCGCCTTCTTTATCAGGAGGCGGATGACCGCCTCGTCCTCGGCAACCAGAAGCTTCTTCTTCATATTCACAGCACCTCCGCGACCCGCAGTTTCGCGCTCCTCGCTCTCCTGTTGCCGGCGACCTCCTCCCGTGTGGGCGTTATCGGTTTCGGCGTCACCACTTTCAGAAGCGCCGTCGCGCCGCACCGGCAAACGGGAAAATCCGGGGGGCAGCAGCATTTGCCGGAGAGCCTCCGGAACTCGTTCTTCACGATCCGGTCCTCCAGGGAGTGAAACGATATCACGCACAGCCTTCCGCCGGCGCGCAGGCCGGCAGCGGCGGAGCATATCCCCTTCTTGAGAACTTCCAGTTCGTCATTCGTCGCTATCCGCAGGGCCATAAACGTCCTCGTGGCAGGGTGGATTCTCGCCCTCCCCCGGCGAGGAACGCACCGGGCGATAAGAGCGGCAAGCTCCGCGGTCGTCTCGATAGGCCCGCCTTCCCGCTCCCTAACTATGGCTCTCGAAATCCTCCCCGCCCACCTCTCCTCGCCGTATCCCCTTATCAGGTCCTCGAGCCGCCTCCCGTCCAGCCTGTTGACCAGGTCGGCGGCGCGCTTTCGCGTCCCGCGGTCCATCCTCATGTCAAGGGGGCCCTCGAGCCTGAAGCTGAACCCCCTGCCCGGAGATTCAAGCTGGTAGCTTGAGGGGCCCAGGTCGAAAAGGACCCCATCGACCGGCCCAACCTCCCTGTCCTGCAAAAGCTCCCGCAGATCGGCGAAGTTCCCGTGGATAAGAGTGACACGCTTACCGAAATTGCCGAGCCGCCTTTGCGCCATGGAGAGCGCTTCCCGGTCGGCATCAACACCGATGAGCCTGCCGCCGGGGGCGGTCCTATCGAGGATCGCCGCGGCGTGCCCGCCCAGCCCGACCGTGCCGTCCACAACGGTGGCCCCGGCCGTGAGACTCAATCCATCCAGCACCTCGTCGAGGAGGACCGGCGCGTGGCTGAATTCCATGATCTCCGGCATCAGCTGGTACGTGGTTTCCCCCCTTCAGGGCTCTCCTTCCTTACCGGCCTGATGTAATACCTGTACGTTGTTCTCAACCTTCTTGCTTTGTTCAAGGCACCGTTCATCTCGAGCAAAGTCCCGAGGTTCTCCTTCCTGACTGCAGTTTTCATACTCCCTCCCCTTGTTGAGAGTTTCGCCGCTATAGGCTGAGGTCACTGTAACCTCCAAGGCCCTCTGCGATCTCCTCGTACTGCTCTTCTGCCGCGCGCCTGAACTCGTCCCATGCGGCCATGTCCCATATCTCGAACCTGTCCGAGACGCCGATAATCGCGACATCGCGGGTTATGCCCGCGTACTTCACGAGCTTGTCAGGTATATTGATCCGCCCCTGTTTGTCACATGCTATCTCAAAGGCGCCCGAGTAGAGGATCCTCAGGAACTTTCTAGGTTCGGCTTTCGTCAGCGGATAGCTCTTAGCCTTCTGAACCAGGCCGTTCCACGCGTTCTCCGTAAAGACCCAGAGGCATTTGTCCAACCCCTGGGTGATAAAGAACCTGTCTATGAACTGGTCCTTGAGGGGCGCGCGGAACTTCGAGGGAATGATGAGGCGCCCCTTGATATCTATGGTGTGGTGATACTCCCCGTAAAACACGGCCTTTCCTCCACTTTACACCATTTTACTCCACTTTGCAGCAAAAGTACACCATAGGTGGTACCCTGTCAAGCGAAAATATGATTTTATTTCGGGAGAGGGGGGAAAAGTAATCAGTAATTTAGCAACTGTTTCAGAGCGAACCAGTTACAGCTTTATCCCGGCAAGGCAAATGGAGAAAAATACTTCCAAACGGCGAGAGAGAAAGGAAGGATGCGAGGGTAAAATGAGGGGTTGTTCTCTCCCCCGGAGATACTACTTCCCGGACAACAGGCTGGCAGGGAAAGCTGCGAACGGTAAATCTTTAATACTTGCCCCGGTACAGGTCCCGCGGGTATTTCGACACGTTCTTCTCTATCTTCGACTCGATCGCGGCGGCCAGGTCGATCCCGAGAATGTTGCACAGGCTCAGGCAGTAGATAACGATATCGGCTATCTCCTCCCTCACCCTCTTGGCCTTCTCCGGGTCGGAGCACATGGCGCGGGACTCCTCGAGAGTGGCCCACTGGAAGAGCTCCATCAGCTCCGCCGCCTCTATGGTGATGGCCATGCTCAGGTTCTTGGGGGAGTGAAACTGCTCCCAGTCCCTCTCGTTGATGAACGCCGCCACCTTCTCTTTAAGCGCGGCCACCGTCTTATTCTTATCGGCCATCTCTACCATCCCTTGATCTCGAATGTGTCGAACTCGCCGGCAGGCTCCTCCCACGCAAGTTCGACCCGGTCCACCCGGGCTCCCGACGGCCCCCTCCCGCACCATTTGACCATCTTCCCGACATCCTCTTCCGGCCCCTCGAAGACAGCCTCAACGGTCCCGTCGAAGTTGTTCTTGACCCACCCCTTGAGACGGAAAGCCGCGGCCCTCTCCCGCGTGCTGTAACGGAAGAACACACCCTGGACGAATCCGTGGATGATAACACGGGCCCGTGTTTCCGCCATGCTCACCGCCCCCCTGTTCTTTTACTCGTAATCGTACTCGTACTCTTTATCAGGTACCTTATTAATAGAGCTGGAAATTTTAAATATACACCGCGAATATGTGTTCCGGTTAAATGAGTTTCTGAGTTCGTGAGTTAAATGATTTGCAGCATCTGATAATTAAACTCATACAACTCATTAAACTCATAAAACTCTTACCCCGCCTCCGGGGGGCCCCTATCTCCTGCCTTCTGTCTCCTGTCTCATGTCTTCTGCCCTGGACCACGGGAGGAAAAACTTCCACGAGTAGAGAAGCTTGCAGGCTTCCATATGGTACAACTCCGGGTGGTTCTGGCGCTCAGGATCCTCCATGATCTCCTCCTGTGCGGGATAGAAGATCAAGGACATCCCCGAACCCTTAAAGACCTTTCCGAAGAGAAGGGAGACCCTTCTCATGTGGTAGGGAGAACTTACAACTATTGCGGACTTAAAGCCCCTCTCCTCCATCACCCTTTTAGCGTTGAGGGCCTCCTCGATGGTCGTCCGTGAGGAACCCTCCGCGATAACGGCATCGCGCGGGACCCCCCGCTCCACGGCCAGGTCTCCCATTACCTCGCCCCACGTGAACCTCCACACGCCCTTCCCGCCGCACATGAGGATACGGGGCGCGTACCCCTTCTTGTAGAGATCGACCGCCTGGAGGGTCCTCTCGCCGCTCGCACCGCCGAGAACGATTATCACATCGGCCTTTTTCAGGTCATCCTGCACGACGAGGAACGAGCAATAGGCGTTCCAGATAGAGTGCCTGAAGAGACAGCACACGGCGATGACCAGCAAAACTATTACAAGGGCAAGCTTTCGGGATCTTCCTTTCAAAATAGAGGAAAGCTTTCCGTTCTTCCTTATAACTTAATAGTATAGGAATTTGTTATTTAGACTAGCCACAAAGGCACGAAGACACCAGAAAGCGGTTTATGGTTACTAGTTGCTAGTTACTTGATAAGTAATGCTATGTACAAGAAACCAGAAACAAGAAACCAGAAACTGTATTTAACCTTAGTGTCTTAGTGGTAAAAGTTCCCGGCGAAGCCGGATAAGTGCAAACTCTCAACCCTAGGCCGTATCTCTCCCCATCATCTTTGAAATCCCCGATTTTATATCCAGAAACGGCTTGAAGAGGTCCAGGGGGATGGGAAAGATCGTCGTCGAGTTGTTCTCCACCGCGATATCGGCCAGCGTCTGGAGGTACCTGAGCTGGAGCGTGATCGGGTTATTGGACATGATGTCCGCCGCCTCGGCCAGCTTCGTGGAGGCCTCGAACTCGGCCTGTGCGCCGATGACCTTCGCCCGCCTCTCCCTCTCGGCCTCGGCCTGCTTGGCCATGGCCCGCTGCATCTCCTGGGGCAGGTCAACGTGCTTTACCTCCACGTTGGACACCTTTATACCCCACGGGTCCGTCGCCTTGTCCAGTATCCCCTGGAGCTTGTGGTTGATCTCTTCCCTGTTCGAGAGGATCTCGTCCAGCTCCGCCTCGCCGAGGACCGACCTGAGTGTGGTCTGCGCGAGCTGGGACGTGGCGTACATGTAATCCCGTACCTCGACCACGGACTTTATCGGGTCCATGACTCGGTAGTAGACGACTGCGTTCACCTTGAGCGACACGTTGTCCTTCGTGATCACGTCCTGCGGCGGGACGTCGGTTACCTGTATCCGGGTGCTGATCTTCACCATCCTGTCCACCGGAAAAAATATCAGCCTCAACCCCGGAGGCTTCGGCTTGGGCTGGACCTTACCAAGCCTGAAGATCACGCCGCGCTCGTACTCCATAATGACCTTGATGCAGTTTACGAGCCATATCACAAGAACTATCAACACGATTCCAAATGGCGGTAACATAACTTCCTCCTTTTGTTATTCCTTTTTCTTTTCAACGAAGAGCTTCAAGCCCTCCGATCCGATCACCCTGACCTTCTCTCCTTTCTCGATGGCCTCCTTCGATTCAGCGCTCCATATCTCCCCGTGGATAAACACAGTTCCTTCGGGGTCGATCCTGCTGTCAGCCACGCCCGCGTGGCCGACGATTCCTTCGATGCCGGTGGCGGATGTGCGGCGCTGCGATTTGACCACAACGCTCATTAAAAACAGTACGATAAGACCTATGCCTAAAACCACCGGCAATATTATATTCAATGATACACCCATAAAAGCCTCCGGAGATTCTATCAACATGAGGGACCCGATAAACAGACAGACCATGCCTCCCAGTGTCAGGAGACCGTAGCTCACTATCATCGTCTCCGCCACGAACAGTGCGAACGCCAGAAAGATAAGAAGGACTCCCGCGTAGTTCACGGGAAGCGTCTGCGAACCGAAGAACGCGAGTATAAGGCAGATTGCGCCGCCGATGCCCGGAAAACCTATGCCCGGCGTGCGAAACTCTATGAAAAGGCCGGCTGTGCCGAGCATGAAGAGAATATACATTATGTTTGGATTGGAGAGAGCGCTCAGTACCCTCTGGCGGTAGTTCATGTCGGTCGTGTTGATCGAGGCCCCTTTCGTGTGAAGCTTCTTCGGCCCGGCGGCCGTCACGACCTCCCGGCCGTCTATCTTTTCCAGGAGCTCGTCCAGGCTGCCGCATATCATGTCCACGACGTTCTCCTCCAAAGCCTCGTCGGCATCGATCGACGCGCTCTCCCTCACGGACTTCACGGCCCACTCGACGTTCCTACCCCTGTAAAGAGCTATCGTCCGTATCCACGCCGACGTGTCGTTCAGTATCTTCTCGCTCATGATGTCGGACGGATCCGCCTTCTTTTCTTCCTTCACTTCTTTTTGCTTCTTAACCCCGGCTTCCTCTTCAGCCGCCCCCTTCTTCTCCCCGACCTCCTTCTCCTCTTTCTCTTGCTCCTTCTCCTTCATCGCCTCGAACAGCTTGCCGCAGCCCTCTCCCCCCTGGCCGGGAGATACGGGGTGCGCCGCACCTATGTGGGTACCCGGCGCCATCGCCGCTATGTCGCTTGCCATCGTTATGAAGACGCCCGCCGACCCGGCCCTTGAGCCGCTCGGCGCTATATAGACGATGACGGGAACCTTCGCGTTGAGCTGCTTTTTCACTATGTCCCTCGTCGCCTCCAGAAGGCCGCCCGGTGTGTCGAGCTCAATTATGACGCACTCGCGGCCCGCTGCCTCTGCGTCGGATATCGCGTCTATTATGTACTGGGCGGTTATGGGATTGATGATGTAGTTGTCAACCTTGACGACGTCCACACTCGAGGCTCGGGCAGGGCGGACAGAAAGAAATCCGCTCAGAACAATCGCAGAAATATATAAAGGATTAATTCTCAAAACTTTTTCCTGCCTGATTATACATCAGCCCGGCGCCAATCATTAATAAATATAATTCCGCTCTATCCATTCGGAGAGAGCGGAATTCTATTTATTGCACCTGACGAAGTAGCCGATCGACCTGTCGTACGTCTTCTCCTGCTCCGGAGTGAAGTAGCACGCCGGTAGCTCACCCATCTCCCTGTGGTAGCGGATGCACTCGCAGCAGATACCCTTCTTCGAGCAAGGCTCGTAGGTGCAGTTGCACACCTCCATATTAACACTCTTGTTCTGACAATCCGTAGCCATCTTTATTCTCCTTTTATTTTATTGAAAACGCCTCGCATCATTTTCACACCCGTATCGCACCAACCCGCATCCGTAGGGGCGGGTTTTGTAGGGGCAGGTTTGAAACCTGCCCTTACAAAACCTGCCCCTACAATGCCCGCCCGTACAATGATTTGATCGGGATTATTCCTGTCGAATTGCCATTGCGCCGGATTATTTACGATATATTCACGGATGCGGTTCATTTCATTTTTACCTTACCCTTCCCCAACTACCAAACTGGCCTCTTTACCCTTACCTTTACCCTTTCCCTTCGTCCCCCCTCTCCGTCCTCACAACAAGCACCGAGCACCCGGCCTTCTCCGTCACCCTGTCCGGTATGGATCCGGAGAGCTTTCGCTTCATCTTCCACTCTCCGGACGCGCCGATTATCACCAGATCGTACTCGGACGATACATCAAGTATCCCGTCCTCGACGCTTTTAGCATGGATAACCCTCACGCCGGCCTCGATGCTCTTCTCATCGAGGAGACCGGAGAGGAGCTTCTCCTCCTGCCTCGCCAGAGCCTCCTTGAGCTTCTCCTTGCCGGCCACGACCACTTTGGCCACCTGGAGCTCGGCCCCCCAGGCGCGGGCTATCTGCTGGGCCACGTTCAGGCCAAGCCTGGCGTGGATACCGCCCGCGTACGGCAATAGTATCTTCTTCTTTTTTCCGAGGCCCGTGCCCGGGTCCGTCTTGAGGATAAGGAGGTTCCCGCCTACGTTCTTGGCTATCGCCCTCATCCTGCTCCGCGCCAGCGAGGCCCTGTCGAGCTTCCCGTGCCATCCTATGAGGATATAGGTCGCATCCATCCCCTCCTGCGCTATCGTCTGTATCATGTTGTGGCTGGGCATCACCCTGGCGCGGTGAGGTATGTTCTTGTCCTCGCAGTAGCGGGAGGCATCACCGACAATCTTCCATCTGCCGGGATACTTCTCCCGACAGATGCGCGAGGCGTCCACCAGGGAAATCTCCGGCGATACCTCGAAGACGTGGATAATCTCCATGAAGCTGGCCAGCGGGGAGGCCACGTCGATCAGCATCTTCAGCGTGTCCGGATTGGCGACAGTGACGAGCACGCGCCCCTTGATCTCACCCGCTTCCTTCCTCGTTCTCTCCACGTGGCGCTTGACGCCTTCCTGGACCCTGTCCAGCGTCTTCTCGAGGATCTCGGCGCGGGCGTGCTTGATGGCCGGGGTCCTCTTCGTCACCAGGAGGTACCAGAGGAGCGCGGCGCCGATTATAACGACCGCTATGGCCCACTGGAGAAGGCCTGCCATCACCGCGACCGAGGCGCACCCCAGGAGGCCGAGTATCGGGATCGCCGGATAGAGCGGCGTCCTGAACGAAGGTTTATACCACTCGACGCCCGCGATCCTCAGGGCGAGACACGAGAGATTGATGAGAGCGTACATAATCAGGTGAAAAAGGCCGGCCACCGCGGCGAGCGTCTCCAGGAAGAGCGTTCCCATAACGACCCCGACCAGGAGTATCGCTATGATCAAGGCGCCGGTCAGCACTATCGCGGGGGCGGGTGTAAGGTACCTGGGATGGACGGTCTCGAAGTAACGGAAGAATATCCTGTCCCGCCCCATCGTGTAGCATATCCTCGAAGCGGCCATCACGCTGGCGTTGGCAGAGGAGAGCGTCGCCAGGATCCCTCCCAGGACGATCGCCAGGCCTCCCGGCCCTCCGAGGAGGGACCTCCCGAGTTCGACGATTATGAGAGGGCTCCCCCTCTCTCCGAACCTCGTCATGCCCAAAATGACCAGCATGATGAGACAGTACAGAACCGCCGTGAAGACGACCGAGCCGATCAGCGCCCTCGGAAGGTTCTTGCCCGGATCCTTGATCTCCCCGGCGACGGAGGCGATCTGGGCGAAACCGCAGTACGTTATGAGAAGGATGGCCGACGTTCCCATTACGGGACCGAACCCCCGTGCCGCAAAGGGCCGGAAATTGGCCGTATCTATCCTGAAAAAGCCCAGCAGGATGAATATGAAAAGTATGACCAGCAGCACCACTACAATCCATGTTTGAAGCACGCCCGTCTTCTTCGCCCCCGTGTAATTTACGACGATAAGGGCGACTGCGGTCGCGAGGCCTATATATATCGCCCAGCCAAGTGCCCCGGAGGGAAGAACGGCCCTGATATACTCGATGTAGCCCATGAGATAGAAGGCCGTGGCGAATATCAGGCCCGCCCACAGGCTCCACCCTATGACGGCGGCGGCAAGGGGGCCGAACGCCCGCGAAATGAAGTAGTATCCGCCGCCGCTCTTCGGCATGCCGGTCGCGATCTCGGCCGTGCAGAGGGCGGTAAAGAGTGCGACCAGGCCGCAGATCATGAAGGAGAAGATGACCGCCGAGCCGCCGGCCTTTTCCGCAGCCAGGC
This sequence comes from Candidatus Tritonobacter lacicola, assembly GCA_030765135.1. GTDB lineage: Bacteria > Auribacterota > Tritonobacteria > Tritonobacterales > Tritonobacteraceae > Tritonobacter > Tritonobacter lacicola. The sequence goes on along the minus strand of JAVCDC010000108.1, from coordinate 529 downwards.
CCGGAAGGACGAAGATCCCGGCCCCGATCATCGTCCCTATCCCTATTCCGAGGGCCGCGGGGAGACCCAGCGTCCTCGTCAGCTGCTTTTTTGTGGAGGTTTCTATCATCAGCAACTATTCAGGTGTTTACCCAAAAGTCGCAAAGAATACGGGATTATGCGATTAAGTAAGTATATAAGTTTGGTTGTCTTCCATTTCGTGTGTGTGACAGTATTTTAATTAGCCCACTTGAATAAATCCCAAATAAGCGATTGCAGGCGGCGGGGCGCCTGTTTCGGTCATTGTAATTTTGAATTTGTGATTTGTTTGTGATTTGGAGCTTGTGATTTGTGATTTATTTGTAATTTGGTGCTTGAGTTTTATGGTTTAGTCCTGATTGAGTCATAAACTCATTTAACTCATTGGTAACGTTCAAAAGTTACGGCAAATTCCATAACCATATTTCCCCTCCCCAACGGGGGAGGGGATTAAGGGGAGGGGGCTTTAATGCCCTTATTCGTTCCTGTTTAACCTGTAAGAGATACGAGT
>JAVCDC010000073.1 GCA_030765135.1 Candidatus Tritonobacter lacicola | reverse complement strand
TCAAATTTGTGGCTGAGTCCCTACAAACTTCATTTTCCGGGGATCTTCCCAGTATTTGCAACGACTTACGTCAAATTATCTTCTAAATTTAATGTTTTTTTCAACTAAAATGCGAAAGTCGGGCTAATGGAGTATGGCGCCGGAGACATGCGGTATGCACCAGCGGCAGCTACAGTGGCGCGCCGACTCTTTTACTGCATGCAGCAGGTGCAGTTCCCCGATTTGATGACCCACAGGTCCCTTGCCATAGGGGACGGGTTCCTTGCTGTGCAGTCCCAGTAGGTCCAGTCGCCGCGGACGAGGCATCTGTAGCGGTAGAGGTTCTGCTGCGTCTCTCTGACCCTCAGGGCGCAGAGGTCGTCACCCGCACCCGCCGTAATGCGTGCGGGAACGACGCTGCCTATATCGTTTCCGCCGGGTATCGACCAGAAGTCGCGCGCCAGCGGCGACGGGTTCCTGGCCAGGCAGTCCCAGTAGGTCCAGTCTCCCGGCTCGGGCATGTTCCAGAGGTAGGCATTGAAGTCCCCGTTCTGGTTTCTCACCACGAAGAGGCTCTCTCTGGTGCCGTCCTCCGTGGTATCCACGGCGCACATCGACGCCATGTCGTTTCCCTGCGGTATGATCCAGAGGTCCCGCGCCAGCGGCGACGGGTTCCTGGCCTGACAATCCCAGTAGTTCCAGTCCCCCGGGCAGAGGTTGTTATAGAGGTAGAAGTTGCGGTCTCCGTTCCGGTTCCGCACCGTGGCTACGTAGTTTTTTCCGCCGGTTGTTAAGAGAGCCGTATCGTTGTCGCCGGGGATGCACCACAGGTCGCGCGCCAGCGGCGACGGGTTCCTGGCCGCGCAATCCCAGTAGTTCCAGTCCCCCGCCTGCAGGTTGTTATAGAGGTAGAAGTTTTGATCGAACTCCTGATTGCGATTGCGGTTCCGGTTCCGATACATGGAGCCGCCCTGGTAATAGCAGTGCTGATCACCGTCCGGATCGCAGGGGCATTCGTAGCCTTCCTGGCAGTAGGGGCAGACATAGGTCTCCCTTTGTCGGACCATGTCCCTGCTCCGGGCCCGCAGTGTGACAAGGTGGTGGTATCCTTCAGCGTCATCGTCGACTGCTGATATAGCAACGGTATCGTTGTCGGAGGGAATGAACCAGAAGTCCCTTGCGAAGGGCGAGGGGTTTCTGGCCGCGCAGTCCCAGTAGGTCCAGTCTCCCCTCTCGATCACCCGGTAACGGTAGAGGTTGCAGTCCTGTACTTGGTTCTTCACCATCGCCATTTCCTGAGCGTGTCCGGCCGGGGAAAAGATGAAATACGCCGCTCCAATAGCTAATGAGATCACGCACCATACATAAAAAACTTGTACACGCTTCATCTCCCCCTCCTCACTAAATATGTTGGGTAGAATGGTTACTCAAAGAACGCAGTAACACGCTGAAAGCATCCACGATCCACGTATTACTATACCTGATTATACGTAAGATGTCAAGGTAAAATTATTACCTAATGCTTTCCTGCATAGAATATTTTCAATCGATGTCAACAGGGGGACAGGGGAAACCGGCGCCCTGCTTATCGCTCTTTTCCCGGACCTGTGTATGGCGAGATTCCGGTCAGGAGCCGGCAATGAGAAAGGGGATACGGATGGATGGGGCGTCCTTTTTTCTTACGCTGGGTCTCAAATTGCTCTGGTGCGCCGCGCGGTCGTGCGGCAGTGCCGTGGCTAGGGCAGCCCTGTCCGATTTTCAAGGCCGGTCTTCGGAGAGCTTCATGGCTTGAGCATCGTTACCAGGCGCAGGCCGTCGATCTTCCTGAACGGGGATCCCTGCCAGATACAGGGAAGCGCCTTTCCGCTGTCTTTGACAAGGGAGCCGGAGACCGCGTCGACGCCGTAGTCGAAGAGGAGGGGTGTTAACGGCGTCGTCGGGCCGAGCATTATTACGTAGGCGTTGCTGCACAGGGAGAGGAGCTCGTCGACGGTCTTGGTGAGAAAGGAAGTTCCGGTTATCGCCGCCACGTCAACCCGTGGAAGGATCCGCCGCGCTTCATCCATGCCCTCGCGGGCCTTCGCCGGCTCCCTGTGAATAACGTGGAGTTTCTTCACTATCCCCTCCAGCTTGCCCAGGAACGGGAAGCGGCCCACCACGGCGACCTCCTTCCCCTTTCCCTTCTCCCTTAATATCTCGAACGCGTTCACCTCCACGAGGGAACTGTCATCCACCTCCAGGAGGGAGTTAAGCGCCGCCATTCCCACGGAAGAGTCCAGGAGTTTGGGCGAGTGCGCGTACCTAGCAAGCTCCAGCGCGGATTTTCCGAGCAGCGTCCCGCAGCCGCTGACCCAGGCCCCTCCCTTTATGCCGCAGATGTCCCTGAAGGTGCTCGAGAGTCCCCATCTCCTTGTAAGCACCGCGGTGTCGAACGCGCAGACGTAGATCTCCCTTACAGCGGCATCTTCCTTTACCGTACCGATTATCTCGCTCAGTATCCCCATGTCATTCTTCCTCCAGGACGCGCTTGAGCTCTTCCGCCCTCCAGTAGCCGTCGACATCGATTTTTACCTTCGTGACCCCCTTTACCGACCTGGCGGCGTCCCTTATGTCGAGGGCGAGCTTGAAGGCGAGGGGACAGGCCGGCGAGGACGGCACGAACAGGAGCTCGACAGAGCCATCAGGCCCGGCGGAAATTTTTTTCATGACCCCCATGGTGACAACGTCGAGGCCCGTCTCCGGGTCGACGACCTCCCGGAGCCTCTCGTGAACCTGATGCTCTATCTCTGCTTCCTTCATCTTATCTACAACCCCCCTTATACTCGACCGTTATTTGTTCGTCGACCCCACAATTTCAACCTTGTTTCCCCTCCTGACCTTTCCGCCGGCGAGTACCCTCGCGAAGAGTCCCTTCCGGGCGAGAAGGGGAAGGCCACGGAAGGAGTAGTCGCCGCGCTTCCACTCGGCCTTTCCCCTCTCCGTAATCTCAAGCAGGACACTGCCTATCCTGAGCCTGTCGCCCATGCGAATCTTTGAAAAATCCATCCCCTCGACAATCAGGTTCTCGGCGAACGATCCAGGGGCCACATCCGTGAGCTTCTTCCTCGCCCTGTCAAAGTCCGCGGCGGAGAGAAGTCCCACCTGCCGCGGGCCCGGCCCCGCGTGAACGTCCCCTATCAGACCATGTCCCGCGAAGAAGCTCGCCTGCCGCTTCTCCTCCTTGGGCAAGCCCTTCTCTCTCCCGGCTGCTATCGCCCGCACCGTCCCTACCATAACTCAGAACTCCGATAATCTAAAATAGGCGCCAATTGCAAACGTCCAAATATTGGTTCGATGAACAAAAATAACCAAGATACAAGATGCAATAACCAAACAATATCCAAATTCCAATCATCAAACTTGTCATCTTCCTCTTTAAGGTTCGTTTGGTGATTGATTATTGGTCATTGATTGTCTTTTGTGTCTTGTTTCTTGGTGTTTGGTTATTAATCTTTACTGCCAGGGTTACTTGTTTCACCAATTCGCTTTAATGTGGCTTTCACCTTATTCCAAAGTTCCCTTATGGCTTCCGATGCCGCCGAACCGGAATCCTCCACGACAGTCTTTCCTTTGACGAGGGCTTCCGGCACCGCCCTGTCGAAGGGGATTTTTCCCGAAAGAAGAAGGCCCTCTTTAGCGCAGTAGTCCTCTATCTCCTTTGACTTCTCCTCGTTGATGTCATACTTGTTAACGCATACGATGGGCGTGATCCTGAAGTGCCTCGCGAGATCGATCACCCTCTCCATATCGTGGATCCCGCTCATCGTCGGCTCGGTAACGACGAGGACGCAGTCCGCCCCGGCTATCGAGGATATCACGGGACACCCTATTCCCGGGGGACCGTCGGTTATGACGAGCTTTTTATTCTTCTCCCCGGCAATCCTCCGCGCCTGCGCGCGCACCAGCGTGACGAGCTTCCCCGAATTCTCCTCGGCGACCCCGAGCCTCGCGTGGACGAGCGGGCCGTACACGGTGTCGGATATGAACCACTCTCCCGAGATATTCTCCACCATCTCGATCGCCCCGGCGGGGCAGACACGGCTGCAGAGGGCGCACCCCTCGCACGGGATTGGATCTATCACAACGGCATCCCCGTCCTTCCGAATCGCCGAGAAGCGGCAGACCTCGACGCATTTACCGCAGCCGGTGCATTTATCTTCGCGGAGAACGGCGCTCCTGCCGCTTTTAAACTCGTGCCTCTCTCTCAAGCGCGGGTGAAGGAGGAGATGGAGATCGGCGGCATCGACGTCGCAGTCCGCCATAACGGGCCCGCCGTCGGCGTGCGCCGCCAGGACGGCGAAGCTCGCAGATATGACGGTCTTGCCCGTGCCTCCCTTACCGCTGATTATTACAAGCTGTCTCATAAATTAATTTGCTTCGCTCATTAATTTATCCGCCGATCTTATCGATGACCTCTCTTAAAAGTTCCGCATAGCGGGGCCGTGCCTCCGTCAGGGGGATTCCCCGCGAGTATGCCTCGGCTATCCCCCTGTCGAAAGATATCTTCAGAAGAACCTCGATGCCGTTTTCCATGCAGTAGTCCTCGACCTTTCCGTCCCCAATCCCGGCGCGGTTGACCACGACGCCGAAGGGAATGCCCATTATATTCAGCGCTTCCACGGCCAGGACCAGGTCATTCAGGCCGAACGGCGTCGGTTCGGTGACCAGGATGCAGTAATCGCTGCCCGTCACCGCCGTGATAACGGGGCACGAGGTACCGGGCGGGACATCGAGAACAACGATCCCCTCTTCATCAATGTGTTCCTTGAGGGACCTTATGAGGGGAGGGCTCATGGCCTCGCCAACGTTGAGGAGCCCCATCCCGAACCGGATCGACGATCCGTTACGGGAAGCAGCCGCTCCAAGCTCGACTACGCCGATCTCCTTGCCCACCTCCTTTATGGCTTTCTCCGGACATAGAAGGGAGCACGCGCCGCAGCCGTGGCACAGCTCCGGAAAGACCATGACTCTCTTCTTCAGGACGGCGATAGCATTGTACTCGCAGACCTCCTGGCACAGACCGCAGTGGGTGCATGCCTTCTCGTCGACCTCCGGCACGGGGATGAAGACCTCCTCGCGGCTCGTTATCTCCGGTTTCAGGAAGATGTGGCCGTTCGGCTCCTCCACGTCGCAGTCGAGGAACTGGACAGGCCCCTCAAGGGACAGCGCGAGGGCGGTCGCCAGCGTCGTCTTCCCCGTACCCCCTTTCCCGCTGGCCACGGAAAGTATCAACGGGCTTTTCGTCATCAAGCCCTGACCATCGGCGTCCCGCACTTCGGGCACTTGATTGTATTGCAGGGAACGCCTATCCCGTGCTGCGCGGTTGCCCCGCAGCTTGGGCAGACGCACTTTCCACCGGGGCCGGCCCCGGGGCTCGTGCCTCCCATGCGGCCCATGCCCTGGCCTCTGCCTCTACCCATGCCTCTGCCTCCCATTCCTCTTCCCGTTCCGGGACCCTGTCCTCTCGGACCTGTTCCATCTCCAAACGGCATAACAATCACCTCCAAACACAGTTTAAGGTTTCAGGTTAAAAGTTAGAAATCTCCATATACTCCGGGGTATACCGGTTCATATCCTGGCATCCTCGCCCATCCCCTCCTTTTTCAGCAGGTACTGCGCGATGGCCTTCTGTAACGTTATGGACGCGAGGATCGAGCAGTGGATGTGCGAATCGGGGAGCCCGTCGAGCCCGTCGAGTATTTCGGCGGGGGAGATGCCCATCGCCTCCCTGACGGTCTTTCCCGTTGCCAGCCGCGTTGCCATGCTGCCGCAAGCGATGCTCGTTCCGCACCCGTCGCTCAAGAACGCGGCCCTTTCGATCCTGTCGTTTTCGATCTTTAGGTAAATCCTCATCCTGTCGCCGCAGATACCCTTCGTCAGCGCGTCCGCGTCCGCGGCCTCCATCTCGCCCATGTTTTCGGGCTCCATCATCGCGCGAAGCGCCTTCTTGGAATAAATTTCCCCGGCGTCTTCGATTACGGCAGCCTGCAACTCTTTCGCCAGCCTGTCGATATCCTCGCTCATCCCGCTCCCCTTATTTGTCACAACAGCGCCTGGGGGCGTCGCAGGGGTTCGTCATTCCGCAGCATGAACCGCCGTCTGAAGGAGATTTCCCGTAATCAGGGGCGTGGAACCCGGGCCCTTTAAATATAACGCTCGCGCCGGTGCCGATGAGCCTTTTGACCCCGCCGCCGCACTTCGGGCATTTTTTCAGCGGCTGGTCGGTCATCTGCTGGAAGCGCTCGAATGTATGACCGCACTTCGGGCACTCATATTCGTACGTCGGCATCTCACTCCTCCTCCGGGTGATCGCATACCGTCTTGTCGATCCCGTACCCCTTGCCGGCGCCGGGGGAGCAGAGTGATTCCCCTCCTTCAAGCGTGCCGTCGACCAGCTTTTGCGTCACCGTATCTATGCTCCCCGTGACACCCACGACCATCTCTATCCCAAGCTGGCTGAAGAAACCCTGCGCCCTCATGCCCATGCCGCCGCAAATAATGGCTTTCACACCGCGTTTCGCCAGGAATTCCGGGATCAGGCCCGGGCTGTGGCCGGGGTTCGGAATAACCTCTTTGTTAATGAGACGTCCCTCTTCAATGTCAATTATCGTGAACTCCGGGCACCTGCCGAAGTGCGCCGATACCTGGCCGCTGTCCGTCGATATAGCTACTCTCATTTCTTTCACCTCCTGTTTATTTAAAATTAACCGCGGATTTGACGGATTATACGGATTAATCGATCTTGGAATCCAAAATGATTCTCGCAGAGGTAATCCGTTCAATCCGTATAATCAGTGGTTTGATTTTTTAATTGATCATCCTTGATTGAATATTTGTCATTCTTGTCTTCGCGGTTCTTTTTCAGCGATTGCTTTCTCTATCTTCTCGATGATGGCATTAATGCTTCGGGCGGACTCCGTATCTTCATGGGCCTCGATAAACGGGCGTCCCTCGTCGCTGCTGGTTACCAGGAGCGGCTCCAGGGGTATGCTGCCCAGGAAAGGCAAATCGAGCTCCCGCGCCGCTTTCTCCGCACCCCCTTTCTTGAAAACGTTTATCTCCCGGCCGCAGTGAGGGCATATCAATCCGCTCATGTTCTCTATTATACCCGTAACGGGGATCCCGAGCTGCCTGGCGAACGTCACGCACTTCCGGGCGTCCAGGATGGCAACCTCCTGGGGCGTTGTGACGATAACGGCGCCGTCGAGGTTCGGTATGAGCTGCCCGACGCTCAGAGGCTCGTCACCCGTGCCCGGAGGCGAGTCGACGACGAGATAGTCCAGTTTTCCCCACTCGACATCGCTCAAGAATTGCTTGATTATTTTCATCTTGAGGGGCCCCCTCCATATCACGGCATCCGAGTCCTTCTCGAGAAAAAACGCTATGCTGATCACCTTGAGGTTGTCCGACGCGGACACGGGGAAAACCCGGTTGGACTGCGCCGGCTTCGTCCGCTCACCCTCAAGGCCCAGCATCTTCGCTATGTTAGGGCCGTGTATGTCAACGTCGAGGATACCCACCGTATGCCCTTTTCGCGCAAGGCCGGTGGCGAGGTTTACCGCGACGGTGCTTTTCCCCACGCCTCCCTTTCCGCTTATGACAATAAGCTTGTGCTTTATATCTTCGAGCGTCTCCTCGAGCCTCATCCGCTCCTCGTGCTGCTCGGCGGTCTCACCCTGCTTCCTGTGTTTCGAGAATCCTTTTTCCTTCATCCGTTCAGCTCCCCAGGGGGCAAAACCGGTCCAGGCCGAGAACTGACGCCGTCCCGGCGACAGTTACGCCGTAAAATATCGTCGGCTTTCCCGTGTTTGAAAAACGTTCCAGTGTTCCGTTGGCCGCCGTGGTTCCCGTAACAAGCACAGCGTCGCACCAGCGTATGTGCTCTCCCGCCTTTTCGGGCGGCTCGATCCTTATTCCGCACTTGCTCTTTCCTATATTATCCCCGTCCCTGTCAGTGACCTTCACCTCGAAGTGCCGCACGAGCGACTCGAGGAGCCTCGGCTGCAGGCCGACAAGAGCAACCTTGTGGATAGGTCCGAACTTCCGCAGGTAATCCGGCAGCTTGCGCGAGCACTCCGCGGGATCACGGTCTTTGCAATGCACCGTCCTCTCCGCCAACCCGGCATGGCGCATCACGGCGTTGAGCGTAGCGATAAACACCGCCCGCTTGAAGTTATTCTTGAGGTCCATGTTCGCTATATCTTCGAGGCTGCCCTCGAAGTCCCCGAACATGTCCGTGAATGCCTGCCCGCGTGCGCCTTTGAACACCGCCTCCATGAGACGCTCGCGGCCCTTCATGAGCGGATAGTCGTCGTCCTCCGGCGTGCCGATGGCCTCCTCCGGCGAGAGGGCGCGGGCTCTAACGGATATTTTTTCACCGGCCCAGCCCCGCTCTTCCATCAAGCTTTTCAGGTACCCGCGGAGCCTTTCCTCAACCATGGAGCACCTCCATGAGCACGCCGAAAATATTTTTTATCTCCGCGGACGCGGCGCTCTCCCCGTAATCGACAAGCGGCACCGCCGCGTTCACGGCCTCGGTAAAGAGCGGGTCGTAGGGGATCCTGCCGGCCACCGGGACTCCCCTATTCCTGCATTCCCGCTCCAGGTCCCGGCAAAGGTTCGGGTTGAGGTCGCGGCGGTTGATGCAGGCAACGGCCCTTGTCCCGAAATGCTGGATCAGCGAGAGGATTCTTCCCATGTCGTGGATTCCGCTTCTCGAAGGCTCCGTCACGACGAGCGCCAGGTCGGCGCCGGCGAGGCTGGCTATTACCTGGCACCCTATTCCCGGGGAGCCGTCTATGAGGACCAGGCTCCCGTCCTTCTCAAGCGCCAGCTCCTCCGCCCCTTTTCGCAGCTCCGCGATCAGCCCCCCGAATCCCGGGTTGCCCGGGAAGAGCCTGGAGTGAAAGAGGCTCCCGTACGGGGTGTCGCTGCGATAGATTATCCCGGCTTTTCTCTCCTCAAGCTTTATCTCCGCCTCCGGGCAGGAGACGAGACAGGCGCCGCAGCCTACGCAGAGGAGGCGATCGATCTCGAGCTCCGATATCGCGCCGAAGACGCACGAGGCCTGGCATTCATCGCTCAGGGGGAGACTTCCGTCCGGCGCCGCGGCCGCCTTCGGCCCGAAAAATGGCTCCTCGCTTATCACCTTTCCTCCCAGGAGAAGGTGGAGGTTCGATGCGTCGACATCGCAATCGACGATTACAGCCGACGGCCGTTTATCTCCAGCCAGGAGAGCGGCGAAACAGGCGACGAGACTGGTCTTGCCCGTCCCCCCCTTTCCACTTACTACTACCAGTTGTTTCATAATAAATTAATTCGCTTCACTCATTAATTTATCCGGTTCCAGACGGCCGCAAGCTTATCGGACCAGGCGGGATCGATATCCGGAAGCGTTTTCCCATCGGCGGACGACCTGGCCGTCTCCAGGGTGAAAGGTATCTCAAGCAATACCGGGATGCCGTTATCCCTGCAGAACGTCTCGACTCCTCGATAGGTTCCCCCCGAACGGTTCAGCACCACGCCCGCGGGAATGCCCAGCAGCCCCAGGAGCTCTATATTCTCGGCGAGGTCGTGGAGGCCGAACGGGGTCGGCTCCGTCACCAGGACGCAGAAGTCGCTCCCGCGCATGGCGGCGAGAGCCGGCCTGCCGCTGCCGGGAGGACAATCTATCAGGACGTCTCCCGATTCCCCTGCTGCCGACCGGACCTTCTCGATGACCCGGACCGTTCTCTGCTTGCCGACCTTCAGCTCGCCCATGACAAACTCGATCCCATCCCTTGCCGCGCCATCCTTCACGACACCGACGACCTGCTCCTTCTCTATGAGGGAGCCGTCGGGGCAAACCTTGAAGCAGCCGCCGCAGCCCGTGCAAAGCTCCTCAAAGACGATGAGCTTGCCCCTGACGAACGCAAGCGCGTTGTAGCGGCAAAAATCGGCCGCTTCTTTCAGCTTGCCGGGGTCCTTCGCCTTCCACGCCCGAACGAGCGGCGTTGTGATGGAGACATTGCTCCACCGGCGGAAAGCGGGCCGCAGGTAAATATGCGCGTCCGGCTCCTCCACGTCGCAGTCAAGGAACCGGAGGGACTTTTTAACGACGGCCAGGCTCGTGGAGACGAATGTCTTGCCCGTGCCGCCTTTACCGCCCGCAACGGCTACGATCAAAATTTTCCTCCCATTCCCCAGTGCCCGCCGACCGTCGGGCCAGAGGCCGCGTTGAGCTTGCCGGCCTTGAAGTCCTCGACGGCCTGCCTGACGGTACCCGATGCGCCCACATAGATCTTGATTCCCGCGCCCGAGAGGACCCTGGACGCGTTCGGGCCCACGTTGCCGGTTATGACGGCCTCTATTCCCTGCTCGGCTATGAACTGGCCCGCCTGGATTCCCGCACCCCCTATGGCGCCGCCGGCGGCGTTGGGCACTGCTGAGAATTCAAGGCTCTCCGTGTCAACTATTATGAAATTGGCGCACCTGCCGAACCTCGGATCGACCTGGGATTCGAGGTCGGTCCCTTGAGAAGTAACGATTACTTTCATACATACCTCCTTATTTAAAAGTTAAATTACCCGCACACAGCAGAAGTAAGTAAATTATATTAGCACCCTTTTAGAGGCGGGAGGAAAATTTCGCACATCCCTCCCGCCTCTTCCAGGGGCCTTACTTCTCCATCTCGGCCTGGGTCTTCTTGAGTTCCTCTATCCTCGACCGGACGGCCTCCATCTCTTCCTGGAGTGCCTTCTCCTGATCTGCGAGGTAGCTCAGCTCATCCCCCTGTGAGGGGGGAGCCCATGCCGGCGCGTATGGGGGGGGAGCATAGCCTGCTGCATATGCATTCCAGCCCCATCCGCGGCCGCCTCCCCAGGCGCGGCCTCGACCGCCTCCCCGGGGGATGCCGCCTCTGCCGACGCCGTATACGGGACCGTATCCCCCGTAAGGGGCCGGGCCGTACCCTGGCGGGCACCCGCCGAATCCTCCGCCTGTTCGCGGACCCATGCCGCCTGGACCTGTTCCATCAAATCCTGGCATTTTTTTCACCTCCTTTCGTTCTTTTTTTTTGAACTCTCGCTCCTGAGTCTTGCGTCGGCCAGGCAGAAGGGACAGCCCTTCGCTATTCCCGCCCGTATCCTGGCTACGGGCGACCCCGGCCACCTCCTCGCCATCCAGCACAGCGGACAGACCCTGTGAACCATGGCGAGGGGCATCAATGCTGCCTTCATCTAAGGCCTCCTTCCTCCGCGCCAGCCCCTTCTTCTCCTCCCCGGCCCCATCCCGGGCCTGACACGGGGTGCTCCGGTGACAGGAGGAACGGGCTGGTACGGCGTTCTGCTGAAATTCTTGCTCCCGCAGTTCGGGCACCCTGACGGCCTGCCCCCTCCGGAGGGGACCGACCATGTCCTTCCGCAATCAACGCACGAGAATACCGCTATGCCGTCTATCCTGTAGTTGCCTCCCTCTATCTGGATAGCCTTCCCCATGACCAGCGCCTCGGCCACTTTCCTGTGCGCGCACTCCAGTATTCTTCCGAAGGTGGCACGCGAGACGCCCATCATCTCCGCGGCGCGGGCCTGGTCGAGGCCCTCCACGTCGGCCAGCCGCAGGGCCTCGTACTCGTCCATCGTGATGACGTTTATTGCGAGACGGGACAGCGGCACGGCGCGTGGCTTGAAGAAAAGAGCACCCGGCCACGAGCTGATTCTTCTCCATTTTGGAGGTCTCGGCATATTCCTCTCCTTTTCCATTTTACATTATGAGCATATGCTCATAACAAGTCAAGCTCTTTTTTGAATTTTTTTCTTCCTTTAAAGACCTATTCCCTCCAACCAATGCGCGTTGCAATATTGCAATTGATAGCGCCCGTGCAATGATAGTAATAACTTTCTGCCCTACAGTATATTACACTATTTTACCTGCAAAACCTTGCCCAAGAGCAATCTTTTTTTTGGGTTTCTTGCTGAAGAAGCGGCTTGTAAACAAATAAAATTAGTTTATTAAGGAACAGTCCCACAAATACTTATGAATAATGACCGTAAAAATATGTGCGGCCGGAAAGTCCTGGCATGGTTCGTGCTGTTACAGAAGGCGACGATGAAAAATACAATGAAGCTGGCTGATAGGGAGGTTCGAGGAATGCACAGGGTCAGGATAGTTAGCCTGAATTATTCACGAGGTATTCAAAATACGGAAATAAAAAGCGAGATTGCCGTGTCGCTTCGCTCCTCGCAATGACATAACCCTTTGTCATTGCGAGTGTTAGCGAAGCAATCTTACGATAAACAAAAGTTCATGAATAGATCGGTCTGAAAAAATAATTTCTTGAGGTGATATGTTGTAACCTATTGTTCTCCTAGGCATTGCAACAATTTTCGCAAAGTTGATGAATAATTCAGGTTAGAGCCCAGACGAATAGGTATACGGTTTTCAACGAGCTATAAAGATTATAAGGAGAGATGGTGAAGAAAATATACATCATTATGACTGCGGTACTACTCCTATTCTTTGCGTATCCAAAATCAGTTTCGGCCCAGACACATTACATGCGCGTCCACTACATTCAATACGTCCCTTTGGGGAATAGCAGCTCGTACGGTGAATGCAGCTATTACGAGTTTCCCGGCGCGGACGGGGAGCTGGGTACATCCGATGACCGAAATCTCCTCATCGACGGGGGGAGGAGCGGCGCCGCGGATTCCGTTCTGATACCCTTTCTCAAGAATAAAATCGGCGTGGGTGGAACCCTCCACTTCATGGCACTCTCGTCCGCGGGAGCGGATCACTACGGCGGCCTGGAGAAGGTGGTGGATAATTTCAGGGTTTTGAATTATTACGAGAACGTTCGCTGGCCGGAAGGAGACAAAACCGGCTACGACAACCTTATTAACACCATCAACAGCGAAAGTTGCAACCAATATTTTTACGACGCGGGTGATTATTTAAGCGGACCCGGCACCAACATCGGGCCCGGGTGGGACCCCTACATCACGGCCAGGGTTTTGTGCGCAAACGCCGATTCTCCTTGGAATGGAGCCAATGATAACGAATGGGGCGGGCTGATCCAGATCCGGTGCGGTGAAAGCGTCTTTCTCACCGGTGGAGACGCCACCGGGAGCGAACAGGAAGATTGGGTGGTATATGAAACCACCCCCCACAGCTACACAGGGGCGGCGAGCGAACTCTCTGATACCGACATCTACAAAGTTCATCATCACGGCAGCAAATATTCCAGCTATCAGGATTTCCTGGACTTGATGAGCCCCAGCTACGCCGTTGCCCAGATGGGCTATGGCAGTGGAGACCATCCCTACGCAGAACCTCTCGACCGCATCTGGTACACGGGGGCCATCGTCTACAGAAACGACCTCGACGGCACGGTCATTATCAAGTGCGATGATCTCGGCAATTTCGATATTAACCGGGAGCGGGCCTACATCAACGAGAACCAAACTCCCGGAGGGTCCGGCGACCTGCAATATCCACCTCCCTCGATTCCTCTGAATTTACTTGTAACCAGCGAAGGGGGCGATTTCATCAGCCTGGATTGGGACGACGTTTCCGGGGCTTACGGTTACGACGTCTTTCGCTCCACCATCAGTAACGGAGATCCGGGGGCGGGAATGGATGCCAACCCCGGCTGTGACGCAACCGGCATCTACGAAAAAGTAAACTCAGCCAACTTGACCTCTTCCCAATACACCGATAGCGGCCTCCAGCCCGGTACCACCTACTATTACCGCGTTTCGTCCAAGGAAACCAACAGCGAAAGCGGTTACGAGATCTGTTACGAGAGAAGGTACTCCAATCAGGCCTCAGGCTCTACCTCACAGAAATTCCCGGTAAGGATCAACTTCCAGCCTTCCGTATCAGAATCACCCGCGCCCCCTGGATACCTCGTCGATAACGGTGAAGCTTACGGAACTAGCGGCGTCTACGGCTGGCAGACGGGTCAGTAGTCTCCACCGGGGCAGATCGCCGGCACCGGCTTCGGGGAGGCCTCCTTTTTGTTCCAGACGGTTTTTTCCAGGGCACTCCGGATCGCCTCTATCTCGGCAACATACCCCTGTCAGCCTTTATAGCACGTTACAGTAACATTTTCAGCAGCGCTTTGACACTCGAGAATTTTATCCTGGAGAACAGCCTTTCTGGTATCATATGCATAATGAAAAGGTGGAAAGTGGGTTATAATTTGGCCGCCGGTGTCATCTTCCTTCTCTTTGTCTTTTCTCCTTCTTTCGCCGTCGCCCAGGAGGAAGACCCAGTCATTCTCAATAATCTCGGCGTGAAGTTGCTGGGCGAGGGGAAGCCGGAGGAGGCGGTTTCCGTGCTGGAGAGGGCCCGCGCTTACGACCCGGCCGGCGGAAAAATCGCTTCGAACCTCGCCGGGGCCTACATGAGAATGGCGGAGCGGACACTCAAAGAGGGGAACGCAGGCGGCGCCGCCCGGTGGGCCGACAACGTCCTCAATCTCGGCGTCGATGACGCCGGCGTTTCGGGGAGTCTGGCACGCACCTATAACCTCATCGCGAACGCCTACAACGACGGGAAGGACTACTCAAACGCCGCCTCCATCCTGGAAACCGCCCTGACCATAGAGCCGGGCAACTCCGTCCTCAGGTCCAACCTGGGCATGGCCCTCTACCACGACACCAGGAGGGAGGAAGCACTCAGGGAGTTCAGGTCCATCATGTACGATGACCCGAAGAACACACTGGCCAGGAGGATGTGCGGGCTGATCCTCTACGATATGGGCGAGATGAAACAGGCCCTCGAGGAGCTGAGATACGCGGCGGCGGCGGACCCGCACGACAGCGAAACGGTAAAGCTCCTCCGGAAGGTTGAGAAGGAGTACGCGGTCGAGAAGGATTTCGGCGTCGACAGGTACCAGCACTTCACAGTAAGCATCGACGGCGGCGCAGACCTATCTGTGGGAAGCGAGGTGATCGACGCCCTCGAGTCGGCCTACGGCTCGGTCGGGAGGGACCTGAACTACTTCCCGGACGAGAAGATCGCCGTCGTCATCTACCCGGGACGTCAGTTCCACGATCTGCTGAACAAGCACAAGAACGTGGGCGGGATCTACGACGGGAAGATACGCGTCCCGGTCGGGGGGCTCGAGAAAGAGGCGCACCGCGAACAGCTTAGAAGGATCCTCGCGCACGAGTACGCGCACGTGGTAGTCCACTTCCTCACGAACAACAACTGCCCCCTCTGGCTGAACGAGGGGATAGCCGAGTACGAGTCGAGGACCTGGGAGAACGGTTTTTACGACGTCCTCGGTTCCGCAGCCTCGAACGGCACCTTCGTGCCGCTGGATAAGCTCTCGTCGGCCCTCAAAGCCTACGGCTCTAACCGCGTATCCCTTGCCTATCTCGAATCCTTTTCGCTCGTCCGGTACATGGCGCAAACCTACGGCGTCTACAGCCTGCGCAGGATCCTCGACTGCCTCTACAGGAGGGAGCCGGTAGAGAAGGCCGTGAGGGAGACGCTCTTCGTCGAGATGGACCAGCTCGAGAGGGACTGGATGCGTTCCCTCGGCATTGACTCGTAGGTGCGGGTTTTGTTATTATCGGGTAAAAGGCATATCAACAACAAGGAGGTCGGGATGAAGAGATGCGCTGTCGTTATTATAGTCGCCCTGCTGTGCGGCCTGCCGCCCGCCGTTCTCTCGCAGGAGGTTATCAGCGGTGAAAAGTTCAACGCTTTCAGGGCCTCGTCCGCCAAATACATGAACTTGCCCGTTGTCCTGGAGGACACGTTCGAGAACATCGTGCAGAGCTTCAACAAGATCGAGATCGGCAACAACCTCTCGTCCGAGATGAGCGTTAAGTTCAAGCTGGGCCAGTGCCCCTACCCGTGCATCGGCACGAGGACGCCCCCGGTAATGGACAACCTCGAGAAGGTAGGGCCGGGCGACCTGGTCAGAGTGACCGGCAGCCTCAGGACAATCGAGGAGAAGAAGAAGAAGAGGGTACGCGTGTCCGGCAGATATACCGGAGGGCCTTCCTACCGGGAGCGGATACACGTATACGGGCCGAGGCCCAGCGAGATCTACTTCAACGTCAGCAAGGTGGAGAAAGGCTGGGGAAAAGGGGACTCACCCGAGGAGATGCTGAAAGAGGGGCAGAACCTCGAAGAGGAGCACTACAAGGAGGTCTCCATCGCGGAGATCATGGACGACCCCGATAAGCTCATAGACAAGGCGATCTGGTTTGAGGACACGTACGGGGGCGTCGTCGAGAATCTCACCGAGCTGGAAGTCGCGGCAGGAGCTACGTCCGATAACGTTATCAAGTTCAAAATGAAAGACCAGAAGGATACCGCGTGCTACATCCCCTTCAGCAAGTCGAACCTGGAGGGTTTGAAGAGCCTGCCAGCCGGCACCGAGGTCCAGATATACGGCCGCATCAGGGTGAAAGAGACGCCGAAGGGCCTTATAGGCGGCATCATGGCCGACCGCATCCTGAAGATAGTCACCAGGGAGGAAACTCAGCCTTCCGCGCCGGAGGCAGCACCGGCGAAGGGTGATGCGGGAGCTCTTTCAGGCGCAGCGGAAGACGCCGCTGTCCTGCCCCCGCCGGCGCCGTGATGTGACGCGCCTTTAACTAAAGGCCGCACCCGCTGGACGGGTGCGGCCTTTCCATCTTTATCGTATTCCCGGGTGAACCTTTACCAGGAAGGCTGCTGGGGAACTATATCGATCTGGGACCGGGCGGCGACGTCTCCCAGGAAGGCCGCCGTCGCCTCGTTGATCTTATCCCTCTTCAACCTCGCACTAAGCTCCTCTTTTATCTCCTTGAACTTCGGTATGCGGGACCGCTCCTTCGATTCCACCAGGATAAGGTGATAACCAAGCTTCGTCTTAACGGGGCCGGTAAGGCGTCCCACCTTCGCGGCGAAGACGGCCTCGTCGAACTCGGGGTCCGTAGCGCCCCTGGGAAAGGTACCGAGGTCGCCCCCGTTGGAGCTTGTAGGATGATCGGAGTAAACCCTGGCCAGTTCCTCGAACGGTTCCTTCTTCTTGAGCTTCTTCTTTATGTCGGCGATCTTCTCCAGGGCGGCCTTCTCTTCCTCTTCCGTGGGAGAAGGCGGCAGACCTATCAGGATGTGCCGGGCGCGCACGGTCTCCGGCTTCTCAAGCGACTTCTTGTTCTTCTTGTAGTAGGATTCCAACTCGCTGTCGGAGACCGCTATTTCCCCGCCTATCTTGTTCTCTACCAGGTTATTGATGATGACGTCCCGCCTGATGTTGTTCCGCACGTCATCCGGGGTCGTCTTCGCCTGTTTCAGCGAAGCGCGGAAGGCCTCCTCGCTGGGGAACCTGGCGACGAATTCCCTGTATTTTTGCTCGACGACCGGACCCAGCTCGGGTATTTCCAGCCTGGATCCCTCCTGGAAGAGGAGCTCGTTCTGGATAAGCAGCTGGAGGGCCTGCTGCCCCAAAGCCGGCGGCACGGGCTGTCCCTGCTGCTGGAGGAACATGGCCCTCCTCTGGGCGATCATCTGGAGCTGGTTTCGCCTGATCTCGGCGCCGTTAACCCTTGCGATGACGGGATTTTCCTCCTCCGGCTTCTGGCACCCCGACCCGGCCATCGCCACAATGACCATAGTTATGAATAGCGTTACCTTTCTCATGCGCTTTCTCCTTTCAATTGCGGCCAATACCTTACTCCAGAGTGGCTGCCTTTTGCAATTCACATTTTCG
>JAVCDC010000147.1 GCA_030765135.1 Candidatus Tritonobacter lacicola | reverse complement strand
TCAGCAAGTTGCGGAAGGCCGCCGAGCAGGGGGATGCCGAGGCCCAGTATAATCTCGGGGTTAGGTATGCCAATGGGGAAGGCGTGCCGGAAGATTACAAGGAGGCGGTGAAATGGTTCCGGAAGGCTGCCGAGCAGGGGACTGCCAAAGCCCAATGTAATCTCGGGATTAGGTATGCCAACGGGGAGGGCGTGCCGAAGAATTATGTGGAAGCCTACAAATGGTTTCTACTTGCGGCCGCACAAGGAGACAGTTCAGCAAAAGAGAACAAGAAAATAATCCGTAAGAGAATGTCCTCCAAGCAAATTGCGGAAGCCCAGCGGCGGGCGTCTGCATTTAGGGTCAGAAAAGCTTCCGCCGGGCTCGGAAGTAAGTGAAGAGAGAGGACTGAAGAGTAGGGACGGAGTTGACTTGTTGATTTTATGGGCTGGTAATCCGGGTCTAACCTGGGTATCTAGTTAGACATCAAGAAATTAGCCTGAAATGCACCCCCATTATAGGTTTTAAACGAGTCATTGTAGGCCCGGAATCGCCGGTCTAAGAAGGGCTTGGGGGCACCCTTCAGTCCAGCGGCACAGTCAATGTTCATCACTTATGTTTTATATTGAATATCGGGAGACATTTTAATATAGTTTGCATCGATTTGGAGAATGCCCTGTTCCCGGGTCGGACCTACGTATCAGGTTGTAGAAGAGGGCTAGAAGAGGGTCAAATCTTTACTCTTGACTTTTTAAGAGCATCGCGGGCTTCGGAAACATTTCGGGAGAAGAAGGTCGGGGGTCAAACCTGGCTCTAATGCCCTTTTAGAAGGCAATATTATTCCTAACTATCTGGCATTTAACAGGATGCTGTGGTCCGACCCCAGACGCAACCAGGAAAAAAACAACCAAAATCTTAAAAAACGACTACCTCGAGAGGAACGACTACCACACGGAGACCGCCGATGAAAATATTGAGAGAGGTTAAATTACAATGAAAGAGCCACAACGGCCAAAATATTCTTTTTATGGTTTGGGAATTGCGCCGAGGATACTCGAAGCGCTGGATCGCATGAAGTTTACGATCCCGACACCGATCCAGCATCAAGCGATCCCTATTGAGATAGAAGGAAAGGATCTTATCGGGGTTGCACAAACGGGAACAGGTAAAACGCTGGCATTCGCTATCCCAATTATTCAGCGTCTTTCATGGATAAAGGGGCGTTGTTTGGTTATCACTCCTACCAGAGAACTTGCTCTCCAGGTTGACGAGACATTCAGGAAGCTTGCTCCGCTATTCAGCATAAAAACGGTTGTTATTATAGGCGGAGCTCCCATGGGCCCCCAATTGAAAGCGTTAAAGAAAAACCCCCGCGTTATAATCGCGACACCCGGGCGGCTTATCGATCATATGAACCAGCGTACAGTCCGGCTGTCAGATGTGGATATTCTGGTTCTTGATGAAGCTGACCGCATGCTTGATATGGGTTTTTTGCCGGATATAAAACGTATCCTTAAAGTAATTCCCAGGGAAAGGCAGACCATGTTGTTCTCGGCAACAATACCCGGAGAAATTGTGAAAATAGCAGCTGCGTATATGCAGCTGCCTGTTCATGTAGAGGTCGCGCCATCCGGCACTGCGCCAGAAGAAATTATCCAGGAGTTATTTATTGTTAAAAAATCAGATAAAAATCACCTGTTGGCAAAGTTGCTCGATCAATATTATGGGCCGATACTTCTTTTTTCCCGGACAAAGAGAGGCGCAAGAAGGATAAATAAACTTCTCAAAGGAAAGGGGTATAAAGCTGCGGAAATTCATTCGGACCGGTCGCTCAGTCAGAGAAGAGTAGCGCTTGAGGGTTTTAAAAATGGAAGATATAAAATACTTGTCGCAACTGATATCGCGGCCAGAGGGATAGATGTTACCGGGATAGAACTAGTTATTAACTATGATCTTCCCGACGATTCCGAACAATATGTACACCGTATAGGCCGCACAGGACGTGCTGGACATAAAGGGCGTGCTATCTCTTTTGCTACACCGGAACAGAGTAAAGATGTGCGTAATATCGAGAAGATCATCAAAACAGCTCTACCTATATCCGAACATCCCGATCTTCCGCGTGAAAGATTTATTGCACACTCAGAACACCAGGGCAAAAGAAATAATCGTCGCAAACCACAATGTCACGGGAAGAGAAGAGCCAAACGAACAAAAAGATGGTCATAATTATTAGCGGTGGCCCTGAAGAATTTCTGGGGTCGAATTTCTGTGGTCTGACCCCGGCATCTATTTACTCTCCAGTTATGTGAATCGAGGGACACCTTTTCTAATATGCTGCGGCGGCGCTAATTATAAATTAATTCTCCCATAGATGCGTTAAACGGGCCATTTTAAGCCCGAAATCGCCTATTTAAGGCGGAGCAAGCCATTCTTCCGGCTCACCCTTCTTTTGCTATTTTCCATAGAATGTGGTAATCTGGGAAATAGCGATAAGCTCTAAGCTATCAGCTAAAAAGAACTCCATGTGCTTGGTAAAATAGGCAAGATTTCAACTAATCAATAACCGGGAAGCACATTAACTCGGAGGACTTCCGCATGATGATCACCGCACAGAGTAAGAAAGTCATCCCCTTTCGCCCCGGCGATGCCAAGCGGGTCGGCACAGAATGCTACTACCTGGACCTGATCGTATGGCTCAACGGCGAGTTCATCGAGCTCGGCGACGAGGTTGGTTTCAACTACGGCTGCTACGTCAACGGCTACGGCGGGTTGACCATCGGAGACCGGGTGGGTTTTGGGCCATACACGATGATTCACACCGCAAATCACGGGATGGATCCGGACAGACCCAGGAGAGAGCAAGGATGGGTCAAGGAACCCGTTTCAATCGGAAATGACTGCTGGATTGGAATGGGAGTGGTCATTTTGCCGGGCGTCACGATCGGAGACGGGGTTATAGTCGGTGCCGGGAGCGTCGTCGTCAAGGACCTACCGCCGCATACTGTCGCGGTAGGTAATCCCTGCAAGGCCATCAAGCAGCGAAAGTAGCCCTCTCCGTATGCACGTGCTTTTCGTCCAACGGCAACCCTGTATTCGTGCTCTCAAGTATGCCATCGGGCTTCGCAATACAAATCCAGAGATTCGCCTCTCGTTTGCCTATATGGGCAAGACGCTTACCGAGCTCTACGGCCAGGGCGACGAATGCTTCGAAAACTGGTTTCCGCTCCGCGGTGATCCGGCGACCGCGCTGCGAAATATTGTCTCCCGGCACGACATCGACGTCATCCATTCTCATAATCTACCCGATACGCTGACGAATCTCTGCATAGACCTATTTGCCGGGAAGATTCCTATCGTTCACGACATTCACGATCTGATGAGCGCGAGAGAGACAGCTTATGAGGACGGCCTGGAGAGCGCAGAAGATGAGATGAACTGGCAGGGTGAGGAGCGGCGTGCCATCGAGCGGAGCGACGCGGTAATTGCCGTCTCGGACGCAATCTTCGATATCGTCAATCGGGAGGGCTATCGCCTGCCCGATATTACCCACGTTTTTGAGAACTATGTGCCGGAGCGTCTCATTCCGAAGAGTCTCCCCGGGGCAAGCCGCACAATTATCAACCGGCCAACTCGCGTCGTTTACGAGGGCTTTCTCAGCCGCAATGGCGGCCACTACGATCTGCGGGCCATATTCCGTGCTCTCGCGGCCGAGGAGATGGAAGTTCACATTTATCCATCCCGCGACAACCAGGATTATCTGGCATTGGCTGATTCGGTCCCGAACATCGTCTACCATCAACACCTGGCTCCGGAAAAGCTGTTTGAAGAAATCACCCAGTATGACTTCGGCTGGGCGGGATTCAACGGCACGCTCAATAAGGCGCACCTTGATACAGTACTGCCGAATAAGATGTTCGACTACATTGCCTGCGGCCTGCCGGTTATAAGCTTTCCTCATCAAGCGCTCAGGCGCTTTATAGAAACGCACCATATCGGTTTTATAATCGATACAATATCCGGCCTGGCCGAGCGGCTGCGGTCCCCGGAAGTGGCCACCATTCGACAGAACATCCGGGCGTGTCGCAGAAATTTCACGATCGAGGCAAACATAGAAAGGATCGTGAACATATATCGGCAGCTACTGAATTCGTAACGAATTCGGGGTCGGACCTCGATATTTTTTCTCTCCAGTTACTCAGGAATATTGCATCCCTCGAAAAGGGCCTTAGCCTGAATTATTCACTGGATATTTAAAATGCCGAAATAAAAAGCGAGATTGCCACGTCGCTTCGCTCCTCGCAATGACACTACCCCTTGTCATTGCAACAATTTTCGCACAGTTGATGAATAATTCAGGCTAGGAACCCTAATCGAAATATCTCTTAAGTCTCTCCCTATTACAATCCGTGCTGTCTTTCTCTTTGTAATATATCTCTGTGAAAACTAAATTCTGTTGATCCGGAATGTATGCATAGATAATCCTGATGCCACTGCGTGAGCCTTTACCTTTAAGGGCCTTGCATCGGAAATGCTTAACTTTATAGATCTCTGTTTTGAGCCCCAACCCTGAAATCCGTACAATACCCGGTGGATAGCCACGCGGATTAATATGCAAGTACTTATGTAATCGTTTGATATCATCATTTAAAGTTCGGTATTTTCTGACTAATCGAGCAAACTCCCTGTCAAATTCTTTCAAAGAGCTAAATTGCACTTCCTACTCCTCGGGATAAGACCTTACCGAGTATGCCGGTGTCCTGTAGAAGACCGCTTCATAGTCGAGAACCTCTTTATCCTGGGCCATTTTCCAGGGCATATCTTCATGCGAATAATTGGTTATATTAGCCGCATCCTTTGAGGACAAACTATCCAGTACGGTATCGATCACTTGCTTTTCCTGGGCGCTGATTTGTTTCAGATCAGGGAAGACCAGCGGCAAATATTTCTTCTGTCTGTGACCAAAGTAGTCGGCGGTAACCTTTTTTAAATGCCCTGCTCTTATCATGTCATCTACTATGTCGGGGAAATGGCATGGCGCCGGTCCATAGTTGATTCTCCTGTAGGACTCACCCGTCAAGGGCTCCTCAAAGAGCTCGTAATAATTAAAGTCAATGAAGTAGAGTAATTTATAGAGGACTGTTTCACCCACGTTGGGCTTTGCCCCGCATTTCTCAAGGACATAGAGAAGAACCTGTTTAAACTTCTCTTTGTTGAACTTGGGTGAAGCGGAATCTTTGTACTCGGCCCTTGCTTCTTTGATCTTCATTTCAAGACGCAATAATTCATCAACCGAGGCACTGAATATTTCAGCTATCCTCGCAATCTCCGAGCTGCTGACCTCTCTCTTCCCAGCCTCTATTTTAGACATGGAGGGTCTGGGTATGCCGATCCTTGCCGCCAGCTCCTCCTGGGATAGTTCAAATTCCAGTCTCAGCTTTCTTATCCTTTCTCCTAATACCCTCTGCCTGCGCTCGGTCATTCTGCCCCCCTCTTATTTAAAAGTGACCAATGTAATACAATAGCACAACCCATGTACCATTATATTACAACCATATTTCATGTCAATATCTTTTAGCGATCCGTCAGCTCCGCCTGTCTCATCCTGGCTGCCGAACTTGAGGAGGACCGTCTCCAGCTTTATCCCATGGAGGATATCGACCGTGACACGCAAGTCGTCTCCGAATTCGGATGCGATGTTCCTCTACCTTGATCTTGTCCCGTGGAATAAGCTGAAAATTGCATCGCATTCCTCCTTAATTGTCAAAATTGAATTATGATTCGAATCATAATTCAATTCGAGCGTGTCTCAATGGATAATCCCATGCTTCCATTTGAACGGGAGTATGTTATATTGTTCGGGCACTTATATACACGCCATTTTCCCCTCCCTTCACCGTAAAAGGGGGCGAGGGAGTTTAAGGAGAGAAGTGTTTCTTCATCGATTCAATTGGCAACCATTATTCGTACCACCAAATGTATTAATTGTAAGGTGGTGTCCCATTGTTAATCCGGGTTACTTACAAAATGTAGCCCACCGCTTTTAGCAGATCCGGTCGGAGATCAGGTCGTAGATCCGGCAGTATTGACGGGCAGAACTGACTGGCATTTATTGACGGAAGCGGTGGCTCCATGCCACGGCTTAAGCCGTGGACTACGAAATATTCGGTTAATATTTTGACACAGATGTAATCGGCATTTTAAATATCCAGTGAATAATTCAGGTTAAATCAGTATTCCTTTATTACAATTTATTTAGCGGCAGGAAGTTTTACAAAACGTCTTATATCTGATTATCGCGGAATACGCTTGACGCGCGGCGGACAAGTCGGTATGGTTCCGGCCCATGTTTTTGTAATCGCGCCTTTCCTACCGTGAAATACATATAATTAAAGAACAAACCATGAGCCGGACCAATATAAGGAATGTAGCTATTATCGCGCATGTCGATCATGGCAAGACAACACTTGTCGACCAACTCCTGCGCCAGAGCGGGCAGTTCCGGAAAGGCGAGCTCATTGGCGAGTGCATTCTCGACACGAATCCCCTGGAGAAAGAGAGGGGCATCACGATCTTATCCAAGAACTGCGCGATCGACTACACCGATGAAGGCGGCCGCCGGTTTCACATCAATATTGTAGATACCCCCGGCCATGCGGATTTTAGCGGTGAGGTCGAGAGAGTGTTGAAAATGGCCGACGGCGTTCTTTTGCTTGTCGACGCCTTCGAGGGCGTCATGCCGCAGACGCGCTATGTTCTCTCGAAAGCCCTGGCGATAGGTTTGAAACCGATCGTGGTGATAAACAAGATGGACCGTCCCGGCGCACGTCCACGCGATGTTGTCAGTGAGGTGTTTGACCTGCTGGTGGATCTTAATGCCGCTGATGACCATGCTCTGCATTTTCGCGTGGTCTACACGTCCGCGCGCGACGGATGGGCGTCGACAGACATAAATAATCTCCCCTCATCAGGCCAGGGCAATATCCAGGCACTCTTTCACACTATAATCGACCATATACCCGCGCCTGATGTTAATCCACGTGCTTCGCTCCAGGCGCTGGTTGTCACGCTGGATTACAGTGATTTTGTCGGAAGAATCGGTATCGGGAGAGTATTTGCCGGAGTGCTGCGGTCTGGTGATAAGGCGGTCGTTATCGATCGCTACGGCAATCAAACAATTCAGAAGATAGGGCAACTCTTCCGTTTCGATGGGTTGGGGAGGAGTGCGGTGTCCCATATCGACGCCGGTGACCTCTTCGCCGTGGTCGGCCTGAAAAATATAAACATCGGAGACACTATTGCCGATCCTGAATGCCCCGTTCCCCTCCAGACTCTGCCCCTCGACGAGCCAACAATCCATATGACCATTCGTGTTAACGATGGGCCATTCAGCGGCCGGGAGGGCACGTATCTTACCGGTGGACAGATTCGCCAACGTCTTAGCAAGGAGTTGCAGACAAATATTGCCCTGCACATGGAAGAGCGCGACAGTGGGTTCGTTGTTTCAGGCCGCGGCCTATTACACCTTGGCATTCTTCTGGAGAACATGCGCCGCGAGGGGTACGAGTTCACAGTTGGGAAGCCGGAGGTCATTTTTCATAATGAAGGCGGCAGGCTTCTCGAACCGATTGAGCATATGGTGATCAGCGTGCCTACCGGCAGTTTGGGCGTTACAATGCAGCTTCTGGGGGAACGTTGTGCCGAAATGGTAAATATGTCTGCTTATAAAGACCGGACCCACATGGAATATGATATTCCCGCCCGCGGACTTATGGGCCTGCAGAATTGCATGATGACGGCCACGCAGGGAGAGGCCATCATGCATCACCGCTTTAAAGAGTACGGCCACTACCGGGGCAAAATTGCCGGGCGGGGTAACGGCGTGATGATAGCCCTGGAAACCGGCCAGGTTACAGCCTACGCGCTCAATCATCTCGCCGACCGCGGCAAAATGTTTGTAGTGCCGGGAGAGAAGGTTTACGAAGGCCAGATAGTAGGCGAGCATTGCAGGGATTCTGATATTACTGTCAACGTGGTGAAGCAGAAAGCGCTCACCAATATGCGTTCAGCCACCAAAGATGCAACGGTGACGCTTAAGGCCCCGAAAAAGATGGAGCTGGAGGTTGCACTTGAGTATATCGACCAGGATGAACTGGTGGAACTCACGCCTCTTTCAATCCGCATGCGGAAGCGTTTTCTGAAAGAGGTAGACCGCCGCAGGCAATCCAGACAACGCATCACCTCTTGAACCCCCGAACGGGGTTAAACCTTTACAATATATGTTTCCCGAGCCCGCAGTCAGCTATAAAGTCAAGGGGGAAGATTTGACCCCTCTCCCATGACCCCTCTCCCACTCTTCGGCGTGAGGGATTTCGAGACGTACGCGGGCCCCCACCGGATATTCGTCGAGGGGGTGCGGCCGGAGATGGAGACGGGGAATCCCTCTCTGCTCTTCATCGGGGGCGCGTTCGACGGAAGCTGGATCTGCCGCCAGCAGCTCGACTACTGGGCCTCGCGCGGCTGGCCGGCGTACGCTCTCAACCTCAGGGGCTACTACAAGAGCCGGTGTCACGAGGTCGCCTCACTCAACCACTGGGATTATCTCGACGACATACTCGCCGCCCGCGACCATCTTAAGCTGAACCGTGTGATCTACGTCGGGTACAGCATGGGGGGCGTCCTGGCGCAGAAGGCGGCGGAGCTTTACGGCGCGCACGCCCTCGTCCTCTACGACAGCGACCCGCCGCGCCGGGTGGCGGAGATCGCAGGCGCGCAGCCGGGCGAAGCGGTGGACACGCGCCCCGTGTTGGACTTCTGGCCCAGCAGGAAGATTGTGGAAGAGATGTCGGGCGGGCCGGTGAGCGAAGAGGAGTATGCCGGTATCCTTGAGAACTTCAAGCAATCGTTCCTCTCCGGCCGTGCCTATCGTGAGCTGGAAGTGGAGCACATCGAGGTGGATGCGGAGGCGATCGACTGCCCCGTGCTCATGGTGGGTGTCTCCGCGGATGACCGCGTTCAGGCCGCGCTTGCGGATTACTACGGCGCCTCCCTGTTCGTTTTCGAAGGCTACTCGCACGGCTCCATCCTCTTCGGACGCAATCACGCGCCGGTGACCCGGCGCGTGATTGAGTGGATGGCGGCAGGCTTCCCGCGCGGCCTCCGCGAAACCAGGCGCCTGGAGGAGATGCTCTCCTCTGAATGCGGTCGAAAGACACGCCTCTTCTACTTCTCGGGGTGGGAGGCGCCGGAGGTGCGCCTCTGCAGCAGGAGGGGCCGCGAGCTCCGCCGGTTCCCGATGAGGCGGGCGGGGAAGGGGCGCTCCCCGGTGGAGGGCCTCTTCGAGGCGGACATCAGGATGGACGCGGGAGAGCGGTTTTACCTCTCGTGTGGCGACAAAGAGGACAGGCCTCCCGGAAGAGGGTACTATGAGCCGTCCTGCAGCGAGATATACCTTGCCGGCGGCGAGTTTTTCCCCTGCAGGCCTCCACGTGAGCGGCGTCCGCCGGAATACCTGACGAGGATGATCTACTCCCCGGCTCTCGGGCACACCTTCACCGTCAACATCATGCTCCCGCGAGATTGCGGGAGGGGGGAGGGGGGCCCCTACCCCGTCATGGTACTGAACGACGGGCAGAACCAGTGGAAGGACCAGGGGGCGTGCGGCGGCTGGCACACCGACGCCAGCGCCGTGGACAGGGCGCGCCGCGGCCGATGCCGGGACATCGTCCTTGTGTCCGTCTTCTCACTTCCTGACAGGGACGCCACCTACCTCCCTCCGCCCCAGGGCGTTGCCCCCCGCTACATCGACTTCATCGCCGATACGGTGCTCCCCGAACTCAGGAAGGAGTTTCCCATTACGCGGGAGGCCGGCGAGACGGGGTTCATCGGCGCGTCGTACGCCGCCAACTGCGTCATTTTCGCCGGCTTGACGCGCCCGGACGTCTTCGGGCTGGTGGGGAGCTTCTCGTACCCGCGTGTGCCCGCCGACCCCGTTCTGGAGAGGATGCACTCCCTGGACTCACTGCCGATGGTCCGCCTTTACGCCGACTGTGGCACGCGGTGGGCGTACGACCAGCCCCACATCGACGATTTCACCGGCATCACGCGGAAGATCATCGGCATCGCGAGACAGAAAGGGATGGTCCCCGGGGAGACGCTCCTCGGCATCGTGGCGGAGGGCCACTTCCACAACGAGGTCTTCTGGCGCCAGCGTGTCGGGCGGTGCCTTGAGTTCCTCTACCCTCCCGCGTAAAGTTCTTCCTTCAGGCAAGGACCATGAATCGAACCCGCAAATGCTGACTCGCTCTCATTGAATTGCAGTAATCGCCACCAAGACACGAAGGCACTAAGAAGATTAGATGTGAATATCAAGTGGGGAACATAAAGCATTTAGTCTTTGTGCCGCTAGCCCGACTTTCGCATTTTAGTTGAAAAAAACATTAAATTTAGAAGATAATTTGACGTAAGTCGTTGCAAATACTGGGAAGATCCCCGGAAAATGAAGTTTGTAGGGACTCAGCCACAAATTTGA